>NZ_JBEOXF010000045.1:0-55317 GCF_040296405.1 Streptomyces sp. NPDC002133 | reverse complement strand
GGGCCGGGGGTCCGGGGGTTGGTCCCCGGGCGGGCACTACATCGATGCGGTGGTGCTCCCGGCACTGGGTGCCCGGTGACCGCGGCCTGCTGTTCGGGCCGGGGGTCCGGGGGTTGGTCCCCGGGCGGGCACTACATCGATGCGGTGGTGCTCCCGGCACTGGGTGCCCGGTGACCGCGGCCTGCTGTTCCGGCCGGGGGTCCCGGGGTTGGTCCCCGGGCGGGCGCAGCATCGATGCGGTGGTGCTCCCGGCACTGGGTGTCCCCGCCCTCAGCGCCTGAATCCCCGCACGCTGCACCTGAATCCCCTCCAGCAGCACCTGAATCCCCTCCCCGCCACACCCGCGACACACCACCCGCAACGTCCCACCTGACGCGCACCGCTCACGTCGTCGGACTGGTCACCCCTGCCCACTTTGTGCCCCAACGACCTGAACGGGAGTCCGTACCCGTGGCCATGTTCCTGTACAAACTCGGGCGGTTCGCCTTCCGGCGCCGCCGATTCGTCGCCCTTGCCTGGGTGGCACTGCTGGCGATCGCCGGGGTCGGCGCGGCCACCGCGTCCACCGCCACATCCAGTTCCTTCTCCATCCCCGGTACGGAGGCGCAGAAGGCCTTCGACCTCCTCGAGGAGCGCTTCCCGGGCACGAACGCCGACGGCGCCACCGCGCGCGTCGTCTTCAAGGCCCCGGACGGGCGGAAGATGACCGACCCGGCCAACAAGGCCGAGGTCAAGAAGGTCGTCGCCGAGCTCAGGTCCGGTTCGGACGAGGTCGCCTCGGTGGTCGACCCGTACCAGGCCAAGGCGGTCAGCCGGGACGGCACCGTCGCCTACACCCAGGTCTCGTACAAGGTCAGCGGAATGGAGCTGACCGAGAAGACCCGGGAGGCCCTCACCGAAGCGGGCGAGGAGGCGAAGGCCGCGGGGCTGACCGTCGAGATCGGCGGCGACGCGCTCCAGACCGTGCCGGAGACGGGGGCCACCGAGATCATCGGTGTCGCCGTCGCGGCCGTCGTCCTGGTCATCACCTTCGGATCCCTCGTCGCCGCCGGACTGCCGCTGCTCACCGCGATCATCGGCGTCGGTATCGGTGTCTCCACCATCACCGCTCTCGCCAACCTCTTCGACCTGGGCTCCACCACCGCCACGCTCGCGACCATGATCGGTCTCGCGGTCGGCATCGACTACGCACTCTTCATCGTCTCCCGCTACCGCGCCGAGCTGGCCGAGGGCCGGGACCGCGAGGAGGCCGCCGGACGGGCCGCGGGGACGGCGGGTTCCGCCGTCGTCTTCGCCGGACTGACCGTCGTCATCGCCCTGGTCGGCCTCGCCGTGGTCAACATCCCGATGCTCAGCAAGATGGGCTTCGCCGCCGCCGGCACGGTCGTGATCGCCGTCCTCATCGCGCTCACCCTGATCCCGGCCCTGCTGGGATTCGCAGGCAAGCGGGTGCAGGGCCGCAAGGCCCGCAGGGCCGACGCCCACAAGCACGGCAAGGACGCCCACAAGCACGACGGGCCGGAGAGCGAGAAGCCCAACATGGGCACCCGCTGGGCCCGCTTCGTGCTGCGCCGCCCGGTCACCGTGCTGCTCGCGGGTGTCGTGGGCCTCGGCGCGATCGCCATTCCCGCCGCATCGCTGGAGATGGGCCTGCCCGACGACGGCTCCCAGCCGACCAGCACCACCCAGCGCCGGGCGTACGACCTGCTCTCCGACGGCTTCGGGCCCGGCTTCAACGGCCCGCTGCTCGTCGTGGTCGACGGTGGCAAGGCCGCGGCGGACAGCACTGCGAAGGAGATCTCCGGTCTGGACGGGGTCGCGGCCGTCACCCCGGCCACGCTCAACAAGGCCGGCGACACGGCGATGATCACCGTCATCCCGAAGGACCGGCCCAGCTCGACGGAGACCGAGGACCTCGTCCACTCCATCCGGGACGTCAGCGGCGACAACGTCCACGTCACCGGCAGCACCGCGATGAACATCGACTTCTCTCAGCGGATGAACGACGCGCTGATCCCGTATCTGGCACTCGTCGTCGGTCTCGCCTTCCTGCTCCTGATGGTGGTCTTCCGGTCAGTCCTGGTCCCGCTCAAGGCCGCGCTCGGCTTCCTGCTCTCGGTGGTCGCCGCGCTCGGCGCGGTGGTCGCGGTCTTCCAGTGGGGCTGGCTCGGCTCCCTCTTCGGGGTCGAGCAGACCGGCCCGATCATGTCGATGATGCCGATCTTCATGGTGGGCGTGGTCTTCGGCCTCGCCATGGACTACGAGGTCTTCCTGGTCACGCGGATGCGTGAGGCGTACGTCCACGGGGAGCGGCCGGGACAGGCGATCGTGACCGGCTTCCGGCACGGGGCCCGCGTCGTCACCGCCGCCGCCGTGATCATGATCGCGGTCTTCGCCGGCTTCATCGGGTCGAGCGAGCAGATGGTGAAGATGATCGGCTTCGGTCTCGCGATCGCCGTCTTCTTCGACGCCTTCGTGGTCCGGATGGCGATCGTGCCGGCGGTGCTGGCGCTGCTGGGGCACAAGGCCTGGTGGCTGCCGCGCTGGCTGGACCGGGTGCTGCCCAGCGTGGACGTGGAGGGCGAGCAGCTGCGGAAGAAGGACGCCGCGGCCGCCGCGGCCGGCTCGGACTCCGACTCCGGCTCCGGCGAGGACCGGGAGCTCGTCGGCGTCTGATCCCGGAGACCTGGAGGGTGGCCGTGTCCGTCACGACCTGGTGGCGGGCGCGGCCACTTCCGCGTATGTCCGGCGCAGGAAGCGCACGAGAGGACGCGAGTCGAACTGGACCACCGCGACGCCCTCCGGTGAATGGAACTCGACGACGACCTGCGCGCGGCCGCACGGCCAGACGTTCACATCGCCGCGGCGGGCGGGAGAGCGCAGACCGGTCTCCAGCAGTTCGCGCGGGAAGGTCCACTCGATGCCGGTCGGGAAGACGAAGCGCACGGCGGCCGGATCCTGCCCGGGGTCGTAGCGCAGGGCGACCGGTATGCGCCGGTAGTGAGGGGCGTCGTTGACGATCCGGGCCTTCGCCAGCTCTTCGACGGCAGGGCGCTCGACAGTGGGGGACATCGACCGACTCCTCACCTCGGCGTTGTTTGTTATCTAATGTCACATATTTTCCGCGTTAAGGCCTGGGCGTGGCTCTTGCTTTTGTGTAAGGCGCGCTCTTGCAACCTCTTTGCAATAGGAGGCATCATCGGACGGTTGACCAGCCCTGCCTGAAGCGGAGTCCCGCACATGCATGTTCCTGACGGATTCATCAACCTGCCCGTCTCCGCCACCGCCGGCGTCGTCGCGGCCGGTGCCGTCGCCGTCAGCCTGCGCGGGGCCCGACGGGAACTCGACGAACGGACGGCGCCGTTGGCCGGTCTCATCGCCGCCTTCATCTTCGCCGTCCAGATGCTCAACTTCCCGGTCGCGGCCGGTACCAGCGGACATCTGCTCGGCGGCGCGCTGGCGGCGATCCTCGTCGGCCCCTTCACCGGCGTGCTGTGCATAGCCGTCGTCCTGCTGCTCCAGGGCATCCTCTTCGCGGACGGCGGTCTCACCGCGCTCGGCGTGAACATCCTCGTCATGGGCGTGGTCACGGTCGTTGTCGCCTATGCCCTCTTCCGCTTGCTGGTGAAGGTGCTGCCCCGCGGCCGTCGTTCGGTGGCCGTCGCGTCCTTCGTGGCAGCGCTGGTCTCCGTGCCGGCCGCGGCCGCCGCCTTCACGCTCCTCTACGCGATCGGCGGCACGACCGACGTCCCGATCGGCACGGTGCTGAGCGCGATGGTGGGCGTCCATGTCCTGATCGGCATCGGCGAGGCCGTGATCACGATGCTGACGGTCGGCGCCGTCGTCGCCGTGCGCCCGGACCTCGTGTACGGCGCGCGCGGGCTGTCCGCCCCGCTCAAGCTGCGCGTCGGCGGCGAGCTGGTCGACGCCGAGCCCGCGTCCGCCGTCGCGCCCGTGTCCACGGGCTCCGCGCGCCACGTCTGGATCGCGGGCCTCGCCGCCTCCGTCGTCCTGGCCGGTGTCGTCTCCTTCTACGCCTCCGCGAGCCCCGACGGACTGGAGAAGGTCGCCGCCGACCAGGGCATCGACAGGAAGGTCGAGGACCACGCCGCCGCCGACTCACCGCTCGCCGACTACGGCGTCAAGGACGTCGATGACGCCAGGCTCTCCGGTGGGCTCGCGGGTGTGATCGGCGTGGGCGCCACGGTCGCGGCCGGCACCGGTGTGTTCTGGGTGGTACGCCGTCGTCGTACCGTCGAAGAGGTCTGACATGGCGCGGGACGGCGGTGCCTCCCATGCCGGAGGCCATGGGGGAGCCCACAAGCTCTACCGGCACGGAGACTCGCCGGTCCACGAGCTGCCTCCGCACTGCAAGATCGCCGCGGCGCTCGGCTTCGTCTTCGTGGTGGCCTCCACGCCGCGCGAGGCGGTCTGGGCCTTCGGTCTCTACGCCGTGCTGCTGGGCGTGGTCGCCGCCGCGGCCCGAGTCCCGGCGGCCTTCCTGCTGAAGCGGCTGCTGATCGAGATCCCGTTCGTCGCCTTCGCGCTGCTCATGCCCTTCGTGGTGCCGGGCGAGCGGACCGAGCTGCTCGGGGTCTCCCTCTCCGTTCCCGGACTGTGGGGCGCCTGGAACATCCTCGCCAAGGGGACACTGGGCGTCGCCGCCTCCGTGCTGCTCGCCTCGACCACCGAACTGCGCTCCCTGCTGCTCGGACTGCAGCGGCTCAAACTGCCGCCGCTGATGGTCCAGATCGCCTCGTTCATGATCCGTTACGGTGACGTCATCACCGACGAGATGCGGCGCATGTCCATCGCCCGCCGCTCGCGAGGCTTCGAGGCGCGCGGCGTCCGGCACTGGGGCGTGCTCGCCAAGTCCGCGGGCGCCCTGTTCATCCGCTCCTACGAGCGCGGCGAGCGGGTGCATCTGGCCATGGTCAGCCGCGGGTACGCGGGCACGATGCCCGTCATCGACGAGGTGACCGCGGACCGCGCCGACTGGGCGCGGGCCGCCGCCCCCCCGCTCACCGCTCTCGCGGTCTGTCTGCTTGGCTGGACGCTATGACGATGTCGCTGGAGGTCAAGGGCCTCGCATACGCCTACCCCGACGGCCACCAGGCCCTCTTCGGTGTCGACCTTGGCGTCGCGCGCGGTGAGCGCGTCGCGCTGCTCGGCCCGAACGGCGCCGGCAAGACGACCCTCGTCCTGCACCTGAACGGCATCCTCACCGGGGGCGCCGGCACCGTCAGTGTCGCCGGACTGCCGGTCGGCAAGCGGCACATGGCCGAGATCCGCCGCAAGGTCGGCATCGTCTTCCAGGACCCCGACGACCAGCTCTTCATGCCGACGGTCAGGGAGGACGTCGCCTTCGGACCGGCGGCGGCCGGGCTGCGCGGCGCGGAGCTGGAGGAGCGGGTGGCCATGGCGCTGCGGCGGGTCGGGATGGCGGACTACGCGGAGCGCCCCCCGCACCATCTGTCCTTCGGCCAGCGCCGGCGGGTCGCCGTCGCGACCGTGCTCGCGATGGAGCCCGAGATCCTCGTCCTCGACGAGCCCTCGTCCAATCTCGACCCGGCATCGCGCCGCGAACTCGCCGACATCCTGAGGTCGTTGGACGTCACCGTGCTGATGGTCACGCACGACCTGCCGTACG
Organism: Streptomyces sp. NPDC002133; assembly: GCF_040296405.1. Classification (NCBI taxonomy): domain Bacteria; kingdom Bacillati; phylum Actinomycetota; class Actinomycetes; order Kitasatosporales; family Streptomycetaceae; genus Streptomyces; species Streptomyces sp. NPDC002133. The sequence continues at coordinate 49,667 of NZ_JBEOXF010000045.1, read as the reverse complement.
CACTGGAGCTGTGCCCGCGCTCGGTGATCCTCAGCGAGGGCGTGATCGCGGCCGACGGGCGTACGCAGGACCTGCTCGGCGACGCCGGACTGATGCGTGCCCACAGGCTGGAGCTGCCGTTCGGCTTCGACCCGCGGGCTGTGACAATGGGCGCGTGAACGAGGAACCGGCCGCCGCGGCTCCCGCGGCATCGCTGCTGCTGGACGACCAACTGTGCTTCGCGCTGTACGCGGCCCAGCGCGCGGTGACGGCGGCGTACCGCCCGCTCCTCGACGAACTCGGCCTGACCTACCCGCAGTATCTTGCGCTGCTCGTGCTGTGGGAGCGGGGCGAGATCCCGGTGAAGGAACTCGGGACGGCCCTGCGCCTGGACTACGGCACGGTCTCGCCGCTGCTGAAGCGGTTGGAGGCGGCGGGGCTGGTGCGGCGGGAGCGGTCGGAGGCAGACGAGCGTTCGGTGCGCGTCGTGCTCACCGAGCGCGGTGAGGCGCTGCGGGCACCCGCGGCGCGCGTGCCGGCGTCGATGCTGGCGAGCACCGGCATGGGCGCGGAGGACATCGCTCGGCTGCGGGACGAGCTGCACGGGCTCGCGGAGCGTGCGTCGGTGTCCGCGTCCGGCTAGGCGTTGGTCCGGCGTCCGGGTTCGGCTCGGCGTCCGGCTAGGCGTTGGTCCGGCGTCCGGGTTCGGCTCGGCGTCCGGCTAGGCGTTGGTCCGGCGTCCGGGTTCGGCTCGGCGTCCGGCCAGGCGTTGGTCCGGCGTCCGGGTTCGGCTCGGCGACGGCCGGGGCGTCTGTGACCGGTTCCGCGTCCGTGCCGGCCTCCGGCTCGCGGAACACCTGATCGACCGCATGGCTACCCCTGGGTAACAGAGCGTCCGAGGCCTCCGATACATTGCGCGCGATGTATTTGTGCGCATGCCACGCAAGCGAGGGCGGAGGACCATGACCGACCAGGACACCCGACCGACGAAGATCATGTACGTTGCGGAGGCCACCGCGCACGGCGGCCGCGAAGGCTATGTCACCAGCCACGACGGCAGGATCGACCTGCGCCTCGCGATGCCGCCCGCACTCGGCGGCGACGGCGAGGGCACCAACCCGGAACAGCTCTTCGCGGCCGGGTACAGCTCCTGCTTCCACAACGCGCTGGTCCTCGTCGGCCGCAGGGCGGGCTACGACCTCGGCCGCTCCACGGTCGCGGCGAAGGTCGGCATCGGCCCCAACAAGTCCCGCGGCTACGGACTCGCGGTCTCGCTCGCCGTTTCGCTGCCGCTCCTCGACGAGGAGCTCGCCTCGAAGCTCGTGGCCGCGGCCCACGAGGTCTGCCCGTACTCGAACGCCACGCGCGGCAACATCGACGTCTCCATCGTCCTGAGCTGAGTCCGTGACCGACCCGGAATCCGGACCCGGCCGCCCACGTTGCACCATGGGGGCAGCAGATCCGGAGAGGGAGCGTGGGGCGTGGACGTCCAGGGCACGGTGGCGGAAGGCTTCGAGCCGGTCCGGGACGCCTTCGTACGCAACTTCGAGCAGCGCGGGGAGCGCGGCGCCGCCGTCGCCGTCTACCGGGACGGCGTGAAGGTCGTCGACCTGTGGGCCGGGACGCGCGACGTCGACGGGACCGATCCCTGGGCCGTGGACACCGCGCAGGTCGTCCGCTCGGCGACGAAGGGTGTCGCCGCCGCCGTACCGCTGCTGCTGCACCAGCGCGGGCAGCTGGACCTGGACGCGCCGGTCGGGACGTACTGGCCGGAGTTCAAGGCGGCCGGCAAGGAACGGGCGCTCGTCCGGCATCTGCTGACGCACCGGGTCGGGGTGCCCGTGCTCGACCGGCCCCTCACCCCTGAGGAGGCCGCCGACGGCACCTCTGGGGCGCGGGCCGTGGCCGCGCAGGCCCCGGCCTGGGAGCCGGGCACCGACCACGGCTACCACGCGCAGACGTTCAGCTGGCTGCTGTCGGAACTCGTCCGCCGGGTCACCGGCCGTACGCTCGGCCGCTGGGTCGCCGAAGAGCTGGCCCGCCCGCTCGGCCTGGACCTCTGGGTCGGGCTGCCCGCCGAGGAAGCGCACCGCGTCGGCCGGCTCGGTCCGGTCGAGGAACCGCCCACGGCCGCGGGCGGCGGGTTGAAACTGCGACCCAAGCGGTCCGTTTCGGAGGCCTACCGCGACCCGGAGTCCCTGACCCGCCGGGCCTTCGGAGCGATCGCCCCACTGCCTGACGAGAACGACCCGCTCTACCGCGCCGCCGAACTCCCCGCGTCCAACGGCATCTCCACGGCCCGCGCGCTCGCCCGCTTCTACGCGGCGACGATCGGCGAGGTCGACGGTCATCGCCTCTTCGCCCCGGCCACCGTCACCCTCGCCCGTACCGAGGAGTCGGCGGGCCCGGACCGCATCCTCGTCGTCGGCACCCGCTTCGGCCTCGGCTACATGCTCCACGGCCCCGCCTCCCCGCTGCTCGGCCCCGGTTCCTTCGGCCACCCGGGCCGCGGCGGCTCGCTGGGCTTCGCCGACCCCGAGTCGGGCATCGCGCTGGGGTACGTCACGAACGGCATGCGCAAGGGGGTCACGGCGGATCCTCGTGCGCAGGCTCTGGTGCGGGCGGTGCGTTCGGCGACATGATCGACGGCAGCGCTGTTCCGGGGGACGCCCCTCGGACCCCGGCAGGGAGGACGGGCCGGGGCGACCGCGCCCGAGCCGGGAAGGGGACGCAATGGACCGTTTCGAGGGATACGGCGTACTGATCACCGGAGCGGGCCAGGGCATCGGGGAGGCCATCGCGCGGAGAATGGCGTCCGAGGGCGCCCGCGTCCTCGTCACCGACCTGGACGGGGAGCGTGCAGCGGCCACCGCCCGGACGATTCCGCGTGCCGCCTCCTTCCGCTGTGACGTGGCCGACCGCGCCGCCGTCGAGGCTGCGGTCACGTACGCCGTCGAGGAGTTCGGCAGCCTCGACGTCCTCGTCAACAACGCCTGCACCTGCGCCCTCGACAGCCCGCTCTTCGAGGACCAGCCCGACGACACCTGGCAGCGGGACCTCGATGTCGTCCTGACCGGAGCCTTCCGCTGCGCCCGTGCCGCGCTGCCGCACCTTGCGAAGGCGGGCGGCCGCGGCGCCATCGTCAACATCGGCTCCGTCAACGCCGAGCAGGACTTCGGCAACCACGCCTACAGCGCGGCCAAGGCAGGCCTCGCCTCGCTCACCCGCACCCTCGCGGGCGACGCCGCCCGCCGTGGCGTCCGTGTCAACCAGGTCAACCCGGGCACCGTCCGCACGCCCGCCTGGGACGGCCGCGAGGGCGATCTCGAGGTCCTCGCCGACGTCTACCCGCTGGGCCGCGTGGGCACCCCGGAGGACATCGCGGCAGCGGTCGCCTTTCTCGCCTCGTCCGACGCCTCCTGGATCACGGGCACGACGCTGCGCGTCGACGGCGGCCTGCTGGCGGTGAACACCGCTTTCATGCAGGCTCTTTCGGCCGGCTGAGCGGGAAAGCGCCCGTTCTGGACGCCCGTTGACACTTTCCATGTGCGGGCGCTGACTTCGCGGCGTCGTCGCCACACCAGGAGCACGCGGCTCCCATGGGACTAGCGACGCGAAGGACGCTTTCAGGTTGACCACTGCAACCGTCTCCGAAGGCCAGTCACTCATTCCGCCCACGAACGAGGCGGATGTCTTCCAAGTCCAGCCCTTCACTCCGCACCGCCGGGTGATCCGCGGGCGACATGCCGTGATCGGTGTCCCGCCGGGCAACAGCCACTTCTCGGTCCGGCGCGTCATCGATCTCGTCCGCTGGGGGATCACACACTTCGACCGGGTCGACTTCGTCCACACCGAGCTGCACGTGACCGAGATGTACGAGGCATCGGGCTACGACCCCGACGACGCCCGGCGCGAGGCCGTCATGAACCTGCGTGGCCCATCCGTCCTTCGGCGGCGGACAGCACAACTGCCCGGCCACCGTGCTGGGCAAGAAGCACGTCGAGATCGCGCTGGAGGTGCTGCTCGACCGGATGCCGCAGCTGCAGCTCGCGGTCCCGATCGCGCTGCTCGTCCGGTGGACCGGGTTCATGGAGCGGATCCCCGAGAGGCTCCCCGTCATGCGGTGGATGCGTGAGGCCGGCCAGCCGGGCGGGTGCCCGTGCCCCCTGTACGGGCCTCGTCCGGTCAGCCCGTCCGCAGCATCAGCCCGATGCCCACCACCATCAGCCCCGCCGCGGCGATGCGCGGGCCGCCGAAGCGTTCCTTGAAGAACAGGGCGCCTATGGCCGCGCCGACGATGATGCTCGACTCGCGCAGCGCGGCGATCGGGGCCAGGGGCGCGCGGGTCTGGGCCCACAGGACCAGGCCGTAGGCCGTCATGGCGAGCACGGCGCCGAGGAGGCCGCGGGCCGCGTGCGGGCGCAGGGCAGGGAGCAGGGCGCCGCGGTAGCGGTGGTAGGTGTAGGCCGGGACGAGGACGCCTTCCAGGATCATCAGCCAGGCGATGTAGCCGATCGCCGAGCCGGAGGCGCGGACTCCGATGCCGTCGACGACCGTGTACGCGGCGATGGAGAGGCCCGTCGCGAGCGCGGCCAGCAGTGCGGGCCAGTGCGGGCGCGAGTCCCGGATGCCCCACACGGCCACGCCGACCAGGCCGCAGGAGGCGACCGCGACACCTGTCAACTGCCAAGCGCTCAGGGCCTCGTCGACGAAGACGGTCGCCAGGACTGTCACCACGAGCGGCGCCGTGCCGCGGGCGATGGGGTACACCTGGCCGAAGTCGCCCAGCGTGAACGACCGCATCAGCAGCATGTGGTAGCCGATGTGCAGCAGCGCCGACACGATCAGGTACGGCCACGCGGCGGCGTCGGGCAGCGGGGCGAAGCAGGCCAGCACCGCACCGATCACCGCCGCCCCGCCCATGATCAGGGTGAAGGCGATCAGTTTGTCCTCGATGTGGTGCGCGATCGCGTTCCAGCTCGCGTGCGTGACGGCGGCGATGAGGACCGCGGACGCGACGAGAAGGCTCACGCCGTGCGCTCGCGCACGTCCACCAGCGTGGCCCCCGCGTGGGCGATCAGGGACTTGGGGTCCAGCGGGAACACCGCGTGCGGCGTGCCGGCGGCCGCCCGGACCACGGAGTGGTCGAGCACCCCGCGGTCGGCCGGCACCCGCGTCCTCGTGCGGTGCCCGAAGGGCGGCACGCCGCCGGTCGCGTACCCGGTCGCCTCGCGGACCAGGTCCGCGTTCGCCCGCTTGACGGCCGACGCGCCCAGCTCGCGCCGTACCAGCTGCACGTCCACCCGTGAGGAGCCGTCCATCAGCACCAGCGCCCCTCCCCCAGAGCCTTCGGCCTGGGGGGACCCCCATGCCTCGAAGATCAGCGACTTGACGATCTCGCTGACGTCGCAGCCGATCGCGGCGGCCGCCTCGGCGGCCGTGCGCGTGGCGTCGGGGAAGCGGCGTACCTCGACCTGGAGGCCCAGCTCGCGCAGGGGCTGGGGGTCCCCCCACGCCCCCAGGGCGCAGGGGGAGAATCGGGGGTGGGCGTGGGTCTCGGGAGTGGTCATGGCCCGCACGCTAGCGGTAGCTGTACGGGCCATGAGACCCCGTTTCGGGCAACCGCTCAGCGTGCGCCGAGCACCGACGCGACGAGCGGGCCGGCCGCGTCGCCCCCGTGCCCGCCGGAGTCGACGACCGCCGCCGCGGCGAGGTCGTCGGCGAATCCGGTGAACCAGCTGTTGGACGTGGCGTTCCCGTCGACCTCCGCCGAGCCGGTCTTCGCGCCCTTGTCTCCGCCGACCGGGGCCATCGCCTTCGCACCGGTGCCGATCGTCGCCGTACGCCGCATCATGTTGCGCAACTGCTGGGCGACGGAGGCGGGCAGGCTGCGCGACGCGGTGGCGCGCTCACGGCCGTCGAGGTCGAGCGGCACGATGATGGGCTGTTCGAAGGTGCCGCTCTTGGCGGTGGCGGTGATGGACGCCATGTTGAGGGCGTTCATCTGGATGGTGCCCTGCCCGATGTACTGGGCGGCCGCCTCCCCTCCCGACTCCTCCGGCACGCTGCCGTCGACGGACGCGATGCCGGTCTGCCAGTCGAGCCCGATGCCGAAGACGTCCCTGGCCTCCCTGGCCAGCGCGGCGTCGTCCTTGGTGTCGTCGATCAGCTTGATGAAGGCGGTGTTGCAGGACTGGGCGAAGCTGTCCTTGAAGGGGCGGCCGTCGAGCGTGAAGTTCTTCAGGTTGTGGAAGGTCCGGCCCTGGTACATGGCGTACTCGGGGCACTCGGCGGTCCGGTCGGCCGCGACCAGGCCCTTCTCCATGAGCATGGCCGCGGTCACGATCTTCATCGTGGAGCCGGGCGCCTGCTTGCCCAGGAACGCCGCGTTCCAGTTGCCCTTGCGGTTGTTGGCGACGGCCCGCACCTCGCCGGTGCTCGGCTTGATCGCGACGACCGACGAATCGCCGTACCGCTTCACCGCCTGCTCGGCGGCCGCCTGCACACCCGCGTCGAGCGTGGTCTGCAGCGTGCCCGGCTCGCCCTTGGCGAGCGTGAGCAGGGTCCGCGGGGGCACATCGGTGCCCGCGCCCTCGATCGCCAGCTCGACCCCCGGCTTGCCGCCCGCCTTGTCGCCGTACCGCTTGCGCAGTTCGTCCAGGATCGGCCCGAGCGAGGGGTACTTCTCCTTCGTCAGCTCCTTGCCGTCCCGGTCGACGGCCTTGATGGGCGGCGCGGAAGCGGCACCCGTGCTCAGCGTCTCGCCCTTGCGCAGCTCGGGGTGGACGACCGTCGGCTGCCAGTCGACGAGCGCCTTGCCGGTGGTCAGCCCGCGTACGACAGTGAGCTCGGAGCTGTACGACAAGGGCTTGCTCTGCCCCTCGTAGGAGACCACCGCAGTGACCGTGAACGGCACCTTCGCGCCGACCGCCTGCCCCGGCGTCAACTTCACCTCGCCGATGTGCGCGTCGGCCTGGTACGAGGCGAGCACGGGCTGTGCCTCGGCGGCGTTGTTGGTCAGATCCGCGGCGGTCTCCGACTCGCCCCCGGCCCACGCCGCGAGGAAGTCCTTCGCGGTCGCCTCGATCTCCTCGGCGGTGGGCGGCCCGGTCTTCTCGGGCGCGCTGAGCGATGTGGCGTCCGTGCCGCTCCCGCCCTCCCCGCCGCTCAGTACGTGGTAAGTGCCGTAGGTCGCCCCTCCGGCGAAGACGATGAACACGCCGCCGACGATGGCGACCTTCGCTCCACTGCGCATTGCTGCGGTCCCTCCCCTTGGTGCCGCTGTCCTTGTGGTCCCTTGGCCCGCTCACATGAACGCGTTCAAAGTGGACGTGCTCACGATAGGTGGCAGGAGTGACTGCGGGGACGCCCGTTACCGGACCGGAATGGGAGAGGTCTAGACCCGCCTGCCACCGGCCACCGTCTGTTCACCGTTCGTCCACCGGTGTCGGAGGCCAGGGCCGCGGCCTCAGACCACGGATCGGGGGATACGGCTGCGGACGCGGAAGGCCCGTACGGATGCCATGACGATCACCGTGAGCGCGGCGGGGACGAGCAGGGCCAGAGGGAGCAGGGCGAGGCCGAGAGTGAGCTCGAGCTCCGGCGACTTGTGCTCGGCGTCCACGGCCCACAGGGCGGAACGCAGCCAACCGGCCGACACCAGCACGGTGAGCGCGAGCAGCGTCCAGTGGACGATCGAGGCGACGGTCCATCTGCGGACGGCCTTCGGAGAGCGGGACGCCAGCCGCCGACGCAGCACGTGGAGCGTGACGGCCGAGACGAGCAGCGGTCCGACGAGGGAGAAGTGCCAGGTCGTGTCGAGTGCCCACTGGTAGTCGTCCCAGCCGGGACTCGCCGGGGTCAACTGCGCGTCGGGATGGCGCAGCTGGGCGTCGATCGTGTCCCTGCCGCCCGCCATCACGAGCAGCGGCAGCAGCGCGATGAGACCGAGCAGCGGCCTGCCGAGCAGCCCTCGGGTGGCCCATGCGGCACCGACGGGCCTCGCGGGGCGGGGCGGCTGCCACGGAACGGCGGGGCGATGGCCCTGCGGCGGTGGTGCCCACCCGTGCACAGGGGCCGGGGCCGGAGCCGGCACGCCCTGCACTCCGAACGGCACCGGGGGCGGACCGAACTCCTGGCGGGCTTCCAGGTCGAGCACCCACGCGGCCTGGCGGGCGACCGCCGAGGTCAACGGGGCCGGCAGCCAGTCGGCTCCCGCGGGCATGTGCTCCCGGGCCTTCGCGACCAGCTCCGCGAGGGACGGCCGCTGGTCCTGGTCCTTGACCAGACAGCCTCGTATCGCCTCCGCGACGGCCTCGGGCAGCCGGGACAGATCCGGCTCGTCGTGCACCACGCGGTAGCCGAGCTCCGGCCCCGCGCCGGAACCGAAGGGGTTGCGGCCCGTGCCCGCGTAGGCGAGAAGGACGCCCAGCGCGAAGATGTCACTGCGCTCGTCCACCCCTTTCCCCGTGATCTGTTCGGGGGACATGAAGCCGGGCGAGCCGATGACCAGGCCCGTGCCGGTGAGTCCGGCGTCGTCGGCCGCACGGGCGATGCCGAAGTCGATGAGGCGGGGCCCGTCGACGGCGAGCAGCACATTGGACGGCTTGAGATCGCGGTGGACGAGGCCGGCCCTGTGCACCGTGGTGAGCGCCTCGGCCAGCCCGCAGAGCAGCCGCCACAGCGCGGGTTCGTCCAGCGGTCCGTGATCGTGCACCGCCTCGGCGAGCGAGGGGCCCGGCACATACGCGGTGGCCAGCCACGGCACCGCCGCCTGCGGGTCGGCCGCCACCACCGGTGCCGTACCCGGCCCCGACACCGCCTGGCAGGCCCGCACCTCACGGGCGAAGCGTGCCCGGAAACCGGGGGCGTTCGACATGCCCGCGTGCACGGTCTTGAGCGCCACGGTGCGTCCGCCCGGCGACCGGGCGAGATAGACGCGACCCATGCCGCCCTCGCCGAGCAGGAACAGCAGACGGTATGCGCCCACTTCGCGCGGATCATGTGGTGACAAGGGCTGCACTGCGTCCCCCAAGGCTGTTCGGGCGCCACATCCTGACACGTGTGCTTCGGAGTCCGGAAACGAAGCCGGTGGCCACGGACACCGGGCGGCCCGTCCCGCCCTCTGCGCCCAGGTGTCCAGCCACATCCTGTTCCGCCAGTCGTCCAGCGGGATCGCCTCGCCCGTGTAGATCGGCCAGAGCGTCCATGCTCCTCCTGCCCCGTCCGTCGCCGTTGGTGTCAGCCACGGAGGTCAGCGCCTACGTCGCCGCCCGCAGACGTCTCGCGGCCGTACAGGCGCCGGCACTCAGCGACCGTGAGCTGCCTGGCGGGCCGGTCCTGGGCATCGTGCCCGGCATCGAATACCGCGAGGAAACCTTCACCCTGGACGAGGACAGCGCGCTGGTCATGGTCACCGACGGCGTGGTCGAAGGGCCGGGCCTGACGCTGGGCGCCGGACTGGAAAAAGCCGGAACACCGGCCGCCCAAGCCGTCCACGACGGACTGAACGCCGAGGAGGCCGCCGACCGCATCCTCGACGCCGCGATCGCGGTCGACCACCTCGATGACGTGGCCGTGCTGGTCATCCGACGCACATGACGACGTCCGCGTCCTCACACCCCTCTGTGCGGGCCCCACTGCAAGACCCACTCGCGCGCTCATTCGCCGAGCGGTGAGTCCTCGACGACTCGGCCAGGCCGGCCGCGGAAGGACCCTCCAGCCCCAGTCACCCGGAGCCCCAGTGGGGAGGCGTGATCCGGTTGCTCCTCAGTCGGGGGGGTCGAGGTCCTTTTCGGCCCAGATGACCTTGCCGCCCGGTGTCGGGCGGGTGCCCCATCGGCGGGACAGCTGGGAGACGATGGCGAGGCCGCGGCCGTTCTCGTTGGAAGGGCTCGCGTTACGCGGACGCGGGGAGCAGGTGCCGGTATCCGATACTTCGACGGTCAGGACCTGGTGCCGGGTCAGACGCAGATCGATCGGTCCGGTGCCGTGGCGGACGGCGTTGGTGACCAGTTCGCTGACGATCAGCTTCGTGGAGTCCTCGAGACCTTCCAGTCCCCATTCGGCCAGCTGACCGGCTGCCAGGTGCCGGGCGCGGCGGACAGCGGTCTGGTCATGGGGCAGTGTCCAGGAGGCGACCTGGTTCGGGCTGAGTGTGCGGGTGCGGACCAGGAGCAGGCTGGCGTCGTCGCACGCCGCCTGACCTTGGACGGGCTCCATCGCGCGGGTGCAGAGGTCCTCCAGGGAGAGATCCGGTTGCGCGAGGGCGGTGCCCAGGCGGTGCATTCCCTCCTCGATGTCCTGTCCTCGGGTCTCGATCAGGCCGTCGGTGTACAGGGCGAGGAGACTTCCCTCGGGCAGTTCCAGCTCGACGGCCTCGAAGGGGACCCCCAGTCCGATGCCGAGCGGGGCTCCGGTGGGAAGGTCGGGGAAGGTGACCCGGCCCTTCGGGTCGGTGATCGCGGGCGGGAGGTGTCCGGCGGTTGCCATGGTGCACTTCCGGTTGACCGGGTCGTAGACGGCATACAGACAGGTGGCGCCGACCACCGTGGCCGCCTGGTCCGAGTCAGCGGTGTCCTCTTCCGCCAGTCGCTGGACCGTGTCGTCGAGGCGGGCCAGCAGTTCGTCGGGGGGCAGCTCCATGTCGGCGAGCGTGTGGACGGCGGTGCGGAGCCTGCCCATGGCCGCGGCGGCGTTGATGCCGTGTCCGACCACGTCGCCGACGACGAGGGCCACTCGGGCGCCGGACAGCGGGATCACATCGAACCAGTCGCCCCCGACGCCGCGGTCCACGTCGGCGGGCAGGTAGCGCGAGACCGCCTCCACCGCCGACCCTCCCCTGAGACGGTGCGGGAGCAGATTGCACTGGAGCGCGAGGGCCGCGGTGTGCTCGCGCGTGTACTGGCGCGCGTTGTCCAACGACACCGCGGCGCGGCCGACGAGCTCCTCGGCCAGGAGCAGATCGCACTCCTGGAAGGGCATCGGGTTCTCGGTGCGGACGAACATCGCAACGCCCAGCAGTACGCGCCGTACGCGGATGGGCACGACCATCACGGAGTGCATGCCGTACTCCCGGATCTTCTGCGCCCGTACCGAATCCTTGTCGATCCACGTGACCGCCGCGGTGTCCAGGACCGGCTCCAGGTAGGACCTGCTGGTGCGCAGAACGTCGATGTAGGGCATGCCAGGCGGCATGGAGATCGCCTCACCGCACGCCCACAAAGCTTCCGGCACCCCAGGGCGGATCGAAGCCAGACCGGCACGCCGGAGGACGGGGAGGCGCTCGCCGATCGAGCCGATGCGGACCGGGGGCCCCTCGCCGAACAGGGCCGACTGCTCCAGGTCCACCGTGACGAAGTCGGCGAACTGAGGCACGACGAGATCGGCCAGCTCCTGGCCGGTCTGCATCACATCCAGGGTCCTGCCAAGGCGCGTACCGGCCTCGCCGAGGAGGGCGAGGCGCTCGCGCACCCGCCGGCTCTCGGCGACGTCGACGCTGATGGTGCACACCCCCAGGGACTGGCCGCCGGCGCCCTGGAGACAGGAGAACGAAACCGCGAACGGGCGCTCCTCACCCAGACTCGCCGGCAGCCACGTCCGGTACTCGTGGACCATGGTGGTGCCGCGGTGGAGCACCTGCCGCATCACCGCCTCTGTGGTTTCGGCCCCGGTACCGGGCCACGCATCGGTGAGTCGACGTCCGAGCCGCCGGCCGGCGGAAATGCCGTCGTGGCTCTCCATCACGTCGTTCACCCAGGTGCAGTGCAACTGCAGGTCACGAACAGAGACGCCGATCGGCGAGCGGGCAAGAAGCGACCCCCGCAGCGATCCGCTCGTCGCGTCCCCGGACGGCACGCCGATGTCGGTCACGGAAGCGAGCCACCGCACTGTTCCGTAGCGCCCCCGCACCATGGACATCCGCAGGCTGACATCAAGCACGCGGCCGTCCCGGTGGCGCACCGCCGAAGCGCCCGACCAGCCGTTCCGGGCACGGCACCGCTCGACGAACGCCGACATCGCCGGTCCTTCTTCGAAGGACGGCAGTACGAGCGCGACGGACCGCCCCACCACGTCCCCGGCGGAATATCCGACAAGCTGCTCGGCGGCCTGCGTCCATGCGACCACCACTCCCTGCCCGTCGAGCAGCGCGAACACCGTGTCGGACACCCCAGACGCGTTCACCTGATTACTGACTGTCGCCTGGTCGGAGATGGTGATGATCATCGAGGTGCTCTCCTCGGATGGCTGGGAGATAAGCGGGCGGCGTGAAACCCTAGGTGTCGATTTGCCCTTTTCGTGCACTGACCGGGTAGGGGGTCTGTTCTGTGACAGCGCCGCATCCTCAAAGCTCGCGAAATGGCGAGGGTGAGGTGTGTGGGGGCGGCTCGCGCAGGGGCACGCGCTGGGACCATTGCCGGCGATGCCCGACAGGTTCGCCGGGCGACGGTGGTGTCGCCCCTGTCCGAGTGTCCGGTTGCGGCTGTGACCAGTGAGAACGCGCTGCATGTGCGCGCCGACGGGGCTGCAGCGGGTCCGAGGCGTCCGTCTCGGGCCGTCTGCGGGCCGTCGAAAGGTGCCTGATGACGCCCAGCAACGACCAACAACGCCCGTGAGGGTGCGGCGGCCCGCTACGCCCTCGCGGGCGTTCGCCCAGCTAGACCCAGGTGTCCAGCCACATCCTGTTCCGCCAGTCGTCCAGCGGGATCGCCTCGCCCGTGTAGATCGGCCAGAAGTAGATGAAGTTCCAGATGATCAGCAGGACCAGCACTCCGGCCCCCACCGCACCGATCGTCCTGCGTCGCTCGTCGGACCCCGGTGGGCCCACGATCGCGCCGAGCATCATCGCGACCGCGAGACACAGGAACGGCACGAAGACGACCGCGTAGAAGAGGAAGATCGTGCGCTCCTGGTAGAAGAACCACGGCACCCAGCCCGCCGCCACCCCGCAGGCGATCGCGCCGGCCCGCCAGTCGCGGCGGAAGAACCAGCGCCAGGCGACGTAGAGGAGTGCGAAGCACGCGGCCCACCACAGCAGCGGGGTGCCGATCGCCAGGACCTCGCGGGCGCACTTGCCCGCCGTGGTCACGGGGCAGCCGTCCCGGCCGGCGGCCGGGTCCTCGTAGAAGTACGAGACCGGGCGGCCGAGGACGATCCAGCTCCAGGGGTTGGACTGATAGGTGTGCCCGGACGTCAGATTGACGTGGAAGTTGTAGACCTCGGTCTCGTAGTGCCAGAGGCTGCGCAGCCAGTCGGGCAGCCAGGACCAGCTTCCGCCCGGCGCCTCCTTCTCCGCCCAGTCCCGGAAGTACCCCTTGTCGGTGACGATCCAGCCCGTCCAGGAGGCGACGTACGTCACGATCGCCACCGGCACCGTCGAGACGAACGCCGGGACGAGGTCACGTCGCAGGACCGCCGTGTACGGATGCACCGCGCCCGCCGTGCGCCGGGCGCCGACGTCCCAGAGGACGGTCATCAGGCCGAAGGCGGCCAGGATGTAGAGGCCGTTCCACTTGGTGGCGAAGGCCAGGCCCAGCATCAGCCCGGCCGCGATCCGCCATGGGCGCAGGCCGAGCCGGAGGTTCTCCGCGACGTCCGTGTCGGGCCGCAGCACGCCCTCGTCGTCCACCGGCAGCGCGGCGGCCAGCCGCCGGCGGGACCGGTCGCGGTCGATGAGGAGGCAGCCGAAGGCCGCCAGCACGAAGAACATCAGCACCTGGTCGAGCAGCGCCGTGCGACTCATCACGAAGTGCAGCCCGTCCACGGCGAGCAGCGTGCCGGCCAGACAGCCCAGGAACGTCGAGCGGAAGAGCCGACGCCCGATCCGGCAGAGCATCAGCACGGACAGCGTGCCGAGGACGGCCACCATGAAGCGCCAGCCGAAGGGCGTGAAGCCGAAGAGCTGCTCGCCGAGGCCGATGACCCATTTACCGACCGGGGGGTGGACGACGTAACCGGGGTCCGTCGGCACGGGCACCGCGTCCGGGTTCGCCAGGATCGACTTGTCGATGTCCTTCGGCCAGGAGCCCTCGTACCCCTGGTTGATCAGGGCCCAGGCGTCCTTCGCGTAGTACGTCTCGTCGAATATCACCGCCTTGGGACTGCCCAGGTGCCAGAACCGCAGCACCCCGGCCACCAGCGCCACGAGCAGCGGCCCGCCCCACGCCACCACCCGCTCGGCCGTGTGTCGAGCCGACGGCGGCACGCCGAGCAGCGACCACAGCCGCGGGGACGGGCGCGTGTACGGAGGCACGAGCCGGTCGCCCAGCCCGATCGTGGGCCGCGGCACATGGCCGAATCTGCGCAGGCGCTGCTGCCAGGAGGGCGGCTTTTCCACGGCGTCCGTCCCCTGCAGGGCCTGTGGGGCAGTACTGGTCACCGCGCCATCGTAGGGAACGCGTCTGTGCGATTGGTGTGTCCCGCCCTGCGAGGATGGCTGGTGTGACTGGATCGGTGACTGGAACGCTCGTACTCGCAGGGACCCCCATCGGTGATGTGGCGGACGCGCCGCCCCGGCTGGCGGCGGAGTTGGAGACCGCCGACGTGGTCGCCGCGGAGGACACCCGGCGGCTGCGCCGGCTCACCCAGGCGCTCGGTGTGCAGACCCGCGGGCGGGTCGTCTCCTACTTCGAGGGCAACGAGTCCGCCCGGACGCCCGAACTGGTCGAGGCGCTGGAGGGCGGGGCCCGCGTGCTGCTCGTGACCGACGCCGGGATGCCGTCCGTCTCCGACCCCGGCTACCGGCTGGTCGCCGCCGCCGTCGAGAAGGACATCAGGGTCACGGCCGTACCGGGCCCGTCCGCCGTGCTCACCGCGCTCGCCCTGTCCGGGCTGCCCGTCGACCGCTTCTGCTTCGAGGGCTTTCTGCCGCGCAAGGCGGGCGAGCGGCTCGGCCGGCTGCGCGAGGTCGCCGACGAGCGCCGCACCCTCGTCTACTTCGAGGCCCCGCACCGCCTCGACGACACCCTGGCCGCCATGGCCGAGGTCTTCGGCGCGGACCGCAGGGCCGCTGTGTGCCGCGAGCTGACCAAGACGTACGAGGAAGTGAAGCGCGGCGGTCTCGGGGAGCTGGCCGCCTGGGCCGCCGAGGGCGTGCGTGGCGAGATCACGATCGTCGTGGAGGGCGCCCCCGCCGCCGGCCCCGCCGAACTCGACGCGGACGAACTGGTGCACCGGGTGCGGGTGCGCGAGGAGGCGGGGGAGCGGCGCAAGGAGGCGATCGCCGCCGTCGCCGCGGAGGCGGGCCTACCCAAACGCGAGGTGTTCGATGCCGTGGTGGCGGCAAAGAACGCGGATCGAAAGGCCCCCGCCAACGGTAAAGGGCTAACCTGAAAAGCAAAGCACAGACCGTGTGGTGAGCCTTTCAGGCATGGGAAGACCCAATTCCCTTCCATTAATCGACAGGCGCTGCTGCGCTCCCGCCGGAAAAGGCGTCCACTGGATCAGTGGAGAGGAGCTCACATGAGCGAGATCGCAGGTATCCGCGTCGTACAGGAGGCTTATGCCTTTGCCTGCATGCGCTGTGGATACGGCTGGGAGCAGGCGTACGAGATAGAGCACCACACGGACGCCGCAGGACACGACTTCATCATCTACAAGGCGGACGGGGTGCGCGTTCCGTCGCCGCTGTCCCGGCCGACGTGCCTGAACTGCGGTGAGCACAAGGTGCGCATCATGCGGGCGGGCCAGGTCTCGTCGGTGCGGCACACCCTCGACGAGCACTACCACTACCCGGTCGCACCGGGCATCGCGGGACCCGTGCCGGCGATCTACGCGCCCAGCAAGAAGGCTCCGGCAGCTCCGGTGGCCCCGGCAGGTACGGGGGCTCCGGCGGCGGCGGACGCGGGCGCCCCGGGCGACGCCTCCGGGCCGGCACGCCGCAAACGCCTGTCCGGCCTGTTCCGCTCCTCCCACCCCGAGCGGTAGCCGTACGGAAGCGGCCGGGGCGCGGCTCGTAGGATCGCGTTCATGAGCCCCAAGCCCAACGACGCCCCGCCGCCGCTGCCGGCACCCCTGAGCGTGCCGGTCGCCGACTCGCACACCCACCTGGACATGCAGAGCGGCACCGTCGAGGAGGGCCTGGCGAAGGCCGCCTCGGTCGGTGTGACGACCGTCGTCCAGGTGGGCTGCGACATCAAGGGCTCCCGCTGGGCGGCCGAGACGGCCGCCGCGCACCAGAACGTGCACGCCGCCGTGGCGCTGCACCCCAACGAGGCCCCGCGTATCGTGCACGGGGACCCTGGGGGCACCTCCCAGCCCCCCGGGGCTGGGGGAGGCCGGTCACGGCAGGGCGCCAGGGAGGCGGGCGGGGACGCCGCCCTCGACGACGCGCTCGCCGAGATCGACCGGCTCGCCGCGCTGGAGCAGGTCAGGGCGGTCGGCGAGACCGGTCTCGATTTCTTCCGCACCGGGCCCGAGGGCATCGCGGCCCAGGAGGCGTCTTTCCGCGCCCATATCGAGATCGCCAAACGCCACGGAAAGGCGCTTGTCATTCACGACCGGGACGCGCACACCGATGTGCTGCGCATTCTGGCGGAGGAAGGCGCTCCCGAACGGACCGTGTTCCACTGCTATTCCGGGGACGCCGACATGGCCCGTGTCTGCGCGGACGCCGGCTACTACATGTCGTTCGCCGGCAACGTCACCTTCAAGAACGCCCAGCCGCTGCGCGACGCGCTCGCCGTCGCGCCGCTGGAACTCGTCCTCGTGGAGACGGACGCGCCGTTCCTGACTCCCGCGCCGTACCGCGGACGGCCCAACGCGCCGTATCTCATTCCGGTCACGGTCCGGGCGATGGCCGTGGTGCGCGGGATCGACGAGGACGCGATGGCCAAGGCGATCGCCGCGAACACCGCACGGGCGTTCGGTTACTGACCGATAACGGCCATACGAGGCCGCGACGCCGTGTAGTCGCGTCGCTTTGGAGAGTGACCGGCGCTCGGCTAGGGTCCCGGCCTCGTGAGCACTTCGCAGGGCAGTCACCGTGCCGCGCGCGGCGGGCGCCGCGCCGCCCGGCTCATGGAGCCTCCGCCGCCACCCGTGCCACCGGCACCGGCACCGGTGCCGGTCCCGGCCGCGGTCCGGGTCCCGGGTCCGGCCGTGTCGCCGTACGCGCCGACGGTCACGGCGCTGGTGCCCGACGGCGCCCGCGCCGAGGGAACCGACGCCGCCGCCGCCGGTGCCGCGGACGCCCGCGTGGCCGCCGCCGGCCGCGCCGAAACCCGCCGCGCCCGCCGCCGCAGAACGGGCCGGAGCGGACCCCCCGAAGCCCTGCGCCGCATCGTCCCGCAGGCCCTCGTCGTCGCCTTCCTCGCCGGCGGCACCACCGCCTTCGTCGCCGCCGACAAGGCCGTCCGGCTCAGCGTCGACGGCGTACCCCGCAGCCTGCACACCTTCGCCGACGATGTGCAGGAGCTGCTCGCCGACGAGGGCGTGACCGTCGGCGAGCACGACATCGTCGCCCCGGCCCCCGGCGCCCCCCTCTCCCACGGCGACGAGGTCGTCGTCCGCTACGGCCGCCCCGTCACCCTCACCCTCGACGGCCGCCGACGCCAGGTGTGGACCACCGCCCGCACCGTCGACGAAGCACTGCACCAGATCGGGGTGCGGGCCGAGGGCGCGTTCCTTTCCGCGTCCCGCTCCCGGCCGATCTCCCGCGGAGGCCTCGCGCTCGACGTACGCACCGAGCGGACCGTCACCGTCATGGCCGACGGCCGCGAACGCACCATCCGGACCACCGCGGCGACCGTCGGCGAAGCGGTCGAGCGGGCCGGCGTCATCCTGCGGGGGCAGGACACCACGTCCGTGCCGTCCGGCAGCTTCCCGCGCGACGGCCAGACCGTCACCGTCATGCGGATCACCGGAAGCCGGCAGGTCCGCGAGGAGCCCGTCCCCTTCGACACCGTCCGGATCCAGGATCCGGACCTGCACTCCGGCACCGAGGTCGTCGAGCAGCGCGGACGGCACGGCGCCCGCCGCGTGACCTACTCCCTCCGTACGGTCAACGGCGTCCGGCAGAAGCCGAGGAAGCTCTCCGAAGAGGTCGTACGGGAGCCGGTCACCCAGCGGGTCAAGGTCGGCACCAAGCCGCTGCCGCACTCCGTCAAGGGCGCCGACGGCCTCAACTGGAAGGCGCTCGCCCAGTGCGAGTCCGGCGGGCGCCCCCACGCCGTCGACCCGTCGGGGACCTACGGCGGGCTGTACCAGTTCGACGTCGGCACCTGGCGCGCACTGGGCGGCAAGGGCCGCCCGCAGGACGCGTCGGCGGCGGAGCAGACCTACCGGGCGAAGAAGCTCTACGTGCAAAGGGGGGCGAGTCCCTGGCCGCACTGCGGCCGTAGGCTGTACCGGTGAGCACCAGCACCGACCCCGGCGGCCCCGGCGGTCCCTCCGGCCCCGACGCCCTTCTGGGCCCCGCCGACATCCGTGAACTGGCCGCAGCGCTTGGCGTACGCCCCACCAAGCAGCGCGGCCAGAACTTCGTCATCGACGCCAACACGGTCCGCCGGATCGTCCGCACCGCGGAGGTGCGCCCCGACGACGTCGTGGTGGAGGTCGGACCCGGGCTCGGCTCGCTCACCCTCGCCCTGCTCGAAGCCGCGGACCGCGTGATCGCCGTCGAGATCGACGACGTGCTCGCCGGCGCGCTGCCGAACACGATCGCCGCGCGGATGCCCGAGCGGAAGAACCGCTTCGCGCTCGTCCACTCCGACGCCATGCACGTCCAGGAGCTCCCGGGACCGGCGCCGACCGCGCTCGTCGCGAACCTCCCGTACAACGTGGCCGTGCCGGTGCTGCTGCACATGCTGGACCGCTTCCCGACCATCCGGCGCACCCTCGTCATGGTCCAGTCCGAGGTCGCCGACCGGCTCGCCGCCGGGCCCGGCAACAAGGTCTACGGCGTGCCGTCCGTGAAGGCGAACTGGTACGCGGAGGTCAAGCGGGCCGGGGCGATCGGCCGCAACGTCTTCTGGCCCGCGCCCAACGTCGACTCGGGACTCGTGTCCCTGGTCCGGCGGACCGAGCCGCTGAGGACGACCGCCTCGAAGGCCGAGGTCTTCGCCGTCGTCGACGCCGCCTTCGCCCAGCGCCGCAAGACCCTGCGCGCCGCGCTCGCCGGCTGGGCGGGCTCCCCGGCGGCGGCCGAGGCCGCGCTGGTCGCGGCCGGCGTCTCGCCCCAGGCTCGGGGCGAATCCCTGACGGTGGAAGAGTTCGCGCGCATCGCGGAGGCCAAGAAGTGAGCGTCACGGTACGCGTGCCCGCCAAGGTCAACGTCCAGCTGGCGGTGGGCGCCGCGCGGGCGGACGGCTACCACGACCTGGCCAACGTCTTCCTGGCCGTCGGCCTGTACGACGAGGTCACCGTCACCCCGGCCCGCGAGCTGACCGTCACCTGCTCGGGCCCCGACGCGGACCAGGTGCCGCTGGACCGTACGAACCTCGCCGCGCGCGCCGCCGAACTGCTCGCCGCCCGGTACGGCGTCGATCCGGCCGTCCATCTCCACATCGCCAAGGACATCCCGGTCGCGGGCGGCATGGCGGGCGGCAGCGCCGACGGCGCGGGCGCGCTGCTGGCCTGCGACGCGCTGTGGTCCACCGGCGCGTCGAGGTCCGATCTCCTCGACATCTGCGCCGAGCTCGGCAGCGACGTGCCCTTCAGCCTCGTCGGCGGCGCGGCGCTGGGCACCGGCCGCGGTGAGCGGTTGCTGGAACTGCCCGTCGGCGGTGCCTTCCACTGGGTGTTCGCGGTCGCCGACGGAGGGCTGTCCACTCCTGCCGTGTACCGGGAGTTCGACCGCCTGAACGCGGGCGTGGACGTTCCGCCTCCGGTGGCCTCGCCGATGCTCCTCGACGCCCTGCGCACCGGGGACGCGGGTGCGCTGGCGGGCGCGCTCGTGAACGACCTGCAGCCCGCGGCCCTCTCGCTGCGCCCGTCCCTCGCGGACACCCTGGAGGCGGGCACGGCGGCGGGTGCGCTTGCCGCGCTCGTGTCCGGGTCGGGGCCGACCACGGCGTTCCTCGCGAAGGACGAGGACGCGGCGGACCAGATCGCGGAGGTCCTGGTCGCGTCCGGCACCTGCCGCACGGCGCGGGTGGCGTCCGCCCCGGCGGCCGGCGCGACAGTCCTGTAACCAGGGGCTCGGCTCGGACCTCCGGCACCGTGCGGTGGGCCTGTCCCTCCTGGATCGCGGGCCGGGCCCCCAAGCCCGGAGCCGGCCCGAAGCGCAGCGCGAGCCCACGTACTCAGACGGCAGTTGAGTACACGAGCGCTGACGCCGCACCGCCCCCGGCGCGACCGTGGCCGTATGCCGACACGCGTTCGTGAGCTCGCCGAAGCAACCCCGGCCACCCGGGACCGGTACGTCGACCTGCTGCGGGTCGCCTCGCTCGGGACCGTCGTCCTCGGGCACTGGCTGATGGCGGCCGTCACCGCCGACGGCGTAGGCAACCTGCTCGCCGTCGTGCCGGAGCTCCAGGTCCTCACCTGGGCCCTGCAGATCATGCCGGTGTTCTTCTTCGTGGGGGGCTTCTCGCACGCGCTCTCCCACCGCTCGCTGCGCCGCAAGCAGCCGGAGGGTCCGGTGTACGCGGCGTTCCTGCGGGCCCGGCTGCGCCGGCTGCTGCGGCCCACGATGGTCTTCGTCGCCGTCTGGGGCGCGGCCGCGCTGATCATCCAGCTGCTCGGCGGGGGCGGCGGGCTGACCGGAGTCACCCTGCGGCTGGTGACCCAGCCGCTGTGGTTCATCGGGATCTATCTGGCGATGGTGGCCTTCACCCCGCCGCTGCTCAGGCTGCACGAGCGGTACGGCTGGGGCGTGTTCGGGGCGCTCGTGAGCGGGGCGGTCGCCGTGGACGTGCTCCGCTTCGCGTACGGCGTGCCCTTCGTGGAATTCCTGAACTTCGCCTTCGTCTGGTTGGCAGTCCACCAGCTCGGCTTCCTGCGGGCCGACGGCCGGCTGCGGCTTCCGTCCGTGCTCGCGGCGTGCGGCCTGGCCGGGGCCGCGGCGCTCGTCGCCCTCGGCCCGTACCCGCTGTCCATGGTCGGGATGCCGGGCGAGAAGGTCTCCAACATGGCCCCGCCCACCGTCGCCCTGCTCTGCCACGGTCTGTGGCTCGTCGGTGCGGTGGAGCTGCTGCGCGGGCCCGGCGCCCGGCTGGTCGCCCGGCCGAGGGTCTGGCGCACGGTCGTCGCGGCGAACGGCAGCGCGATGACCGCCTTCCTGTGGCACCTCACCGCCATGCTCGGCGTGTACGGCGCCCTCCTCACTCTCGACGTACCGCTGCCCGAACCGGCCTCGGCGGCCTGGTGGGCCCAGACTCCGCTCCGCATCGCCGCGGCGGCCGTCCTCACGGCGGTACTGGTCGCCGCCTTCCGCACCTTCGAACGTCCGTCACCGTTGCCCTTGCCGTCACCCTCACCGTCACGGTCACAGGTACCGTCACCGGTCGTCCCCGGCTCAGGCCCGCTCGCCGCGCTCGGGATCACCCTGTGCCTGCTCGGCGTGCTCGGTCTGTCCATGGTCGGCTTCGCCGGCCTGCTGGAGGGCCGCTCCGCCATGCTGATCGCGTTCCCCGTCACCGCCCCGGCCGCCGTTGCGATGGCCCTGGTGGGCTGGCTGCTGGTGGAACGCACCTCGCGCGGCGGCGGTGTCACTTCCGGCGACTAGGCTGGGAAGCCGTTCGAACCCCTCATCTGGAGCGTTAATGGCCGTCAACCTGGTCAATGTCGAGGCAGTCAGCAAGGTGTACGGCACCCGTGCCCTGCTCGACGGAGTCTCCCTCGGCGTGTCCGAGGGAGACCGCATCGGTGTCGTGGGGCGCAACGGGGACGGCAAGACGACCCTCATCCGGATGCTCGCCAAGCTGGAGGAGGCCGACACGGGTCGGGTCACGCACAGCGGCGGACTGCGTCTCGGGGTGCTCACGCAGCACGACTCCCTCGACCCGGCGGCGACCGTCCGGCACGAGGTCATCGGCGACCTCGCCGACCACGAGTGGGCCGGCAACGCCAAGATCCGTGACGTGCTCACCGGGCTGTTCGGCGGGCTCGACCTGCCCGGCTTCCCGCAGGGCCTGGACACGGTGATCGCCCCGCTCTCCGGTGGCGAGCGGCGCCGGATCGCGCTCGCCAAGCTGCTCATCGAGGAGCAGGACCTGATCGTCCTCGACGAGCCCACCAACCACCTGGACGTGGAGGGCATCGCCTGGCTCGCCCGCCATCTCCAGACGCGTCGCTCGTCGCTCGTCTGCGTCACGCACGACCGCTGGTTCCTCGACCAGGTCTGCACGCGCATGTGGGACGTCCAGCGCGGCACGGTGTACGAGTACGAGGGCGGGTACTCCGACTACGTCTTCGCGCGCGCCGAGCGCGAGCGCATCGCCGCGACCGAGGAGGTCAAGCGGCAGAACCTGGTCCGCAAGGAGCTGGCCTGGCTGCGGCGCGGAGCCCCCGCCCGTACGTCCAAGCCCCGCTTCCGCGTCGAGGCCGCCAATGAGCTGATCAAGGACGTGCCGCCGCCGCGCGACACCTCCGAGCTGATGAAGTTCGCCTCGTCGCGGCTCGGCAGGACGGTCTTCGACCTGGAGAACGTGACCGTCCAGGCCGGACCGAAGGTGCTGCTGAAGCACCTGAACTGGCAGCTCGGCCCCGGCGACCGGATCGGCCTGGTCGGCGTCAACGGGGCGGGCAAGACCTCGCTGCTGCGCGCGATGACCGAGGCGGCCCGCAGCGACGGCGAGAAGCAGCCCAGCGCCGGACGGATCGTCACGGGAAAGACGGTGAAGCTGGCCTACCTCTCGCAGGAGGTCGCCGAACTCGACCCGAACCTGCGGGTGCTGGAGGCCGTCCAGCAGATCCGCGACCGTGTCGACCTCGGCAAGGGCCGGGAGATGACGGCCGGGCAGCTGTGCGAGCAGTTCGGCTTCTCCAAGGAGAAGCAGTGGACGCCGGTCGGCGATCTGTCCGGTGGTGAGCGGCGCCGCCTCCAGCTGCTGCGGCTGCTGATGGACGAGCCGAACGTGCTCTTCCTCGACGAGCCCACCAACGACCTCGACATCGAGACCCTCACCCAGCTGGAGGACGTCCTCGACGGCTGGCCCGGCTCGATGGTCGTCATCTCCCACGACCGGTTCTTCGTCGAGCGGACCACCGACCGGGTGTTCGCGCTGCTCGGCGACGCCGCGCTGCGGATGCTGCCGCGCGGCATCGACGAGTACCTGGAGCGGCGCCAGAGGATGATCGAGGCCGCGGTCCCGGCACCGGCTGCCGTGGCCGAGAAGTCCGGCGCCCCGGAGAAATCCGCCGCGGACGTGCGGGCAGCGAAGAAGGAACTCCAGAAGATCGAGCGGCAGCTGGACAAGATCTCCGAGAAGGAGACCACGCTGCACTCGCAAATCGCCGAAAATGCCACCGACTTCGAGAAGGTGGCGAAGCTCGACGCGGAACTGCGCGGACTGGCAGGGGAGCGCGAGGAGTTGGAGCTGCGCTGGCTCGAACTCGCCGAGGACGCGTAACGGCGGTATCACGGGCCGGTCCTCCCTTGGGTACAGGGGCGGACCGGCCCGTACTTTCCGGCCGGGCGGGTGATAAAAAGAAGCCCCGCTCGACTGATGTGACGCTGCGCCATCCATGTCCGATTCGCTCCTTTCCGTAAGGCAACTGCCGTACGGAATCGCGGGGGAGGCCGGTCGGGTCGTGGACCGCACGAAGGGGGAAGTGCTGCCATGTCTCAGCCGCCCAGCCAGCAACCGCCGCAGGGAGGCTTCGGGTCTCCGCAGGACCCGCCCCCGGGCTCTTCGAACGGTGGGGACGCTCAGCAGCAGGTTCCTCCGCCGCCCCAACAGCCCGCGCAGCCGCCCCAGATGCCACCGGTCCCGCCGCAGGCGCCACCGCAGGCCCCGCCCCAGGCCGGTCAGCCGCAGCCCGGTTACGGCCATCCCCAGACCCCGCAGGCCGGTTACGGCTACCCGCAGCAGGCCCCCGGCCGGCCCGGCCCGTACAACCAGCCGGGTCCGTACGGCCAGCAGCCCGGCCCGTACAACCAGCAGCCCGGCCCGTACCAGCAGCCGGGCCCCTACGGTCAGCCTCAGGGCGGCTACGGCTACCCCGGCCAGCCGCAGTACCCCGGTGGCCCGACACCACCGCCCGGCGGCGGCAACCCCTTCAAGGGCAAGCCCGGTGTCATCATCGGCGCGGCGGTGGCCGCCCTGCTCGTCGTCGGTACCGGCACCTGGTTCGTGCTGAGGGGCGATGACGGCGAGAAGAAGGCCGACCCCAAGCAGACCGCGCTCCCGCAGCCGAGCGGTTCGGCATCCGTCGACCAGGGCGACGGCACCGGCGGCGGCCGCGACGACAGCGACGACCTCAACGCCGGGCGCAAGCCGGGCGAGGCGAAGGTCCTGTGGCTGGCCAAGAACGACATAGACCTGCCGCGCAACGGGTCGGACGTGTCCGGCCCGTGGGTCGTCGGCGACACGGTCGTCAAGGGCATGTACAAGGAGCTCACGGGCTACTCCGCGACCACCGGTCAGAAGAAGTGGAGCATCCCGTACCCCGCCGAGCTGTGCGCCGCCAGCACGCAGACGACGGCGGACGGCAAGCTCGTCGTCGCGTACAAGGACGGCACGAGCGACAAGGCCGACTGCACGCAGCTGCAGCTGGTCGACGCCACCACCGGCAAGGCCGGCTGGAAGCAGGTCCTCAAGAAGAAGGGCGTCTGGGACCTGCTCTCCGACATCAGCCTCACCATCAGCGGCACCACCGTGACCGCGGCCCGCACCGGCAACTCCGACGCGTTCCGGATCAGCGACGGCAAGGCGCTCTTCGGCAAGCTGCCGGGCAACTGCCAGCCGGAGGCCTTCGCCGGCGGCCCCAAGCTGATCGCCTCCGAGACCTGCCCGAGCGCCAACGGCAAGGCGCAGAACCAGGTGCAGGAGCTCGACCCGACGACCGGCGCGGCCAAGTGGACGTACCGGCTCCCGGCCGGCTGGGAGGTCGACAAGGTCTACTCGGTCAGCCCGCTCGTGCTGTCGCTGACCAATCGGGACGAGAAGAAATGGAGTGTCGTCGCCCTCAACGCGAACGGCACCGCACGTTCGCAGATCGACGGCGGCAAGGACAAGTACCAGCCGCGCTGCGGCGGCGGGTTCATCGTCTTCGGCGCCCATCTGGAGGGCTGTGTCGGTGTCGCGGCCGACGCCAACACCTTCTACATGGCGACCGAAGCCGCCAGTTCCGGAACGTCGCGCACCAACGCGGTCGTCGCCTTCGACCTCAACACCGGCAAGCGGAAGTGGCGTGCCGACGCCCCGGCCGACCGCACGGTGGTGCCCCTGGGCATGGAGGGCGGCAACGTCCTCCTCTACATGGAGCCGACGTTCGACGCCGGCGGCGCGGTGGCGACCCTGGCTCCGACCGGTGGCAAGCCGGACGTGATCCTGCAGCACCCGCAGTCCACCGCGGTGATCGAGCGGAGCTTCTACTCGCCGAAGATGCTCTACCGGGACGGCCGGTTCTACCTCGCCAGCAGCCGGGTGAGCGCGTCCAACGACGCGGAGGAGCAGGAGACCAAGACGATGATGGCGTTCGGGAAGTGATGGTCGCAGTACCGCGATGACCCAGCCCACTCACTCGTCCCCGCCGCCGCCGGGACAGTCCGGTCCGGCCACGCCGGGACAGTCCGGTCCGTATCAGCCGCCCCAGGCGGGTCCGTACGGGCGGCTGAACCCCTACGGAGGCGGCTACTCCGCTCCACCGACCGGTCCGGCCGCGCCGTCCGGTCGCAGGCCCGCGGCGCTGCTCGCCGCGGGCCTGGCCGCGCTGCTGGCGATCGGCGGCGGCACCTGGTTCGCCCTGTACGGGGACGACAAGGACAGTGGCGGCAACAGGCCTACCGCCGGGGCGAGTTCGACCGGCCCGTCCTCGTCGGCCGGCGGCGGCAAGAAGGCGGAGGCGGGCCTGCCCGGTGGGTCCGCCCCCGACACCGCCAAGGCCGCGCACCTCAACAAGGGGCGCAAGCCGGGCGACGCCAAGGTCCTCTGGCTCCGGAAGAACGACGTCGACCTTCCCGGCCTGGGCGGCGACGTGTTCGGCCCCTGGCTGGTCGGGGACACCGTCGTCACCGCCATGCACCGCTCGGTCACGGCCCATTCCGTGGCCGACGGCACTTTGCAGTGGAGCCTGCCGCTGGGCACCGGCATCTGCCGGGCCCCGCAGCACGCCTCGGCCGACGACAAGATCGTCCTCGCGGTGCAGGAGCGCCCGGGCGCGGAGGGAGACCAGTGCCGTCAGCTCCGGATGGTCGACCTGCGCACGGGCAAACAGGGCTGGACGCAGAAGATCGTCGAGGACGGCAACTTCGACTTCGACTGGGACTACTCGATCACCCTCACAGGGAACACCGTCACCGCGGGCCGCTACGGTCACTCGACCGCCTACCGTCTCGGCGACGGCAAACCGCTGTGGGGCAAGTGGGAAGGCGGCGAGGACGTCTGTCAGCCGCACGAGTACGCCAACGAAGGCTCCACTCTCGTCGCGTCCGTCTCGTGCCCGGTCGACGACGCCGACAACCCGCAGGAAGAGGTCCACGGGATCGATCCGGCAACCGGTGCCTCCCGGTGGAAGTACCGCCTCCCGCGGGGCTATGTCGTCGAGAACGTGTATTCCGTCGACCCGCTGGTCGTCCACGCCGTCGACCGCTCGAAGGACCGACAGGGCATCCTCGTGCTCAACGCCGACGGCACCAAGCGCTCCTCGATCCAGGGCCAGGACCAGTACGCGAACTGGTGCAGCGAGGACGTCGTGGACAAGGGCAATCTGCAGACCTGTCAGGTCGTCGCGGACGACAGCACGCTCTACATGGCCACGGCCGCGCCGGACGGAGTGGACAAGCCCAACAGCATCGTCGCCTTCGACCTGGACACGGGCGTCGAGGCGCGGCGTGTCGAGGCCCCCGGCGGACACATGATCATGCCGCTGCGGATGGAGGGGCGCGAGCTGCTCGTCAGGACCATGCCCACCATCGGTACCGACGAGCCCGGGGCGCTGGCCTCCGTCGCACCCGGGGGGACCGACCTCCGTGTGCTGCTTCAGCTCCCCGCATCGTCCGCCAAGACCGAGCGGATGCTCATGGCGACCAGGGGCGTGTACGCCGACGGGCGCTATTTCCTCGTCGCCGACACCGTCGTCGCCTCGAACGACGCCGAGGAGAAGGAGAGGGAGACGATGATGGCCATCGGCGAGTGACCCCGTCCCCAGGGACGACCCGGCCGCCCCGGCCCCCGACCGACTCCCTCCGCTTCACACCCTCCAGAGGTACCCACGCATGACGCAGCCACCACAGCCGCCCAACCAGCCGCACCAGCCGAATCAGGCGCCGCAGCCGCAGCCCCCGCAGGGCGGTTTCGGCGCCCCGCAGGACCCTCCGCCGGGAGGCTTCGGCGCGCCGACCCCGCCGCCGGAGGGCCCGGGTTACGGCTACCCGCAGGCACCCCCCGGCCATCCGGGCCGGCCCGCCGGGTACGGCTATCCGCAGGCCCCGGGCCAGCCGCACACCCAGCCCATGGGCCAGCAGCCGTACGGCTACGGCTACCCCACCCAGCCGGTGCAGCCGCACTTCATGCCGCCGCAGCCGCGGAAGAAGCTGAGCACCCAGACGCAGATCATCATCGCGGCGGTCGTCGCGGTGCTCCTGATCGTCGCCACCGGTGTGTGGTTCGCCTCCACCGACGGAAGCGACGACGCCAAGGGGAAGCGGCCGCAGAACGGCTCGCAGGGGGGTGCGGACGGGAACAAGCCCGGTGGCGGCGGAAGCGAGAAGGTTCCGTCCAACACGAAGTCGAAGACCCTGGTCAACATTCCGCAGCCCAAGGTCGACGATCTCGTCGTCGTCGAGGGCTCGTGGCTCACCGACACGGTCTACGCCAAGTCGGACGTCCTCAAGGTCGTCGGCTACGACCTCTCCGCCGGCAGTGTGAAGTGGACGCTCCCGCTCCCGGGCCAGATCTGCGGGGCCGCCCGGCACGTCAGCGACAACAGGACCGCGATCCTCTTCGAGCCGGCCAAGCGTGCGGGCAAGAACGACCACCAGGACTGCTCCGAGGTCGGCGTCATCGACCTCGCCACCGGCAAGATGGCGTGGACCGGCTCCGCCAAGGGCGCCAACAGCGGTGACAAGAAGGTCGAGTTCAGGGAGATCTCACTCAGTGGCGGGACGGTCGCCGCGGGTGGGCTCGAGGGCGGCGCCGCCTGGAACCTCGCCGACGGCAAGAGCCTGTGGGTGCCCACCGCCGACACCGAATCCTGCTACGACCTCGGATACGGGGGCGGCGCGGCCCTCGCGGCCGTCCGCAAGTGCGGCGACTACGGCAGCCAGTACCTCCTCGTCCAGAACCTGAATCCGAAGACGGGCGCGCCCGTGTCCTCGTACAAGATGCCCCCGGGCGTCGAGTACGCGAGCATCGTCTCCACCGGCCCGCTGGTCGTCGCCGCCGACGTCGGCGACACCGCGGGTGACGGCAGTGGCATCTCGGACTTCTTCTCCATCGACGAGAAGACCGGCAAACTCAAGGCCAAGATCGCGGCGGACGCCGACCGGTACGCCGCGGAATGCCGCTCCACCGAGGTCGAGTCCTGCAGCATGGCGGTCGTCGGCAACGGCCGGCTCTACCTGCCGACCGAGGAGCACGAGGGAACCGGCGAGTACGGCGACACCAACGAGATCGTCTCGTTCGACCTCACCACCGGCAAGCCGACCACCGACAGGGCCGACGCGGGAGACCGCTACACGCTGTTCCCGCTGCGCATGGACGGCGGGAACATCATCGCCTACAAGTGGCCGCCGTACGACGCGGGCGGACAGATCGTCAGCATCGACGGAGGCTCCATGAAACAGACCGTGCTCATGGAGAACCCGGCCGGGGAGGACGTGCGGGACGCGGAGACCAGCTTCTCGGTGGACGCCGCGGAGATCCTGTACGGGAACGGCCGGCTGTTCCTGGCCGAGACGCTCATCAGCAAGCCCTACAGCGACGATCCCGGCCGCAAGGACTACCTGGTCGTCTCCTTCGCCACCGGCTGACGTGCCGTGACGCGGTACCGCCCCGGCCCGGGGCGGTACCGCGCTGCCTTCCCCCGAAGCATGCGGTCGTGCGTCAACTCTCAGCGAATTGGTCTCTATTCGGCATTCTGGGCGACTTCTGACACGTAAGGGGCGCGCAACGTCGAACAAGCGTGTAGCTTGCCGGGTCAACAGGCTGGGGGCCGGGGGGCCGACTCCAGGGTATGGGGGGTTTGCTCGATGGGTGTGCGGCTCATGGTGGTCGACGACCACCGACTGCTCGCCGAGGCGCTCGCCTCGGCTCTGAAGCTGCGCGGGCACCGGGTGCTTGCCGCGGCGGCGCCGACGGCAGGGGCGGCGGAGCTCGTGGTGAGCAGGGCGCCCGAGGTGTGCCTGCTGGGGACGGCGACCCCGGCGGAGCCGGGGGTCTTCGACCCGATCGTGCGGATCAAGCGGGAGCGCCCGCAGGTGGCGGTGGTCGTGTTGGGACCTGTGCCGTCGCCACGGGGGATCGCGGCGGCGTTCGCGGCCGGCGCGTCCGGTTACGTACGTCATGACGAGCGCATCGAGGGCGTCGAGCGCGCCATGATCAAGGCGCGCTCGGGCGAGGCGGCGGTCGCGCCACAGCTGCTGCAGGGCGCCTTCACGGAGCTCCTGAACCCGACGGCCCAGCCGGACGACGAGGGCCAGCGGCTGCTCCAGATGCTCACTCCGCGCGAAGTGGAGGTGCTCGTACGGGTTGCCGAGGGCGAGGACACGCGTCTGATCGCCGTGGGCATGGGCATAGCACCCAGCACGGCCCGTACCCATGTCCAGCGCGTCCTGATGAAACTCGGCGTGGGCTCCCGTCTGGAGGCCGCGGCCCTGGCGGCCCGCACGGGCCTCCTGGACCGAGCCGCATCCCCCCTCCCGGGCCCCGCCCCCGCTCCGGACGACCACGCCTGAACGCAGCAGCTCCGGGACGACCGCGCCTCAGCGCCGCGACTCCGGGACACCAGGTCTGAACGCCGCGGCTTGGGCGACCGCGTCTGAGCGTCGTGGTTTCGGGGCGATTACGCCTGAACGTCCGAGCCCGGGACGACCGTGCCTGAACGTCCCGCCCCGGAGCGACTGCGCCTGAGCGTCGTGGTTTCGGGACGTTGCGCTCGAACGTCCGAGCCCGGGACGACCGTGCCTGAACGTCCCGCCCCGGGACGCTGCGCCCGAACGTCCCGCCCTGGAGCGACTGCGCCTCGGTGTCGCGGCTCCGGGACGACCAGGCCGAACGGCCCGTCCCGGCACGGCCTCCGCCCCGCCCGGATGGCCTCGCCCCCGTCGCCCGGCACAAGCATCGCGTCCCGGGACGTGCGCGGCCCCACCTGGATCAGGAGACCTGCGCCCGATCGTGCGCGGTCTCACCTGGGGCCCCGGGTGCTGCCTCCGGTCGGCCGTCGTCGCCGGGCGTACCGCCAGGCGTTCGGCGGCCGCCTCTGCCGTGACGCGCCCGCGCCACGGCAGAGGCCCCAGGCGCAGAGTACGGGGCAGTGGGCAGGGGGATCGGGGGCGGAGCCCTCCCACCGCACCACGCCGGGCATTGACGAGGCCTGTTCGCTCATGGTTCTTTGTGTGTGGTTCTGTTTGATGACATTCATGAGGAGCGCCGGTGTGAAGAAGACGGTGACCAGGCTCGCCGACGGTCGGGAGCTGCTGTACTACGACCGCCGCGACGACATCGTCCGCGAGGCCCTGGACCGGCGGCACCTCGACCCCGTCTCCACGGCCTCGGAGATCCGCCACGATCCGCTGCTCGGCGACGCGGTCGCCATCGCCTCCCACCGCCAGGGCCGCACCTACCACCCGCCCGCCGACGAGTGCCCGCTGTGTCCGTCCAGGGACGGCAGACTCAGCGAGATCCCGGACAGCGACTACGACGTCGTCGTCTTCGAGAACCGCTTTCCCTCCCTCGCCGGGGAATCGGGCCGCTGCGAGGTCGTCTGCTTCACCCCCGACCACGACACCTCCTTCGCCGGGCTCAGCGAGGAGCAGGCCGCCCTCGTGCTGGAGGTCTGGACCGACCGCACCGCGGACCT
The DNA here is from genome assembly GCF_040296405.1 of Streptomyces sp. NPDC002133. Lineage (NCBI taxonomy): Bacteria > Bacillati > Actinomycetota > Actinomycetes > Kitasatosporales > Streptomycetaceae > Streptomyces > Streptomyces sp. NPDC002133. Next base: position 18,566 of record NZ_JBEOXF010000045.1, on the reverse strand, counting down.
TGCCGAACTGCCGCAGATCAAGCAGGTGTTCTGCTTCGAGAACCGGGGTGCCGAGATCGGCGTCACCCTCGGCCATCCGCACGGGCAGATCTACGGGTATCCCTTCGTCACGCCCCGCACCGCCCTCATGCAGCGCTCGGTCGCCGAGCACCGGGCCGCCACCGGCCGGAATCTCTTCGACGACACCCTCGCGCGCGAGCTCGCCGACTCCGTGCGAGTGGTTCTCGAGGGCGAGCACTGGGTGGCCTTCGTGCCGTACGCGGCGCACTGGCCGTACGAGGTGCATCTGTATCCGCGCGTCCGGGTGCCGGATCTGAGAGAGCTGGACGACGCGGCGCGCACAGAGTTCCCACAGGTCTATCTGGAACTGTTGAGGCGCTTCGACCGGATCTTCGGCACGGGTGAACCGCCGACGCCGTACATCGCCGCCTGGCACCAGGCGCCGTTCGGTGACGGCGACGGCTTCCGGCGCGCGGACTTCGCGCTCCACCTCGAGCTCTTCACCGTCCGCCGCACTTTCGGAAAGCTGAAGTTTCTCGCGGGTTCCGAGTCCGGCATGAGTGTGTTCATCAACGATGTGCCGCCGGAGTCCGCGGCCCAGCGACTGCGAGAGGTAGCGAGCACGTGAGCAGCAAGTACCTGGTGACGGGCGGCGCCGGCTATGTCGGCAGTGTGGTGGCCGCGCATCTGCTGGAGGCCGGGCACGAGGTGACCGTGCTCGACGATCTGTCCACGGGCTTCCGGGCAGGCGTACCGGACGGCGCCACGTTCATCGAGGGCCGGGTCCAGGACGCCGCGCGCCTGCTCGACCCCTCGTACGACGGCGTGCTCCACTTCGCCGCGTTCTCGCAGGTCGGCGAGTCGGTCACGGACCCCGAGAAGTACTGGGTGAACAACGTCGGCGGGACGACGGCGCTGCTCGCCGCGATGCGCTCCGCCGGCGTCCGCAAGCTGGTCTTCTCCTCGACCGCGGCGACGTACGGGGAGCCGGTCTCCACCCCCATCACCGAGACCGACCCGACCGCCCCGACCAGCCCGTACGGCGCGTCGAAGCTGGCCGTCGACCACATGATCAGCGGCGAGTGCGCCGCGCACGGGCTGGCCGCCGCCTCGCTGCGCTACTTCAACGTGGCGGGCGCGTACGGCAGCTTCGGCGAGCGCCACGACCCCGAGTCGCATCTCATCCCGCTCGTCCTCCAGGTCGCCCTCGGCGAGCGCGAGGCGATCTCCGTCTTCGGCGACGACTACCCGACCCCCGACGGCACCTGCGTCCGGGACTACATCCACGTCGCGGACCTGGCCGAGGCGCATCTGCTCGCCATGGACAAGGTCACCGGGGGCGAGCATCTGATCTGCAACCTCGGCAACGGCAACGGCTTCTCGGTCCGCGAGGTCATCGAGACCGCCCGCAAGGTCACCGGACGCCCCGTCCCCGCGATCGCCGCAGCGCGCCGCCCCGGTGACCCTGCCGTGCTCGTCGCCTCGGCCGCCGCCGCCCACGAGCGCCTCGGCTGGTCCCCGTCCCGGGCGGACCTCGCCGGCATCGTCGCGGACGCGTGGGCCTTCGCGCGGGAGAGGGCGGCCGAGCGATGAGCGTCGTCGCGCGGCGGTTCGCCGAGCTGTACGGATACGCCCCCGAGGGCGTCTGGGCCGCACCGGGCCGGGTCAATCTGATCGGCGAGTACACCGACTTCAACGACGGCTTCGTGATGCCGCTCGCCCTGCCGCACCGGGCGGTCGCCGCGGTGGCGCGGCGTACCGACGGGGTCCTGCGGGTCCACTCGGCGGACATGGACCAGGGCGTGGTCGAGCTGGTGGTCGAGGATCTCGCGCCGGGTTCCGACTCCGGCTGGGCGGCCTACCCGGCGGGTGTGGTCTGGGCGCTGCGGGAGGCCGGGCATCAGGTCACCGGCGCCGACGTGCAGATAGCGTCCGACGTGCCCACGGGTGCGGGCCTCTCCTCCTCCGCGGCCCTCGAGGTCGTCACCGCGCTCGCCCTGAACGAGATGTACGGACTCGGCATCGAGCCCGATCGGCTGGCCGTGCTGGCCCAGCGTGCCGAGAACGCGTTCGTCGGCGTCCCGTGCGGGGTCATGGACCAGATGGCGTCGGCCTGCTGCACCGAGGGCCATGCCCTGTTCCTCGACACCCGGGACCTCACCCGGCGTCAGGTCCCCTTCGACCTCGCGGCCCACGGCCTGCGGCTCCTGGTCGTCGACACCCGCGTGAAGCACGCGCTCGGGGACGGCGCGTACGCACAGCGGCGCGCCGGCTGCGAGGCGGGTGCGCGGGCGCTGGGCGTGCGCGCGCTGCGCGAAGTCCCGTACGCGCAACTGCCGGATGCCCTCGGGCGTTTGACCGACGCCGCGCTCTCCCGGGAGGCGTCTCCCGGACCGGTCGACGAGATTCGCCGCTACGTGCGCCATGTCGTCAGCGACAACCACCGTGTCGAACGGACGATCGCCCTCCTCGACGCGGGCGATCTCCGCGGTGTCGGCCCGGTCCTCACCGAGGGCCATGCCTCGCTGCGGGACGATCTCCGGGTCTCCTGCCGGGAGCTGGACCTGGTGGTCTCCGTGGCGAACGCAGCGGGTGCGCTGGGCGCCCGGATGACCGGCGGCGGCTTCGGCGGCTCGGCGGTCGTCCTGGTCGAGGAGGACGCAGCGGACCTGGTGGCCAAGGAGGTCAAGGAGGCCTTCGCGGCGGCGGGTCACACCGCGCCGAGGGTGTTCCCCGCGGTTCCTTCGGGTGGTGCGTGCCGCATTCAGTAATGATCTCTGTCGACTTCTGTCTCATTCCGAAACAACAAGCACACGCCAAACACCCTGGCCAACCAGTTCTGCAAATATCCTTCCGCTCCTCACGCCCGGCCTTACTCTGATGCACAGCACCGGTGGGGGCCGGTGCTGTTCAGGGGGCGAGACAGTCGGGTACGTCGCCCGGGGCGGGGTAGCAGTCAAGAGCGCGGCGGCGGCCGTGGACTGCGTACCTCTCCATCCTCGGGCGCCGTACCCGCGCCATCCGGTCCTCCGCCGGAAAAGGGCAGCTGGGGGTGTCTGTGGTTCGTATCCGGGTCCTGGTGGTGGATGACCACCGAATCTTCGCCGAGTCCCTCGCCGCGGCGCTCGCGGCCGAGCCGGACGTCGACGTCGCCGCGGCCGGCAGCGGTCCCGCCGCGCTGCGCTGCCTGGAGCGCGCGGCGGCCGACGGCCGCAGATTCGACGTGATGCTCGTCGACGCCGATCTGGGCGTCGCCCCCGCACCGGCCGCCCCGGTCGTCGCGCGGGCCGTCCCCGACAACGGGGAGGGCGGTTTCGTGGACGGCATCTCCCTGGTGGCCGCGGTCCGTTCGGCCAGGCCCGCGGTCCGCTCCGTGGTGCTCGCCGAGAAGGACGACCCGCGCCGGGCAGCGCTCGCGCTGCAGGCCGGCGCCTCCGGCTGGGTCGCCAAGGACTGTTCGCTGCAGCGGCTGCTCACGGTGATCCGCGGGGTGCTCCGCGAGGAGACGCATCTGCCGCCCGCGCTGCTGACCGGCGTACTGCGGGAGCTGACCGCCGCGCGCAAGCACCGCACCGAGAGCGAGCGGCTCGTCGAGTCCCTCACCCCGCGCGAACGCGAGGTGCTGCGCTGCATGGTGGCCGGTCTCGGCCGCAAGGCGGTCGCCGAGCGCCTCTTCCTCTCCCCGCACACGGTCCGCACGCACATGCAGAACGTGCTGGGGAAGCTGGGCGTGCACTCCACGCTCGCGGCGGTGGCGCTGGCCCGGCGGGCCGGTGTGGGGCCGGCGGAACTAGCCGGGGATGTTGTCGAACGGGGCGGTCAGCTGGCGTAGCAGCGCGGCCAGTTCGCCCCGCTGGGCACGGGACAGCTCGCCGAGGATCGCGCGCTCCTGGGCGAGCAGTCCGGCGAGCGCCTGGTCGGCACGGTCGCGGCCCTCGGGGGTGAGGCGCACCAGCACCCCGCGCCGGTCGCTCGGGTCGGGCAGCCGCCCGACCAGACCCTTCTTGGCGAGCCGGTCGATCCGGTTGGTCATCGTGCCGGAGGTCACCAGGGTCTGCGTCAGCAACTGGCCGGGGGAGAGCTGATACGGAGCGCCCGCGCGCCGCAGCGACGTCAGGACGTCGAACTCCCAGGGCTCCAGGCTGTGCTCGGAGAACGCGAGCCGACGGGCGCGGTCGAGATGCCGGGCCAGCCTGGAGACACGGCTGAGCACCTCGAGCGGTTCCACGTCGAGGTCGGGGCGCTCGCGGCGCCATGCAGCAACCAGTCGGTCGACCTCGTCCTCCATGACGATCAGTGTAAAGGGTCTGTCGACATGAAGTCTCTTGACGTCAAGATATATTTCGATGGACTATTGGGCATGGTCGGGCCGGAACCCCGTTCCGCTTGCCTGCACCGTTCCAGTAAGGGGGCTCGAACATGCATTCCGCACCAACCTGGGATCCACAGCAGTACCTCCGTCATTCCGGCCACAGGACCCGCCCGTTCCTCGACCTTCTCGCCCGGATACCCGAGCTGCCGCACGGCACTCGTTCCCCGCGCATCGCCGACCTCGGCTGCGGGCCGGGCAATGTGACCGTCCTCCTCGCCGACCGCTGGCCCGACGCCCGAATCACCGGCTTCGACCTCTCCCCGGAGATGCTCGCCCGGGCCGAGAAGGAGTACGCGGGCACCACCTCCGGCGGCGGCTGGCTCGACTTCCGCCCCGCCGACGCGGCGCACTGGACGCCCGACGAGCCGTACGACCTGATCGTCTCCAACGCCGCACTGCAATGGGTGCCCAACCACCCCGAGTCGCTCCCCACCTGGATCGAGGGCCTCGCGCCCGGCGGCACGTTCGCCTTCCAGGTCCCGGGGAACTTCACCTCACCCAGCCACGCCCTGCTCGGCGAACTCTGCGACACGCCCCAGTGGCGCGACCGCCTAGCCGACCAGGGCCGCCGCTTCGTCCATGTCCTGGAACCCGCCGACTACCTCATGCGGCTCGCCGACCTGGGCTGCGCGACGGACGTCTGGGAGACGACGTACTCCCAACTCCTCGCCGGCGAGGACCCCGTGCTCGACTGGGTGAAGGGAACGGCGCTGCGGCCGGTCCTCACCGCCCTGGAGGGGGACGACGCCGCGATCGAGGAATTCCTCGGCCAGTACCGCGATCTGCTGCGCAAGGCCTATCCGCCCGGGCCGCACGGAACGGTGTTCCCGTTCCGCCGCATCTTCTCGGTGGCCCGCAAACCGCAGTAGACACGAGAGGGGGAACCGATGCTGACCGCAGTCGACCACGTTCAGCTCGCCGCGCCGCCGGGCACCGAGGACGCCTTGCGCGCCTATTACGCCGATGCCCTCGGCATGACCGAGATCCCCAAGCCCCCGGCCCTCGCCGCCAACGGCGGTTGCTGGTTCCAGGCAGGGGCCGTACAGCTCCACGTGGGCATCCAGAGTGACTTCCACCCCGCGAGGAAGGCCCACCCCGGCCTGCGCGTCAGCGGCATCGAGGCGTATGCCGACCGCCTCGCATCCCACGGCGCGAAGGTCGTCTGGGACCGCGACCTCCCGGGCCACCGGCGCTTCTTCTCCGAGGACCCGGCCGGCAACCGGCTGGAGTTCCTGGAGCCGGACGCCGAGCAGGCGCCATGACCGGTTCGCCGGGTTTAACCGCCCGGTCGGCGACCGGCCGGTCCCGTAGAAGGGACCGGGCCGACCGCCGACCGGGTCGTGCCGAGGACACTCGTCAGTGCGTCAGTGCAGGCCGGCGTAGGCGTTCCAGCCGGGGCCGATCTTCACCCGTGCCTTGAACGACCCGGTGCCGTTGGCGGAGTACCGCCACAGCGTCCCCGCGGAGTCCGTAGCGAGCAGGTCCGCCCGCCCGTCCCCGTCGATGTCACCCGGGGCCTGCAGCTTGTTGTAGGTGTTCCAGCCGGGGCCGATCTTGACCCGTCCCTTGAACGGCGCGGTGGCGCTGCCCGTACCCGCGTACAGATAGAGGTTGCCGCCGGAGTCACGGGCCACGATGTCGGCCCGGCCGTCCCCGGTGATGTCCCCGGCGCCGACGATCCGGTTGTAGATGCCCCAGCCGGAGCCCACGCTGACGCGGCTCGCGAAAGCCGTGCCCTCGCCGTTGCCGCGGTACAGGTAGAGCCGGCCGGAGCTGTTGCGCGCCAGCAGGTCGCCCTTGCCGTCGCCGCTCAGGTCGCCGGGGGCGAGGAGGCTGTTGTACTGGCCCCAGCCGGAGCCGATGGCGTAGGGCCCGCCGTCGCTTCCGGCGAGCTGGTAGTTGTAGAGCGTGCCGTCGAACACCTCGAGCAGATCGGCCTGGCCGTCGATGTCCAGCGACGAGGTGAAGACGAGCTTCCCGGCCCCTGCCCAGCCACCCGTGTCGCTCACCTGCTCGCGAGGGCTGAGCAGTCCGTTGTTCAGCGACCAGTACCAGAACAGCGTGCCCTTGGTGTCGAGCGCGAGCACCTCGCCCTTGCCGACCTCGGGGTTCCCGCCGGAGGAGGCGAACAGGGTCGCCACGTTCCAGCCCGTCCCCCACTCCACGCGCGGGGCCAGCAGTCCGGACCCCGTGGAGATGTACACGTACAGCGTGCCGTTGTGCGTCCGGGCGACGAGATCCGCCAGACCGTCGCCGTCGATGTCGTCGACGGTGAGGAGCTGGTTGTAGATCGCCCAGCCGCCGCCGACCTTGACGCGGGCCGCGAACGGCGCCGCCGTGTTGCCCGTGCCGGCGTAGAAGTACAGATCGCCGCCGGGCGTACGCGCGAACAGATCACCGATGCCGTCGCCGTTGACATCGTTGGCACCGACGAGCTGGTCGTACACGCCCCAGCCGGTGCCGACCTTCACACGCGGCGCGAAGGGCTCCACGAGCGAGCCGTTCGTCGTGTACAGATACAGCTCTCCGCCGGGCGTGCGTGCCAGCAGGTCCATCCTGCCGTCGCCGCTCACATCGCCGGGAACGGTGAGCTTGTTGTAGCCCTGCCAGCCCTTGCCCTGCCACACGGCGGGGCTCGCGCCGGTCGCGTCGTAGGACTCGTGGGTCGACAGCACGCCGTACGCGGAGAGCGTCAGCAGGTCGGACCTGCCATTGGCGTCCAGGTCGCCGATCGGCAGGATGTCCTTGAGCTTCTCGTCCGGGGCGCCATAGATGCCGTACTCGTTCTCGGTGTCCGAGTTGGACGGCGAGAGATACACGACGTCGTTGATGGCGCGGTAGAGGAGTTCGGTCTCGCCGTCGCCGTTCACATCGAAACGGGGCGTCAGCGGGCCCGCCGCGGCCGCCCCGGCGGAGCGGCCCTCCCGCTGTGCGGGGCGCGTCCAGGGCGTGAGCTCGGGCGCCGTGAAGTCGGGCGTGGCCCGCTCGACCTTCCTGTGCGGCGGCACGGGGGTGTCCGCCGACGCCTGGCCGGTCAGCACCATGCCGGCCGAGAATGCGAGTGCAGTGCAGGCAGCGATCCGCCGGGCGCGTCTCATGCGCGCGCCGCCGGAGCGGCCGGATTCCACTGAAGACAAGGCCCCCCCTGGGGATGAGTGGTGGAACCGGTCGAATCATGTCCGCAGAAGCTTCATCTTTGAACTGGATGAAGGCCGGACTGTTCCCGGAATGCCATGGACCCTACAAGGGGGGGACCTGCGAAAACAGGGGGTCGGAAGGCGAACAGGAGCTTACGAGAGGGGTGCGAGAGCCGGGAGAAAACTGAGGAACCCGGGAAAACTGAGCAACCTCAGGGCCCGCTGCGACCGTGCGGCCGGACCGCCTCAGCTCTTGCGGTGCCCTATCAGCCGCGGCTTCTGCTCCAGACCGTCCAGACCGTGCCACGCCAGATTCACCAGATGCGCCGCGACCTCCGCCTTCTTCGGCTTGCGGACGTCCAGCCACCACTGGCCGGTCAGGGCGACCATCCCCACCAGTGCCTGTGCATACAGCGGCGCCAGCTTCGGATCGAAGCCGCGGGCCTTGAACTCCAGGCCCAGGATGTCCTCCACCTGCGTGGCGATGTCGCTGATGAGCGAGGCGAAGGTACCCGTCGACTGGGCCACCGGCGAGTCACGGACCAGGATGCGGAAGCCGTCCGTGTACTTCTCGATGTAGTCGAGCAGGGCGAACGCCGCCTGCTCCAGCAGCTCACGCGGATGGCCGGCGGTGAGCGCGCCCGTCACTATGTCGAGGAGCTGCCGCATCTCGCGGTCCACCACGACCGCGTACAGACCCTCCTTGCCGCCGAAGTGCTCGTACACCACCGGCTTGGAGACCCCGGCCTTCGCCGCGATCTCCTCGACCGACGTGCCCTCGAACCCCTTCTCGGCGAAGAGTGTGCGACCGATGTCGAGCAGTTGCTGGCGGCGCTCCGCCCCCGTCATGCGGACTCTGCGCCCGCGCCGGGGCTTGTCGCTGCTGCTGATACCGCCGTCGATCGCCACGTCTTCAATCATGCCGCTTCTGCGGCCTCCGTCTTGCGCCGGGCTTCGATCCGGTCCGCGCTCGGCCAGCGCACGTCGTACGCCCAGCCCAGCAGCTCGAACCAGCGGATGATCCGGGCGCTGGAGTCGATCTGCCCGCGCATCACACCGTGCCGCGCGCTGGTCGGGTCGGCGTGGTGCAGGTTGTGCCACGACTCGCCGCACGACAGCACCGCAAGCCACCACACATTGCCCGAGCGGTCACGCGACTTGAAGGGACGCTTGCCCACCGCGTGGCAGATCGAGTTGATCGACCATGTCACGTGGTGCAGGAGGGCGACGCGGACCAGGGAACCCCAGAAGAACGCGGTGAAGGCGCCCCACCACGACATCGTCACCAGACCGCCGACCAGCGGCGGGATCGCGAGCGAGACGATCGTCCAGTAGACGAACTGGCGGGACACCGCCCGGATCGCCGGGTCCTTGATCAGATCCGGCGCGTACTTGTGCTGAGGCGTCTGCTCCTCGTCGAACAGCCAGCCGATGTGCGCCCACCACAGGCCCTTCATCAGCGCCGGGACCGTCTCACCGAAACGCCACGGCGAATGCGGGTCGCCCTCGGCGTCCGAGAACTTGTGGTGCTTGCGGTGGTCCGCCACCCAGCGCACCAGCGGGCCCTCCACGGCCAGCGACCCCATAACCGCCAGCACGATCCGCAGCGGACGCTTCGCCTTGAAGGAACCGTGCGTGAAATAGCGGTGGAAACCGATCGTGATGCCGTGGCAGCCGATGTAGTACATCACCACCATCAGGCCGAGATCGAGCCAGCTCACGCCCCAGCCCCAGGCCAGCGGCACCGCCGCGAGGAGGGCGAGGAAGGGCACCGTGATGAACAGCAGCAGGGCGATCTGCTCGATCGAACGCTTCTTTTCTCCGCCGAGCGTGGCAGCAGGCAGGTCGGATTCGGACGGCTTCCGGGCGTCGTCGATCACATCGGGACTTGTGGTCATGGGGTGGCCCCTGTGGGGTGAGGAGTGCGAGTGATCCGGGCTACGGATCCGTAACCTACGGCGTCGTAAGTATGTCAGCGCGACGCCTCGCGGCAAGAGGGCTGTGGACAACGGCGCGTGAACGGACACCTATCCTTGGTCGCGTCGGACAGCGCGGTCCGCAAGCCTCCGGAAACCTCCAGACGTGCTCAAACACTGCAAGGAGCCGCACCTGTGAGCAGTGCCGACCAGACCTCATCCGCCAGCGCGGAGCTGCGCTCCGACATCCGCCGACTGGGCGATCTGCTGGGCGAAACCCTCGTACGGCAGGAAGGTCCCGAGCTCCTGGAGCTCGTCGAACGTGTACGAGCCCTCACGCGCACGGACGGCGAGGCCGCCGCTGAGCTGCTCGGGGACACCGACCTGGAGACCGCCACGAAGCTCGTCCGGGCGTTCTCCACGTATTTCCATCTTGCCAATGTCACCGAGCAGGTGCACCGCGGACGCGAGATGCGCGAACGGCGCGCGGCCGAGGGCGGACTGCTCTCGCGCACCGCCGACATGCTCAAGGAGGCCGACCCCGAGCACCTGCGCGCGACCGTGCGGAACCTGAACGTGCGGCCCGTGTTCACCGCGCACCCGACCGAGGCCGCGCGCCGGTCCGTCCTCAACAAGCTCAGGCGCATCGCCGAACTCCTCGAGACCCCGGTCATCGCCGCCGACCGGCGCCGGCACGATCTTCGGCTCGCCGAGAACATCGACCTCGTCTGGCAGACCGACGAGCTCCGCGTCGTGCGCCCCGAGCCTGCCGACGAGGCCCGCAACGCCATCTACTACCTCGACGAGCTGCACCAGGGCGCCGTCGGCGACGTCCTCGAGGATCTCGCCGCCGAGCTGGAGCGCGTCGGCGTCGAGCTGCCGCCGGGCACCCGCCCGCTCACCTTCGGCACCTGGATCGGCGGCGACCGCGACGGCAACCCGAACGTCACCCCGGACGTCACCCGCGAGGTGCTGATCCTCCAGCACGAGCACGGCATCACCGACGCGCTGGAGACAATCGACTCCCTGCGCGCCCTGCTGTCCAACTCGATCCGGTACGCCGGAGCCACCGAGGAGCTCCTCGCCTCCCTCCAGAACGACCTGGAGCGCCTCCCGGAGATCAGCCCCCGCTACAAGCGGCTCAACGCCGAGGAGCCGTACCGCCTCAAGGCCACCTGCATCCGCCAGAAGCTCGTCAACACGCGCAAGCGCCTCGCCAAGGGCACCGCCCACGAGGAGGGCCGCGACTACCTCGGCACCGCCGAGCTGCTGCACGACCTGACCCTCATCCAGACGTCGCTGCGCGAGCACCGCGGCGCACTGGTCGCCGACGGCCGCCTCGACCGCACGATCCGCACGCTCGCCGCCTTCGGCCTGCAGCTCGCCACCATGGACGTACGCGAGCACGCGGACGCCCACCACCACGCGCTCGGCCAGCTCTTCGACCGGCTCGGCGAGGAGTCCTGGCGGTACGCGGACATGCCGCGCGACTACCGGCAGAAGCTGCTCGCCAAGGAGCTCCGTTCGCGGCGGCCGCTGGCCCCGAGCCCGGCGCCGCTGGACGCCGCAGGAGCCAAGACCCTCGGCGTGTTCGCGACCGTCAAGGAAGCCTTCGAACGCTTCGGGCCCGAGGTCATCGAGTCGTACATCATCTCGATGTGCCAGGGCGCCGACGACGTCTTCGCCGCCGCCGTGCTCGCGCGCGAGGCCGGGCTCATCGATCTGCACGCCGGCTGGGCCAAGATCGGCATCGTGCCGCTGCTGGAGACGACCGACGAGCTGAAGGCCGCGGACGTCATCCTCGACGGGATGCTCGCGGACCCCTCCTACCGGCGGCTCGTGTCGCTGCGCGGGGACGTCCAGGAGGTCATGCTCGGCTACTCCGACTCGTCGAAGTTCGGCGGCATCACCACCTCGCAGTGGGAGATCCACCGGGCACAGCGCCGGCTCCGCGACGTCGCCCACCGGTACGGGGTCAGGCTGCGGCTCTTCCACGGCCGCGGCGGCACCGTCGGCCGCGGGGGCGGCCCCACGCACGAGGCGATCCTCGCCCAGCCCTGGGGCACGCTGGAGGGCGAGATCAAGGTGACCGAGCAGGGCGAGGTCATCTCCGACAAGTACCTGATCCCGTCCCTGGCCAGGGAGAACCTGGAGCTCACGGTCGCGGCCACGCTGCAGGCATCCGCCCTGCACACGGCGCCCCGGCAGAGCGACGAGGCCCTCGCGCGCTGGGACGCGGCAATGGACACGGTCTCCGACGCGGCGCACGCGGCGTACCGGCGGCTCGTGGAGGACCCGGACCTGCCCGCGTACTTCTTCGCCTCGACGCCCGTCGACCAGCTCGCCGAGCTGCACCTGGGCTCGCGGCCCTCGCGCCGCCCGGACAGCGGGGCGGGCCTGGACGGGCTGCGGGCCATCCCGTGGGTCTTCGGGTGGACGCAGTCGCGGCAGATCGTGCCCGGCTGGTTCGGCGTCGGGTCCGGGCTCCAGGCTCTGCGGGACGCGGGCCTCGACCCGGTCCTGAAGGAGATGTACGGGCAGTGGCACTTCTTCCGCAACTTCATCTCGAACGTGGAGATGACCCTCGCCAAGACGGATCTGCGGATCGCCCGGCACTACGTCGACACGCTGGTGCCGGAGCACCTCAAGCACGTGTTCGCCACGATCGAGGCGGAGCACGAGCTGACGGTGCAGCAGGTCCTGCGGGTCACGGGCGGGGAGAAGCTGCTCGACTCCAACCCGGTGCTCCAGCAGACCTTCTCGATCCGTGACGCCTACCTGGACCCGATCTCCTACCTCCAGGTCTCGCTCCTCGCCCGGCAGCGCGAGGCGGCGGAGCGGGGCGAGCCGACGGACCCGCTGCTGGCGCGTGCCCTGCTCCTGACGGTGAACGGCGTCGCGGCGGGCCTCCGCAACACGGGCTGACGCCCGGCCCCTGCCGGCAACACCGCCGCCCGGCGCCGGAAAGGCGCCGGGCGGCGGTGTTCTCGCGTCCGCACCCCTCGGTGACAACCGGGTGGGTGGTGCATTGCTCCGGCCCCGGCCCCGCGCGGGCGGCCCCGATCAGAGCGCGAAGAACGCCCCCACCAGCAGGGCACCGCCCGCCGCCGCAGTGCCCCAGGCGATACGCCTCCACCGCAGCCCGCCACCGATCACGCACGCCGCCAGAAGGAGCGCGCCGCCGAACGGCACCCAGGCGTGCAGCGCACCGGACCAGCCCGTACGGACCACCTCGTCGGTGCCGGGCTTGACCACGACGGAGAGCTTCGCGCCCTTCGTGACGGCGACCGAGCGGTCGATCGTCATGCCGGCGCGGGACGCCTCGGGACCCTCGGGGTCGTACGGGCCCGTGCACGTCTCCTCGCCGCAGCCGGCGACGGTGAGCGTGCCGTGCTCGCGGCCCTTCGCGAGCAGGACGTGCTGGGCCGTCGTCCAAGAGGACCAGGCGCCGGCGACGAGCAGGAGCAGGGCGACCAGCACCATGGCCGCACGGCGGCCCTGGTCGAGTATCCGGCCGGAGGAGTTCCGCTTCATATGGCGCGATCCTTCGGCAAGCGACCGCGCTGGGTCAACCTCAGGCCAGTGGTATGTGGGCCTTGTCAGGAGTTGTACGCACTCTGCGCCCGCTCCAGCCCCTCCGTCACCAGACACTCCACCGCATCCGCCGCCCGGTCCACGAAGTAGTCGAGCTCCTTGCGCTCCGCCGCCGAGAAGTCCTTCAGCACGAAGTCCGCGACTTGCATCCGCCCCGGCGGACGGCCGATCCCGAACCGCAACCGGTGATAGTCCGAGCCCATCGCCTTCGTCATGGACTTCAGCCCGTTGTGCCCGTTGTCCCCACCGCCCAGCTTCAGCCGCAACGTGCCGTAGTCGATGTCCAGCTCGTCATGGATCGCAACGATGTTCGCCGTCGGCACCTTGTAGAAATCCCGCAGAGCCGTCACCGGACCACCGGAGAGATTCATGTACGACATCGGCTGCGCGAGAACCACCCGGCGGTTCGCCGGTCCGGGAGCGCCGATCCGCCCCTCGAGGACCTGCGCCTGCGCTTTCGCCGCCCGCTTGAACGTGCCGCTCATCCGCTCGGCGAGCAGGTCGGCCACCATGAACCCGACGTTGTGGCGGTTCGCCGCATAGCCCGGCCCAGGATTGCCCAGGCCCACGACGAGCCAGGGGGCGGATGCGTCCGTCCTCATCTGCTGCATGTCTCCTTCATACGCCACCGCCCCCGCACCGGACGGTGCGGGGGCGGTGGCGAGTCGATCGGCTACCGGGAGGCTCAGGCCTCGGCGGCGGCCTCTTCGCCCTCGGCCTCGGCCGCGCCCTCGGCGGTCGGCTCCTCGGCCTGCGCGGCCAGGACCTGAAGGACGACGGCGTCGTCCTCGACGGCCAGCGTCACACCCTTGGGCAGCGGGACGTCCTTCGCCAGGACGGAGGCGCCGGCCTCCAGGCCCTCGACGGAGACGGTGAACGACTCGGGGATGTGGGTGGCCTCGGCCTCGACCGGCAGCGCGTTCAGGACGTGCTCCAGCAGGTTGCCGCCCGGGGCCAGCTCGCCCTCGGCGTGGACCGGAACCTCGACGCTGACCTTCTCGCCGCGCTTCACCAGCAGCAGGTCGACGTGCTCCAGGAAGCCCCTCAGCGGGTCACGCTGCACGGCCTTCGGGATCGCCAGCTCCTTCTTGCCCTCGATCTCCAGCGCGAGCAGGACGTTCGGGGTACGCAGGGCCAGCAGCAGCTCGTGACCCGGCAGGGTCACGTGGATCGGGTCGACGCCGTGGCCGTACAGAACGCCCGGAACCTTGCTCTCGCGACGGATGCGGCGCGCGGCACCCTTACCGAACTCGGTGCGGGCCTCGACGGCGAGCTTCACCTCGGACATGTGCACTCCTCGTATGCAGAAACGAACGGTGGCCGTTACCCGGCCACGACTGGCCTGCTACGAAGAGCGCGTCGATAACGGACCGCCGTACCGAAACAGGTACGGCCTCCCTCGCCGAGCAACCCGATGAGTCTACCCGGAGGGAGGCCGCAGCCTAAATCGATCTCTACTGCTCCTCGAACAGGCTCGTCACCGAACCGTCCTCGAACACCTCACGCACCGCGCGCGCGATCGTCGGAGCGATCGACAGGACCGTGATCTTGTCCAGCTCCAGATTGTTCGGATCCGGCAGCGTGTCCGTGAACACGAACTCGCTCACCTGAGAGTTCTTCAGCCGGTCGGCCGCCGGACCGGACAGCACACCGTGCGTCGCCGTCACGATGACGTCCTCCGCACCGTGCGCGAACAGCGCGTCAGCAGCGGCACAGATCGTGCCGCCCGTGTCGATCATGTCGTCGACCAGGACACACACGCGGCCCTCGACATTGCCCACGACCTCGTGAACGGTGACCTGGTTCGCCACGTCCTTGTCCCGGCGCTTGTGCACGATCGCCAGCGGCGCGTCCAGCCGGTCGCACCAGCGGTCGGCGACCCGCACACGGCCGGCGTCCGGCGACACCACGGTCAGCTTCGCACGGTCGACCTTCGCACCCACGTAGTCCGCGAGCAGCGGCAGCGCGAACAGATGGTCCACCGGGCCGTCGAAGAAGCCCTGGATCTGGTCCGTGTGCAGATCGACCGTGAGAAGGCGGTCCGCGCCCGCGGTCTTCATCAGATCCGCGACCAGACGGGCCGAGATCGGCTCACGGCCACGGTGTTTCTTGTCCTGGCGGGCGTAGCCGTAGAACGGGAGGATCACGGTGATGCTCCGGGCCGAGGCCCGCTTCAGCGCATCGATCATGATCAGCTGTTCCATGATCCACTTGTTGATGGGAGCCGTGTGGCTCTGCATCAGAAAGCAGTCCGCACCACGGGCCGACTCCTGGAAACGCACGTAGATCTCGCCGTTGGCGAAATCGAACGCCTTGGTCGGCACCAGGCCGACACCCAACTGGTGTGCGACCTGTTCGGCCAGCTCGGGGTGGGCGCGGCCGGAGAAGAGCATCAGCTTCTTCTCGCCGGTCGTCTTGATCCCGGTCACAGCACTGTCTCCTCAGACGTGTAGCTCTGCTGCTGATCCGCCCGTCCCTTGTGCGGCGAGCCAGCCGAATCATGTGCACGTATCACGGTACGCCGAGATTGACGCACCTGTTTTCGGTCAGCCCTCGCCGTTGAGCAGCTTCCCTGCCTCCGTGGCAGCCTGTGCCGCCGCGCTTCCCGGACGCTTGCGAGCCACCCAACCCTCGATATTCCGCTGCTGGCCACGGGCCACGGCGAGCGAACCGGGCGGCACGTCCTTGGTGATGACGGAGCCCGCCGCGGTGTACGCGCCGTCCCCGACTGTGACAGGAGCAACAAACATGTTGTCCGAGCCCGTCTTGCAGTGGGACCCGATCGTGGTGTGGTGCTTCGTCTCACCGTCGTAGTTCACAAAGACGCTCGCAGCGCCGATGTTCGTGTACTCGCCGATCGTCGCGTCACCGACATACGACAGATGCGGCACCTTCGTGCCCTCACCGATCGTGGCGTTCTTCATCTCCACGTACGTACCGGCCTTCGACTTCAGGCCGAGCTTCGTACCGGGACGCAGGTAGGCGTACGGGCCGACGGACGCCGACTCGCCGATGACCGCGCTCTCGGCCACCGTGTTGTCGACCCGGGCACCCTTGCCCACCGTCGTGTCCCTCAGCCGGGTGTTCGGGCCGACCTCGGCGTCCTCCGCGATGTGCGTCGCACCCAGCAACTGCGTACCCGGATGGATCACCGCATCCCGCTCGAACGTCACCGTGACGTCCACCAGCACCGACGCCGGATCGACGACCGTCACGCCGGCCGTCATCGCCCGCTCCAGCAGCCGCTCGTTCAGCAGCCTGCGCGCCTCGGAGAGCTGCACGCGGTTGTTGATACCGAGAATCTCCCGGTGGTCACCCGCCACGGACGCGCCCACGCGGTGACCGGCCTCGCGGAGAATCCCCAGCACATCCGTGAGGTACTCCTCGCCCTGGCTGTTGTCCGTACGGACCTTGCCCAGCGCGTCCGCGAGCAGCTGCCCGTCGAACGCGAACACACCCGAGTTGATCTCCTTGATGGCCCGCTCGGCCTCGGACGCGTCCTTGTGTTCGACGATCGCCGTCACCGCACCGCTCGCCGCATCGCGCACGATCCGCCCGTACCCCGTCGAGTCCGGCACCTCCGCGGTCAGCACGGTCACGGCATTCCCGTCGGCGGCGTGCGTCGCGGCCAGCGCCGTCAACGTCTCACCGGAGAGAAGAGGGGTGTCCCCGCACACGACGACCACCGTGCCCTCGGGCGTCCGCCCCAGCTCCTCCAGGGCCATCCGCACGGCATGCCCCGTGCCGTTCTGCTCGGCCTGGTACGCGGTGCGCGTCCCCGCGTAGTGCGTGGCGAGGTGCTCCTCGACCTGCTCGCTCGCGTGGCCGACGACCACGACGAGCTGCTCGGGATCCAGCTCACGGGCGGCGGACACGACATGCCCGACGAGCGAGCGCCCGGCGATCTCGTGCAGAACCTTGGGGGTCTTCGACTTCATGCGGGTGCCCTCACCCGCTGCGAGGACGACGACGGCGGCCGGGCGGTTGGCGCTCACGGAAATGCCCTTCGGCTTCGGTGCTTCGGCTGGGGGACACCCGAAGGATACCGGTGCGTTTCAGGGGTGAAATGAGGGCGGGTCCTGACCGTGGAGGTCAGGACCCGAACGTGCGATGCTCCCCCGTCAGGACTCGAACCCGAACAGATGGCACCAAAAGCCACAGTGCTGCCAATTACACCACGGGGGACGGTGACCGACTGAACCGGACATTCGGTCAGGTCGCCGGATCGGCACCCAACACTATGCCGTACCAAGCGCCTTCTACGCGACGGTAGGGATCGGCGCTCTTGGTGGTGTGGACGGCGAGGCGGCCACGGTGGTCGCTGTGGAGTCGGTCACGGATCCGGCGGAGACCGAGGCCTGCCCTGTGCAGTGCGAACGCTTGTTTGCGGAGGCCTTCGATGCCGGCGTACCCGCCGGTGGCGGCGTCATGGGCAAAGGCTCATGACGAATGCGAACGTTCGGGTCGAAAATCTGGTCGATTCACCAGTTCGGGCGGCGGGTGTGCGTTGCGTTTATGTTCGATGACGTTTCGTGCTGCTGCAGTCGCCGAAAATCGGTCGCGGGCTTCCGTAGGCTGGAAGACATGACCACAACGGGGGCACACCAGGACTCTGCGGGCGACAGCGCCCGCTCCTGGCTGTGGTGGGGGCGGCGGCGCAGTGCGGTGCTGGACGTGGGGCTCGGTCTCGTGTCCGCGGTGGAGTGTGCGCTGGAGGGGGTCCGGTTCGCGGACACGGCTGCGTTGCCGGTGCCGGTCGGGGTCGTCTTCGGGCTGATCGCCGGATCGGTGCTCGTGCTGCGGCGGCGGTGGCCGGCGAGTGTGGTGCTGGTCTCGATCGCGGTCACGCCGGCCGAGATGGGCTTCCTGATGGGGATCGTCGGGCTGTACACACTCGCGGCCTCGGAGGTGCCTCGGCGGATCACTGCGGCGCTGGCAGGGATGTCCCTGGTGGGGACGTTGATCGTGACGTTCGTACGGACCCGGCAGAACGTGGCGTCGGCGGACTTCGATCCGGGGCTGTGGTACGTGCCGCTGGTGTCGGTGGTCATGTCGATCGGACTGACCGCGCCGCCGGTGCTGTTGGGGCTGTATGTGGGGGCGCGGCGGCGGCTGATGGAGAGCCTGCGGGAGCGGGCGGACAGCCTGGAGCAGGAGTTGTCGCTGCTGGCGGACAGGGCCGAGCAGCAGGCGCATCTGGCGCGTACGGAGGAGCGGACGCGGATCGCGCGCGAGATGCATGACGTCGTGGCGCATCGGGTGAGTCTGATGGTGGTGCATGCGGCGGCGGTGCAGGCGGTGGCGTTGAAGGATCCGCAGAAGGCGGTGAAGAACGCGGCCCTGGTCGGTGACATGGGCCGGCAGGCGTTGACGGAACTGCGGGAGATGCTGGGTGTGCTGCGGGCGGGTGAGGCCGTGGTGGCGCGGGCGGCGGAGCCGGTGCCGCTGGCCGCGGTCGGGGTGGCTGCGGCGGCCGCGGCCGCGGCGGCCGCGCCCGACGACGACGCGCTCGCCCGCTTCGTACGTGACGCGAAGCGCACCGCGGTG
>NZ_JBEOXF010000044.1:0-65324 GCF_040296405.1 Streptomyces sp. NPDC002133 | reverse complement strand
TGACCCCCGAGTGGATCCAGGGGAACGTGCTCCCGGTGCTCGCCGACCCGCACCGGCTGTACGAGATGTCCCGCGCCGCCTCCGAGTTCGCCGGGGGCGCGCCGCCGTCTGCAGGCGCTCCGGCAGCAGCGCCATCGCGCCGCCGCCGGTCGCACCGATCAGCCGCAGACCGGGATACTTGTCCAGCCATCCCGCGAACGCGATCATGGCCATGCCCATCGTGACGTCGCCGAAGCGGCCGATCTGCTCGACGAAGCCGATGTTGTCGACCCGCTCCGTGCCGACCGGTTCGGCCGGGGCGTGCACCAGGACCGGCACTCCCGCCTCGGCGGCCAGCGCGAAGAAGGAGTCGGCACGCGGGGAGCCGAGCAGCTCGCCATGGACGCTGGACGTGGTGATCAGGCCGACGAAGGCGGGGTCCGCCAGCGTCTCCCTGACCCCTTCCAGGTGATCGTCGTCGCCGAACGGGTTGGCGTACACGTACCCGCGCAACTGGTCCGGGAAGTTGGCGATCAGGCCTGACATCCAGGCGTGGAATCCGCGCAGCCGGTCCCGTGGTTGCGCGTAGTTGTCGACGCCCGGGACCCGCGCCATCGCTCCGGCGCCGACCGGGCTGCCGATGATGGTGAGGTCGATCCCGGCCTGGGCGCGAGCGGCGAGCATGCCGTCGACGTCGGTCAGGCTGGGGGGCATGGGGAAGCGTTTGGCCGCCTCCGGTGGGGAGAGGTGCCCGTGGATGTCGATGATCATGTGTCGGTTCCCGGGTTCGGTGTGAGTGCGCGGGTGACCGCGGCACAGTCCTCGTCGCCGAGCCCTTGCTCGGTGGCGCGGACATGCGTCTCGGCTGCTGCGGCTGCGAGAGGCAGACGCAGGCCGGCCTCCGCTGCCTGCTTCGTAGCGAGCATGAGGTCTTTGGCCATCAGCCGCAGCCGGAAGTCCGGCTCGTCGAAGCGGTCGGCGGCCAGGCGCCTCGACTTGAACGCCATGACCGGCGAGGCGAAGCCACTGCCCGCGATCGTCCTGAGAACCAGCTGTCGGTCGAGCCCCGTGGCGGACGCCAGTTCGGTGGCCTCGGCCAGCGCCTGCACCTCTATCCCCATGAGCAGGTTGAGGAGCAGCTTCATCCGCATGCCGGAACCGAGCGCGCCCAGATGGACGACCTCCTTGCCCAGCATCTCCAGCAGCGGCCGGGCCGCTGTGAAGGCCCGTTTCTCGCCGCCGACGAACAGCCGCAGCTCGCCGTCGCGGGCGTGCTCACGGTTGCCGAGCATGCCGACGTCCAGAACCGAGGGCACCTCCCCGGCGATGCTGGCGACCTCTTCGGGGGCGACGGTGCTGGCGCAGATCAGCGTGCCCGGGTAGGCACCCCTGGCCAGGACTCCGTTCGGTCCGCGGAGCACGGTGCCGAGGGCTTCGCCGTCGGCGACGGTGCAGATGGCGGCTGTTGTGCCCTCGACGGCATCGGCCGGGTGGGCGGCCGCGACGGCGCCCGCCTTGGCGAGCGGCTCGGTCCGTTCCGAGGTGCGGTTCCAGACCCGCACCTGTATGCCTTGGTCAAGGAGGCGGGTCGCCAGGCCGGTGCCCATCCTGCCGAGACCGAGGACGGCGACAGGTCCGTCTATGGTGCGCGTCATGACGTCTCCTTCGTGGTCTCCTTGACGACCCGGAACCGCAGGGACTGTGTCGAGTCGACCCATTTGCGGAGCGGGGCCACCAGTGCGCGGTGGTCCTCGCTCTGCTGCCAGGCGAAGAAGTGCTCGGGTGTCTCCCACTCGCTGGTGATCACCCACTGGCGGGAGTCGTCAACGGGCTCTCCCAGCCTCTCGATGATGTGACCGGGGGATCCGGCGACGGACTTCCGGATCTGGTCGTACATGTCCAGAAACCCTTGCTCGCCGCCCTCGATCACACGGACCGCGAAAACGACGGACAGCTTTTCGGCCGAATGGCCCTTCTGCTTGATGTCCATGTCTCCTCCTGATGGTGAGATCCGGCAGGACACGACTCCTACCGACTCATGCCCCCCGTGGCGTCGCAACTCCGAATGGGGGACAGGCCAGTGGGGACAAGGGGTCACGCTCGGTTGTTAGCCTGTTCGGGTGAGTAACGAGGTGTCCCGTTTCGCTGCGCCGGGGCAGTGACGGCGTCACACGAAAGGGGCGCCGACCGGTCCGCGCCGACCGGCTTTTCGATCACGTCCCATCAGGTCCGCCGGCCCGGCGGAGAGCAGGCCGGCGAGGCGCGGTCCACGAACCGGCCCCGCCGTCATGACCGGCGGAGTGCCGCAGCACCTCCCGCAGGCCGGACAGCAGGACGGTCGCGTGCTTCCGCAGCGGCACCAGGACGTCGGCGATCTCGGGCAGCCGTGGGTCCCCCCAGGGCGCAGCTGCGCGAACAGAGCTCCCAGTAGGGCTCGTAGAGCCGTTCGACCAGCCCCGGAAGCGCGCGTGCGTCGCCCATCCGGGTCAGCGCCCGAGCGCGTATGCGTCGACGGTGCCCTCGCTGTATCCGTCCGTCCCAGGGGCGTCGACGAGGGTGGCCAGCCGATCGGCGTAGGGCGCTGCCTGCCGACCGAGTGCCACCGGGAGGTGGGTGGCCTTTGCACCGCACCTCGGCATCCGGGTCCGCCAGCAGTTCTCCTGCCAGAGGCAGCAGTGCGTCGGCCGCGAACCGCCGCCGCACCAGACGCTGCCACGCATCGTCCAGGGCGGTCCGGCGCAGAGCCGTGTCTCCGCGCCGTCGGCCGGCCGGATCAGGAATGCGGTCGCTTTCGCCGCATCGTGCTCGGACCATGACAGACCTTCAGGGCCCGCTGCAGGGCCCAGACGGCCCGGCTGACGCTGCCCTGGTGCAGGTAGCAGACGGTGCTGCCGTTGGAGGCGACGGGCATCCAGTTGGCACCGCCCGGCCCGTCGTCGAGCCGGTCCGTCTTGGTGACGCACTGCGGGGTGGCGGCCACCGCCGTCGTGGTAGGGAGGATGGTGAGCCCCACCGCGCAGGCGAGGGTGGCGACGAGCGACAGGGTTGTTCCGGGGACGCGCCTGGGTGTAGTCCCTTCAAGCCCAGGGACTCGGCCGACGAGAGTTCCCGGCCGAGTCCGTAACAGAGTCGGCTCACGCCATGACACGGGTGTCCGCACGGGAAGGCCGCGGCTGCCGGGCTCTGTGAGGCAGGACGATCAAGAATGCGGTCAGTGGGACTGCTCGTCGCGCGCCGCGTTCTTCTCCTTGACGCGCGACGCTTCCTTGCGGACCTCGGCCTGGGTGGCGCGCTCCTTCTGCAGCCACTCGGGGAGATCCCTCTTCAGCGCGTCGATCTGCTCCGTGGTGAGCGGCTCGGTGATTCCGCCACGCGCGAGGCCCGAGATCGAGATTCCCAGCTTCGCCGCGACCACCGGCCGCGGGTGCGGGCCGTTGCGGCGCAGCTCCTGGAGCCACTCGGGCGGTTCGGCCTGCAGCGCGTTCAGCTCGGCCCGCGAGACGAGACCCTCCTGGAAATCGGCGGGGGTGGCCTCGAGGTACACACCCAGCTTCTTCGCCGCGGTCGCGGGCTTCATCGTCTGGGTGCTCTGGTGCGACGTCATGGTGTCAAGGGTATCGAACGTGTGCACTACGCCCGACCATGACAGGTAGCCTGTGAGGGTGACAGGCTCGAAAGTAACCCCTTCGTTCCGGCTCGCGTACGTCCCGGGAGTGACGCCCTCGAAGTGGGTGCGGATCTGGAACGAGCGGCTGCCCGGCGTCCCACTGGACCTCATGGCGGTCCCCGCCGCCGAGGCCTTCGACGTACTGCGGAGCGGCAGTGCCGATGCGGGGTTCGTGCGGCTACCGGTCGACCGCACGGATCTCAGCGCGATCCCCCTCTACACCGAGACGACGGTGGTCGTGGTCCCGAAGGACCACGTCGTGGCGGCGGTCGACGAGGTGTCCGCCGAGGATCTTGCCGACGACGTCGTGCTGCACCCGCTCGACGACGTCCTCGGCTGGGAGCGCCTGCCGGGACGGCCCGCGATCGAGCGCCCGGCCACGACGGCGGACGCCGTCGAGCTGGTGGCGGCGGGCGTGGGAGTGCTCGTCGTCCCTCAGTCGCTCGCCCGCCTGCACCACCGCAAGGACCTCACCTATCGGCCGGTCACGGACGCCCCCGAGTCGCGCGTCGCGCTGTCGTGGCCGCAGGAGCAGACGACCGACCTGGTGGAGCAGTTCATCGGGATCGTCCGAGGGAGGACCGTCAACAGCACCCGGGGCCGCCCCCCGACCCCGGCGCAGCCGAAGAGCAAGCGCGCGGAGACGGGCGGCGCCCAGCGGAAGCCCGCAGCCGGCAAGGCCACTGGCAGGGGCGCCGGCAAGGCGACCGGCAAGAGCCCGCGCAGCGCTGCCGGCGGCGGCTCCAAGACCGGTAGGCGCGGCAAGCCTCGCCGTCGGTCCTAGCCGCCGGCCCCGCTGCCAGGACCGGTAGGTGTGACAAGCCCGCCGCCAGGACCGGTGGCAGCCCGCCCTTCGGAGGCCCGGCCCCGGAGGCCCGTCCGGACCGCCGGACCGGACGGGCTTTGACCGAACCACCTGCGGACCGCCGCGTCAGCTGCTCAGTGCCGCCGCCACGACGGACCGGGCCTCCTCCTGCACGCGCGTCAGATGGTCACGTCCCAGGAAGGACTCGGCGTACACCTTGTAGACGTCCTCGGTGCCCGAAGGGCGCGCGGCGAACCAGGCGTTGGCCGTGGTCACCTTGATGCCGCCGATGGGCGCCCCGTTGCCCGGAGCGTGCGTGAGCACAGAGGTGATCGGTTCCCCCGCAAGGCTGTCGGCCGTCACCTGGTCGGGGGAGAGACGGCTCAGTACGGCCTTCTCCTCGCGTGTCGCGGGGGCGTCGACACGGGCGTAGGCCGGTTCGCCGAACCGGGCGGTGAGCGACGCGTAGTGCTCGCTCGGCGTCCGCTCCGTCACCGCCAGGATCTCGGACGCGAGCAGGTCCAGGATGATGCCGTCCTTGTCGGTGGTCCACACCGAGCCGTCCCGGCGCAAGAAGGAGGCCCCGGCGGACTCCTCACCGCCGAAGCCGAAGGAGCCGTCCATCAGCCCCTCCACGAACCACTTGAAACCGACCGGCACTTCGATCAACTCACGGCCGAGGTCGGCCGCCACCCTGTCGATCATGCTCGACGACACCAGCGTCTTTCCGATGCCTGCGCCGTCCGGCCACTGGTCGCGGTGGCTGTAGAGATAGGCGATGGCGGTGGCGAGGTAGTGATTGGGATTCATCAGCCCGCCGTCCGGGGTGACGATGCCGTGCCGGTCGGCGTCGGCGTCATTGCCGGTGGAGATCTGGAAGCGGTCGCGGCGCTCGATCAGTGACGCCATCGCGTACGGGGACGAGCAGTCCATCCGGATCCTGCCGTCCCAGTCCAGTGTCATGAACCGCCAGGTGGGATCGGTGTGCGGATTGACGACGGTCAGATCGAGGCGGTGCTCATCGGCGATGCGGCCCCAGTACGCGACGGACGCGCCCCCGAGTGGATCGGCGCCGATGCGTACGCCCGCGGCACGCACGGCGTCCAGGTCGAGCACGGACGGCAGATCTCGTACGTAGGTGCCGAGGAAGTCGTACCGTTCGGTGGTCGGCACGGCGAGCGCCGCCGCGTAGGGCAGTCGGCGTACTTCCTTGAGACCGCCCGCGATGATCTCGTTGGCGCGCTCCTGGATCCAGCCGGTCGCGTCGGAACCGGCCGGCCCACCGTTCGGCGGGTTGTACTTGAACCCGCCGTCGGCCGGAGGATTGTGCGAGGGCGTGACCACCACCCCGTCGGCGAGGCCGGAGGAGCGCCCGCGGTTGTGGGTCAGGATGGCGTGAGACACGGCCGGCGTGGGGGTGTAGCCGTCGGCGGTGTCGATGAGCACGGTGACGTCGTTCGCGGCGAAGACCTCCACGGCCGTCACCCGGGCGGGCTCGGACAGGGCATGGGTGTCGGCGCCGAGGAACAGCGGCCCGTCGGTGCCCTGCCGGGACCGGTACTCGCAGATCGCCTGGCTCGTCGCGGCGATGTGGTCCTCGTTGAAGGCGGTGTCGAGGGAAGACCCCCGGTGTCCCGACGTGCCGAAGGCGACACGCTGGGCGGGTTCGGCCGGATCGGGGTGCAAGGCGTAGTACGCGGTCACCAGCCGGGCCACGTCGATGAGGTCCTCCGGCCGTGCCTGTTGTCCCGCGCGCTCGTTCGGCATCCGTCCACTCCTCCACGTCGGTCGGTGCGATCAGTGCACGACTCATGATTGCCCCTCGGGCGCGTTTCGTCCGCCTGCACCTCCGCCGACAGCCGCGACCTGCAGGTAAATCGGTGTTCGACAGAGCCTCCCGCACGTGACAATCAAGGACCACTACCGGGAGGGACACATGAGCCAGGCATACCTGACTCTCCACGAACTGCTGCCGCCGCAGGAGCTGGCGTCGGCCCTCGACGCCGGGCACGTCACGCGCAAGCCGCATCCCGAACTGCCGCTGTCCATCTACACGTACACGCGGACGTGCCAGTACGAGCGTGTCTGGAACCGGGTGACCACGCGCTGCCGCGGCCTGGTCGCCGACGACGCCACCGGCGAGATCGTCGCGCTGCCGCTGCCGAAGTTCTTCAACGTCGGCGAGCACGAGGCCGGTCAGCCGTACGCGCCCGCCCTCCCGGACGAGCCGTTCGAGGTGTACGACAAGGTCGACGGCAGCCTCGCGGTGGTCTTCCACTACGCCGGCCGGTGGCGGGTCGCGTCCAAGGGCTCGTTCATCAGCGCCCAGGCCACCTGGGCCCAGCGTCTGCTCGACGGCAAGGACACCTCCGCCCTGGTTCCCGGAGCGACCTACCTCGCCGAGATCCTGTACCCGCAGAACCGGATCGTCGTCGACTACGGCGACCGCCGGGACCTGGTGCTCCTCGCTGCCTTCGGCAAGGACGGCACGGAGATTCCGCTGACCGACGCCGCGGCCGGCTGGAAGGGCATCGGCTCGGTCGTCAACGTCTGGCCGCCCACGCCGCTCGCCGAACTGCTCGCCCTGGCCGAGTCCAACCGGCTGCCCGGTGGCCGGGCAGCCACGGGAACCGACGCGGAGGGCTTCGTGCTGCGCTTCGCCTCGGGCGTACGGGCGAAGGCCAAGCTGTCCGAGTACGTACGGCTCCACAAGGTGCTCACCGGCGTCACCGAGCGGGACATCTGGCGCAGCCACGGCATCCAGCGCTTCGCGGATCTGCCGGCCAAGCAGATGGCCCAGGCGCTGGGATGCTCGACGGCGGACCTGGAGGCGTCCGGCGGCAAGCCGCTCGACGCCCTGCTGGAGCAGGTGCCCGACGAGTTCGACGCCTGGGTGCGCGAGGTGATCGCGCGGATCGAGAAGGACGTGGCCGACCGCGAGCGCGCGATCGACGAGGCGTACGCGTCCCTCGCCCATCTCGCAGGAGACCGGGGCGCCTTCGCCCGCGCCGCGAAGCAACTGCCCGACGCCGCCGTCCGCCCCGCCATGTTCCTGCGCCTGGACGGGCGACCGACCGAGCTGGTGACGTACCGTTCCGTCCGGCCCGAGGCGCCCGACCCTTACCTGACCGACGAGGAGAACTGACCGTGCCCGTAGTACACGTCATGACAGGGCTTCCCGCCTCGGGGAAGACGACCGCCGCGCGCGGGCTGCAGGCGGAGTCCGAGGGCCGGATGCGCCGCGTGAACCTCGACGACCTGCGGTCGATGCTCGACATCCCGGCGCCCGAGCGCGGCCGGTCCCACGCCCACGAGCAGACCGTGCTGGCCATCCAGGACGCGGCGGTGCGGGCGGCGGTCGACGACGGCTTCGACGTCGTCGTGGACAACACGCATCTGACGCCGCACATCCCCAAGCGCCTGAAGGCCGCGGTGGCCGGGCAGGCCGCCTTCGTCGTGCACGACTTCACCGACGTACCGCTCGACGAGTGCATACGGCGCGACGCCGAGCGGGACAGGGCGGTCGGCGAGGAGATCATCCGCATCCTGGCCGACAAGCACGAGAAGGTCAGGAGGGGCGGCTGGCAGCTCACCGACGCGTGGCTGAACGACGAGCCCTCGGTCAAGCCGTACGTCGCCGACCCGGCGTTGCCGGTGGCGGTGATGTGCGACATCGACGGCACGCTCGCGATCCGGGGCGACCGCGGCCCCTACGACTTCACACGCTGCGACGAGGACCTGCTCAACGTGTCGGTGCGCGGGGCCCTGGGGTCCTTCCGGCGCGCCGACGGCGATGTCATCGTCCTGCTGTCGGGCCGCGGTGAGGAACACCGTGAGATGACGCAGGCGTGGCTGGCCCGGCACGAGGTCCCCTACGACGAGCTGTGGATGCGTGCCGCCGGCGACGGCCGCCGCGACGACGTCGTGAAGGCCGAACTCTTCGACCGTCACGTCCGCCACCGCTACGCCGTGCGCGTCTCCCTGGACGACCGCGACCGCGTGGTCGCCGTCTGGCGCCGTATGGGCCTGCCCACCTGGCAGGTCAACTACGGCAACTTCTAGCCGGCCGGTGCCGCGGGGGCGGAGCACGTGCCACCCTGGCCTGCGCCGGTCCTGGGGCCGCTGCCGCTAGAGGCGCTCCGGCGGAATGGCTGCGTACACCTCGCGCAGCACCGCGAGCACCGGATCGTCGACCGGGAACGTCACGTCGTCGACAGCGCTGAGCGTACGGATGCCGATCGAGGCGTTCGTGGCGAAGGCGGCCCGCAGGGAAGGGAGTTCACCGGAGTGCACCGGACGTGTCACGCACGGACCGTGGGCCGCCTGGAGCAACCGCATGGTCACACCCGGCAGTACATCGGCCTCCGGCCACACCACCGTTCCGGCATCGTCGACGAACCCGATGTTCCACGTGGTTCCTTCCGCGATCCGGCCGCCGGATTCGACGAACAGAGCGTCGCCGAATCCGGCGAGCTGCGCCTGACGCCGCAGCCTGAGCTGCCCGAAGAGCGCCACGTGCTTCACCGCGGCGGCGTCGCGGTGATAGGGAAGGCACTTCACGGTGAGCGGAGACGGGGACGGGGCGCCGGCCGAACGGGTCGTGACGAGGACGTGAGGGTCCGCCTTCACGGCGGGGTGCAGCATGTCCAGCGCGGGATCGAAGATGGTGACCCGTACGGTGAACACACCGGTCCGCCCTCCGACTTCACGCCGCACGCAGTCCAGCACCCGCTCGGGATCGAGTTCCGTCCCGAACACCGTGTGACAGTCCCGGACCAACCGGTCGAGGTGCAACGACAGTCCGCGGACCGCCCCGTCCTCCACGCGCATGGTGGTGAAGTGCCCGTAGTTCGTCAGGGCGAGCGCCAGCAGATCGTCGGTCACCGCGGGCGCTCCGTTGACAGTGGCCATGCGGCAAGTGTGGCATCGGACGATCAGTCTTCTGCACCTTACGCCGTGCACGACGCCGTGCGCACCGCCCGCACCGCGGACGCCGGCGAGCGGTCCGACCCCGGCCCAACCAGCGCCGAGCGGGCCCCGGCCGCCCTCCTCCTGCTGCGTGAGGTACGCCATCAACTCTCCGGATGGGAGCCGGGCCTGATCGACGCAGCACGTGCAGCGGGTGTCGGCCGGGCCGACCTCGCCGAACCACTCGGCGTTACGAGCCGCCAGGCCGCCGAACGCCGCCGCCACGGTGCGGCGGACGCGGGTGACCTCGACTCGCTGTTCGCCGGGGGTGCCGTTGGCTCCCGGACGTACCCGCAGGTGGGCCCCTCACCGCCGCCCTCGCGGACGGCAACGCCGCCAACCACGTCGGCCCCCTGGACACCGGGGCGCATCCGCGACGCCACCACTCCCAGGCAGTTTCGTTCGGATCAGCGGGTGGATCAAAGGGGCATCGGGATCGCGGTGAGCGGGGCGACGTCATGGCAGCGGTACGGAACGTCGCCGTGGACTGCGTCTCGGCGCGGCAGGGAGACGCGCGTCACATTCGTCCATGTCACAGCTTGCCGAGCTGTTCCGTCCAAGAGGTGTAACCACCAACAACGACACAGGAGTGCACCATGGAAGCTCGGTTGAACCTCATGGCCAGCCCGGTCGCAGCCAAGTTCGGGAAGCACATCGTCGCCGCGGGCCAGGTGCTCGCGGACTCGACGCTGCCCGCCGCGACGCGCGAACTGGTGATGCTCCGCGCCAGCCAGATCAATGGCTGCGGTTTCTGCGTCGACATGCACACCAAGGACGCCGCGCACGCCGGGGAGACCTCGACGCGCCTCAATATGGTCGCGGCCTGGCGGGAGGCCAAGGTGTTCACCAATGCCGAACGCGCCGCCCTGGAGCTGACCGAGCAGGGCACGCGCACCGCCGACGCGGCTGGTGGCGTCCCCGACGAGGTCTGGGCGAATGCCGCCAAGCACTACGACGAGGACCAGCTTGCCGCCCTGGTGTGCACCATCGCCCTCATCAACGCGTTCAACCGCGGAAACGTCATCGTCCAGCAGCCCGCCGGCGACTACCAGCCCGGCCAGTTCCACTGACGGGACGGCCGTGGCCGCCGGTGACGTCCGGCGCCAACAGCAGCACACACCCCGGGCACCGCTTCGCGGAGCCCGGGGTGTTGTTCTGGTCCGCCCAGGGGAACGACTGAGTCCAAGGCGTCGGCCGGGACGGTTCCGTTCTGGAGCTGGACGGGCGCTACGTGCCGGTCGTCGACCAGGAGATGCTGCTGTGGGCGAAAGCCCGCGAACCGAGGCCCGCGCCCCGGTCCGTGCTCGACCTCGCGGCCGCTACCCCGACACCGCTCGTCCCCGCGCCGCGTAGTGCCCCCGCTGACACTGCGGTGGAGGGCATATGAGCCAGCGGTACCACGCGTTCTGCCCCACGTTTGCGCAGGACGTGGACGAGGGCCACATGTACGGGCCCGACGCGGCGGTGGCGCCGAGGGCTGCGGCAACCTGACGCCGACGAGGCGGACGGATAATCGAGTGCCCGGCCTCGGTCCCGCTCACTACACTCGGCTTGCGCGCTGACACGACATCACAGCGTGCGCTTCGACGAGTGAGGGGAGCCGGGCCGTGCGTCACCGCACCGCTGTCGCCGTTCCCCGGTCACGGTTCGACGTGATCCTGATGTCTTCCTGCGCCCGGTGTCGGCTGCGCGGCCGCCACCGGAAGTCCGCGACGAACACCTGAGTCCTGACTGCCCGTCCGGTCGGCCCGGTGAGTTCGGCGCCGCGGTCGTGTCCTCCCCGTGCCCTCGTGCTGTCGTGCCGTCGCGCCGCATCAGCGGCTTCCGGGACGGCCGCCGGCCCAGAGGATCCTGGCGGCTCCCGACTGCACGGCCTCAGGCCGTCCTCCGGGCCGCCCTCGAGCTGACGTCAGGCCGTTTCGTCCGGGAATCGCGCTGCCCAGTTCTCGAACACCCTGAAAGGCCATGGGCCGTGCGTACCACCAGGCAACGCCATACGACCAGTCCGCTGACCCGCGTCCGGAACCTGGGCATCCTCGCCCACGTCGACGCCGGCAAGACCACCGTCACCGAACGGATCCTGTACGTCACCGGCGCCACCCACAAGCGTGGCGAGGTCCATGACGGCAACACCGTCACCGACTTCGACTCGCAGGAGCGCGACCGCGGAATCACCATCTTCGCCGCGGCGGTGAGCTGTGTCTGGGACGGACACCGGATCAGCCTGATCGACACGCCGGGCCACGTCGACTTCTCCGACGAGGTGGAGCGCTCGCTGCGGGTGCTCGACGGCGCGATCGCGGTCTTCGACGCCGTCGCTGGCGTCGAGCCGCAGAGCGAGTCGGTGTGGCGGCAGGCCGACCGGCACGGAGTGCCGCGGATCGCGTTCGTCAACAAGCTGGACCGCGCCGGTGCCGACCTCGACACGGCGGTCGCGTCGATCCGGGACCGGCTCCACACCGTCCCGCTGGTGGTCCAGCTGCCGATCGGTCGGGAGGACGAGTTCACCGGGGTCGTGGATCTGCTGCGTATGCGCGCGCTGGTCTGGGGCGCCGGCCGGGACACGTACGAAGACGCCCCGTTGCCCGAAGACCTTCGCGAGGAGGCGCACCGGCGCCGCCGGCTGCTCGAGGAGGCGGTGGCGGAACTGCACCCGGTCGCCCTGGAGGAGTTCTGCGCGGAGTCGACGGTCTCGGCGCGGACTCTGGCCGCGGCACTGCGCGACCTCACCCGTCGTGGCGAGGGCGTGGTGGTGCTGTGCGGATCGGCCTACCGCAACCGCGGGATCGAACCGCTGCTGGAAGCCGTAGTGGCCTACCTCCCCTCACCCCTGGACGTGCCGCCGGTTCGGGGCACTTCGGGCGGCACGGCGCAGGAACGGGCCGCCGACCCGGCCGCGCCGTTCGCCGCGCTGGTGTTCAAGGTCAGCTCGACGGCCACAGGGAGGCTGACCTTCCTGCGTGTGTATTCAGGATCGATGGAGAAGGGAGACGCGGTGCTGGACGTGGGCGCGCGCCGCACCGAGCGGATCGGCCGGATCCTGCGGGTCCAGGCGGACCGGCACGCCGACGTGGGCCGGGCGGTGGCCGGGGACATCGTCGCCGTCGTCGGGCTGAAGGCGGCCCGTGCAGGGGCCACTCTGTGCACACCGGCAGCTCCGTTGGCCCTCGAACCGCCGACGGTGGCCGAGCCTGTCGTCTCAGTGGCGGTCGAGGCCCGTAGGAGCCTCGACGCCGACCGGCTGGCTTCGGCGCTGGCCCGTGCGGTCGAGGAGGACCCCTCACTGGCGGTTCGGACCGACCCCGAGACCGGCCAGACGGTGCTGTCGGGGCTGGGCGAGCTGCATCTGGAGGTCGCGGTGGAGAGAGTCCGTCGCGCTCACGGGCTGGAGGTCGTCGTCGGCCGACCACAGGTGGCCTACCGGGAGACGGTCGTCCGCGGTGTGTCCGGCCTGGTGTACCGGCACGTCAAGCAGGACGGCGGCGCCGGTCAGTTCGCCCACGTCGTGCTCGACGTGGAGCCGCTGCCGACCGCCGGCCGGCGGCCTGATGGCGACAACGCGAGGTGCGGCACAGGGCACTTCGAGTTCCGGTCGACCGTCACCGGCGGACGCGTGCCGCAGGAGTACATCCGGGCGGTGGAGGCCGGCTGCCGGGACGCCCTGGCGGAGGGGCCCCTCGGCGGTCACCCGGTGACCGGGCTGCGGGTCACCCTGACCGACGGGGCCACCCACCCCAAGGACTCCTCGGAGATGGCGTTCCGGACGGCAGGCAGGCTGGCGCTGCGGGAGTCCCTGCGCGCCGGCGTGATGGCGCTCCTGGAACCGGTGGTCGAGGTCACGGCCACCGTGCCCGACGACGCCGTGGGCGGAGTGCTCGGCGACCTGGCGGCACGCCGCGGCCGGGTCTCGGGCTCGACCGCGCGGGCGGGCACAGCCGTGATCACCGCAACCGTGCCGCTGGCCGAGCTCTTCGGCTACGCATCCCGGCTGCGCAGCCGGACCCAGGGCCGGGGCACCTTCACCACCCGGGCCACCGGCTACGCGCCGGTACCGGCAGCGGTGTCCGACGGGCTGCTGTCGACGTAACTGCACATGACGGCCCCGTCCGCAGGCGGCGGAGCGATTCCGACCGCCTGCGGACGGGCCGTTACCGGCCGCGGGACGTCCAATTCCGGTTGCTGCGGGCGGCGTGGACCCCACCTCGGCAGCGGTTGAGAGCGTGGGAGAGGGGGCGGGCGGCACGACAGAGGGGGCACCCGGGGAGGGGCGACCGCCCCGGCGCGGTCCGCCGGCACAGCTCGCGTATGGTCCAGCCGCCGGGCCGGACACGAGCTCGTCCGCCGATGCGTGCATGGCACGCCGACCCGACGGCGTCGCCCACACGCCCCGCCCCGGGCCCGGCTCACACGCGCGCGAGAGCTCCCGTCCGCCGCGCTTCGCTCACCGTCGCCGCTTCGCCGTCTTGCGTCGGGGAGCCAGGCGTAGCCCTGGAGCAACCGGGCTACGGTGCTGTCGCTGTAGATCCCGTACAGGTGCGCGGGTACCCGTCCTCACACCGGCACACCGCGTATGTACCCGGGCCGTGCGGGCACGTGACCGGTGAAGGGTACGCGCGGGTGTCCCACCCCCGGCCCGACTTGGTGGGATGCAGCCCTCTGGAGGAGAACGTGCCTGAGCCGCCGGACGTCGAGGGCTTCCGTGAGGTGCTCAGCTCCTGCGCCCGCGCAAAGCGGGTTGCGCACGGCCGGTGCCGACGTGGCAGTGCACGGACACGCGCACCCGGGGCGTCGAGCACGGGATGACGGCGGGCGGGGTGCGCGTACGCAATGTGGCACAGCCCGTGATCGGCCGTGCATTCGGCGTCTGTCATCTGCGGGCGCCGTAACCACCCCGCAGTCACAGGCGTCACATCGGGATAAATTGGGCAAATATCTTGTATGGCTGTTTATAACCCCGACCCCGACCCACGAGTGACCCCCGGTCTGGAGCCGGGCGGTTCGGTGCCGCCGGGCGAGACCCCGCCCGGCGAGGCGAGCACGTCCTCCGGCGCGGGCCCGTACGAGACCCGCACACGCGGCTGGGCCAAAGGGCCGCTGGTTGCCATTGCCGTACTGGCTCTGGTGATCGCGGCGTTCTTCCTGGGCTACGCGCTCGTCCTGCTGTTCTGAGGTGCGGACCGGGCTGCCGCGGTGGCGTTGCCGCGGAGTTCTGTGCGGGCACGCGGACCGTCGAGACGGTACGGCGTTTCGTGGATGCGGGCTTCCGATAGCTGCAGTACCGGCTGTCCTGGCCCTGCCAGAAGGGCGAGTTCGCACTCACCGCCAGGAGCATGGCCAGCCAGTGCCGGATGCGGTCGAGGACGGCCACTCCCTCCTCGTCGGACGCCACGGACACATGCACATGACAGCCACAGGTGAGCTGCTCCTGAGTCGTCAGGCCGAACTGCTCTTCCATCCAGCGGTACCGCTCGCCCGTTCCCACCTCCGGCCTGACCGGCAGGGGTGACGTGGCCAGGGCGGCGACGGCAGCGCCCTTGTTCTCCGCATGTCGCGCGGCCTGCGCACGGCACCGGGTGATCTCGGTCGCGAGCCTGCCCATGTCGACCTGTGGGTGGGTGGCGAATTCGAGTAGCTGCCGTTGCAGCTCCGCCTGGAAGCGGTCCTGTTTCCCGTCGGCCTCGCGGGACGCGGACGTCGGCACCGCGGTGGACAGCGCTCTCGGCTCGCCGCTCTCCGCGTCGACCAGCAGCAGTTCCTCCTCCACACCCACACTTCGCACGGCGATCGACCTCTCGCGGACCGGTACACACACGTTGGTGACGCGCCCTCGGAATGTGCCGTCCACAGTCTTCTCCCCCAGGGGCGAGCCGACTGCATGGCCCGCGAGTGTCGACGTGTCGCAAGCGTCAACTCGGCCGCGGGTGCGCTTGCCGTAGCGCTTCGCGTCGGCCGTGACCTCCGGCCAGGACAGTTCTCGCAGCTGTGCCGTGCAGCCCGTCCACGATCGCCATCTGGCTTGCTGCCCGATCGATCAGTTCGTGGAGGCGCGAGTGGTCGAGACCCTCCGACTCCGTGGATACGGCGGCCAGCGCCCGCCACAAGAGGTACTTCCCCTGAATGCCCATCCGCAGGGTTTCCAGCTCGACGACTGTGCTCAGCCCCGAGCGGCGATGGGCGTGGCCGTTGGGCTTGAGCCGCGCGATTTTCTCCACGGCCCAGCCCCCGTAGACCTTGTACCGGCGTGGTGCGACTTCCAGAGAACGCATGAGGTCCAGGAGGCTCTGGCGGTCCTCGGCGATGTCCTCGGCCAGGTGCTGCACCTCTGCGGCACGGGCCGAGGAGCGGTGCGCACGAGCGATACGCCGGGACAGTTCCACGCCCGATGTGGCGCCGGCCAGGTGGTCGTTCAGGTAGATGCTCAGATATTTGTGCTGCACGGGGCCTCCTCGCATTCTGGCGGCGTCAAGAGGCTCGCCTCGGATTGTGCGCGGACATGTGCGGGAACCCACAGGCGCCGGCTACCAGCGATACCAGCGACCGCTGCCGCCCGCCGGACGAAGGAAGAATCCGAGCAGCCATACCACCAGCAGGATGACCGCGACCCACCAGAGCACGTCCAGTGCGAATCCCGCACCGAAGAGGATCAGCACGAGGAGCAGAACGAGGAGAAGCGGGACCATGACGTCACCTCCGTGATTGCGTCTGTCCCTGCGTCTGCCCTCTCCGTATTCCGCCACACCAGTTTTTTGGCCTGTACGGGACATTCGACAATCGATGCGTGCCTGGGCCCTGAGTCGCGGGACACCGGGAAAACGATGCGCGCGGAGAGCGCCGCACTCCGCCGCCCCAGGACATCCGGGGGTGTCGCCAGGGGGAGCGCGTGCGAGAGTCGAGAGTGGAAGAAGACGCCGAACGAGTGACACGAGGTCGGCGATGGACGCATCAGGCCACTCACGGGGCGACCCGCAGGACCAACCGGCCCGTCCGCAGGACCACGCCGCGGCGGAGGCCCGGCCGCCGGCCGCGCTGAGCGAGGAAGGGCTGAGAAAGCTCCTGGCAGGGCTCACGGCCGTACGCGACGGGGACTTCTCCTCCCGGCTGCCCGACGACGCCGGGGGCATCATGGGCGAGATCGCCGCGGTCTACAACGGCATGGTCGACCAGCTGTCGCTGGTCACCTCCGAAGTCACACGGGTCGCCCGGGAGGTCGGCGGTGAGGGGCGGCTCGGCGGCCACGCGCGGGTCAAGGGCGTCGGCGGCGTCTGGCAGGAACTCACCACCGGTGTGAACACCATGGCCGACAACCTCACGTCGCAGGTGCGGTCGATAGCCCAGGTCGCATCCGCGGTGGCACGCGGCGACCTGACCCAGAAGATCCGGGTCGACGCGCGCGGCGAGATCCTGGAGCTGAAGGACACCATCAACACGATGGTCGAGCGGCTCTCCTCGTTCGCCGAGGAGGTCACGCGCGTGGCTCGCGAGGTCGGCACCGAAGGCAACCTGGGCGGCCAGGCCACTGTTCGTGGTGTGTCCGGCACCTGGAAGGACCTCACCGACAACGTCAACTCCATGGCGACCAACCTGACCAACCAGGTCCGCAACATCGCCCAGGTCACGACGGCCGTCGCCCAGGGCGACCTGACCCGCAAGATCGACGTCGACGCGCGCGGCGAGATCCTGGCGCTCAAGACGACCATCAACACCATGGTCGATCAGCTGTCGTCGTTCGCCGCCGAGGTCACCCGCGTCGCCCGCGAGGTCGGCAGCGAAGGCCGGCTCGGCGGCCAGGCCGAGGTCGAAGGCGTCTCCGGCACCTGGAAGAGGCTCACGGAGAACGTCAACGAGCTCGCCGGAAACCTCACCCGGCAGGTCCGCGCGATCGCCGAGGTGACCAGCGCCGTCGCGGAAGGCGATCTGACCCGGTCCATCGCCGTGGAGGCCCCGGGAGAGGTCGGAGACCTCAAGGACAACATCAACTCGATGGTCGAGTCGCTCCGTGCCACCATCCGTGCCAACGAGGAGCAGGACTGGCTCAAGACCAACCTGGCCCGCATCTCCGGACTGATGCAGGGCAGCAGCGACCCCGCCCAGTTCGCCACAGTCATCATGAACGAGGTGCCGCCGCTGGTCTCGGCCCAGTACGGAGCGATCTACCTGGCCGAGGAGGCCGCGGACGGCAGCGGCCCGGAGCTCGTCATGACCGCCGCGTACGGAGTGCCGGCGGCCCGGGCCGTGCCCGCCGGGGCCACAGGGCGCGACGTTCCGCCCGCCCGTTCGCCGGCCCGCCTCCGGCTCGGCGAGTCCCTGGTCGGCCAGGCCGCCCTCAGCCGCCGCACCATCGCCGTCGACGACCTGCCGCCCGGTTTTGTTACGATCTCTTCCGGCCTCGGAGCCGGGGACCCCGGCGCCCTGATCGTGCTGCCGATCCTGGTCGAGGACCAGGTGCTCGGCGTTGTGGAGCTGGCCGCGCTGCGGCCCTTCACCCGTATCCACCGGGACTTCCTCGAGCGGTTCATCGAGACCGTCGGCGTCAACGTCAGCTCGCTGATCGCCCATGCCCGCACCGACGAGCTGCTGGAGCAGTCGCAGCGGCTCACCTCCGAACTGCGCGCCCGTTCCCAGGAGTTGCAGGCCCGCCAGGAGGAACTCCAGCGCTCCAACGCGGAGCTGGCGGAGAAGGCTGCGCTGCTCGCCGACCGCAACCGGGACATCGAGCGCAAGAACCTGGAGATCGAACAGGCCAGGCAGGAGCTGGAGGACCGGGCCAAACAGCTCTCCCGCACCTCCATGTACAAGTCAGAATTCCTCGCCAACATGAGCCATGAGCTGCGCACCCCGCTCAACAGCCTGCTCATCCTGGCCCAGCTGCTCGCCCAGAACCCCGAGGGCAATCTGACCGAGAAGCAGGTCGACTACGCCGAGGTCATCCACTCCGCCGGCTCCGACCTGCTTCAGCTGATCAACGACATCCTCGATCTGTCCAAGGTCGAGGCGGGCAAGATGGACGTCCACCGCGAGCGCTTCCCGCTGCACCGGTTGCTGGAGTACGTCGAGATGTCCTTCCGGCCGCTGGCGAGCGAGCGCGGCCTGGAATTCGGGGTCGTCACCGCGGACGACGTGCCCGCCGACATCACCACCGACGAGAACCGCCTCCGCCAGGTGCTGCGCAATCTGCTCTCCAACGCCCTGAAGTTCACCGAACGCGGCGGCGTCGAACTGCGGGTCGAGCACGCCACCGACGACGAACTCCCCGCGTCACTGCACGGCCTGCCGGTGCTCGCCTTCCGGGTCAAGGACACCGGCATCGGCATCGCGCCCGAACATCTGGACGCCATATTCGGGGCCTTTCAGCAGGGCGCGGTCAGCACCGGCCGCCGCTACGGCGGCACCGGCCTCGGACTCTCCATCAGCCGAGAGGTCGCTCAGCTCCTCAGCGGGGTGATCGTCGCGGAGAGCAGGCTCGGCGAGGGCAGCGTCTTCACCTTCTACGTACCCGTCGGCGGAAAACTCCCCGTGCACCCCCCGCCCGGGCTCGCCGCCCGCGAAGCCCATGGCCTGCGGTCCGTGACGGAACGGCGGCCGGTCCACGACGGAAGCCTTGCCGGGCGCGTGGTGCTGATCATCGACGACGACGACCGGAACGTCTTCGCGCTCACCGAGATCCTGGAGGCCGAGGGGATGCACGTACTCACCGCGGCCGACGGGCGCTCGGGCATCGACCTGCTCATCGCCCATCAGGACGTGGATCTGATCGTCATGGACGTGATGATGTCCGGGATGGACGGTTACAGCGCCACCGCCGCCATCAGGAAGCTGCCGAGGTTCGCCGCCGTGCCCGTCATCGTCGTCACCGCCAAGGCCATGCCCGGGGACCGTGCCAAGAGCCTCGCGGCCGGGGCCAACGACTACATCACCAAGCCGGTCGATGCGTACGACCTCGTCACCCGGGTACGCAAGTGGCTCCAGCGCTGAGCGCGGATCCGGTGATCAGGAGACCCGCACGACCACCAGGCTGGTGTCGTCGTCCGTGTCTCCGGTGACCGACGTCAGCAGCCGGTCCGTACGCTCGTCCAGCCCGCCCGGGCCGAGCCGCTCCGCCGCGCGCCGCAGACTCGCCAGGCTCTCGTCGAGTCCCGTGTAGCGGCGCTCGACCAGACCATCGGTGTACAGCATCAGGATGTCGCCCGGTGCGAGCGGTGTCACCACCTCGGCGTAGTCGGCGGACGCCACCGCGCCCAGCAGGATGTTCCGCGGCGGCTCGAGGAAAGACGCCCGGTTGTCGCGGAGCAGCAGCGGCGGCAGGTGGCCCGCACTGGCCCAGCGCAGCGACCGGTCCGCGGGGTCGTACAGGGCGCACACCGCCGTGGCCGTCGGACGGCCGTGCGTGTGCAGGGTGACCTCGTTGAGCCAGGCCATCAGCCGCGCCGGCGAGTGGCCGGTGAACGCCAGCCCGCGCAGCGCGTTGCGCAGCGAGACCATGCCGGTCACCGAGTCGATGCCGTGCCCCGCGATGTCGCCGACGGCGATCAGCACCCGACCGTTCGGCAGCGGCAGTACGTCGTACCAGTCGCCGCCGACCCGGTACTCCTCGGCCGCCGGCCGGTAGCGGGCCGCTACCTGCAGACCGGGCAGCCGCTGGAGCACGGGCACTTCGGGGACGATCGCCTGCTGCAACTGGATGACCAGCTGATGCCGGAGCGCCGCCTGGGTCTGGGCCGCGGTCAGCCGGTCGAAGGTGGCGGTGAGGGCGATCTCGGTGTGGTGCTGCGCGGACACGTCCTGGTACACGCCGGTGATCCCGGTGAGCACACCGCCCGTCAGCAGCGGCTCCGCGGCGATCCGGACGTGGCGGAGCCCGCCGTCCTCCCGCACCGCCCGGACGACGGTGTGTGCGCCCTGGCGGCGCTCGGTCAGCTCGGCCAGCAGGTCTTCCAGCCTGCCGGTCTCGTCGCGGTGGAGCCGCGGTGCCAGCCGGCGCAGTGGCACCGGCGGCGTGCCGGGGTCGAGGCCGAAGATCCGGTAGGCCTGCTCGCTCCACCGGGATGTTCCGGTGATCAGGTCGTCCTCGAACGCGGCCAGGTTCTCCAGCCTGCCCAGCACCCGCGCCAGCGCCATCCCCGGGTCGGTCGCGCCGTGCCAGAGCACCACGGTCCTGACGGGGCCGACGGGCAGCACCCGGACGTCATGCAGCGGTTCCGGGTCACCGGCCCTGTGCACCACGGGCAGTCTGGCCGCCCGCTGCGGAGCGGCCCACTCCCGCGCCGCCCGCTCCAGCCGCACGAGATCCGGCTCCATGGCCGGGAACACCTGGGCCAGCGGACGGCCCGCCGCCCCGTGCACATGGCCCGCCGAGTCCAGCGCCGGCCGGTTGAGATGCTCGATGTGCAGGGCCCCGGTCCCCGGCGCGGCGCAGAGGACCATCGCGGGATGCGTCATCAGATCGAGCAGCGCGGCGAGTGCCCCCGGCTGCGCCGGATCGTCAGCACCCGCGTCCAGGATGCGTGCCGCGGGGACGGCCAGCGCGGTCAGGGCCCGTTTCACCGGTTCGTCGAGCTGCCTGGGGCCGGGCCAGTCGGCGAGGGCCAGTCCCGTCACCGTCCCGTACTGCCGCAGCGGTAGCACGGCGCGGGCGGCGTCCGGGGTGGGCCCCGGCAGCCGTTCGGCACCGGGAGGACCGGCCGGAAACCACGCGGGGGCCGCCTCCCGCAGCACGCGGTGCAGCGGACTGCCCGCGAACGGAGGCACCCACTTCCAGTGCGCGGCCTCCAGCCGGCTCACCCCTGCGTGGCCGGTCAGAGCCAGGCAATCCGTCTCCGTTCGCCGGAACAGCCACAGGCCGCGCACTCCGAGTGGGCGCAGCCCGCCGTCCAGGAGGGTCTCGGCGACTTCGCCGACCGTGCCGCCGGTCCTGGCGGCGGTTTCCGCCGCGGCCTCCGTACGACGCGCCCTGCGCGCCTCGTCCCGGTCCTGATCCCCGTTCTGGTCCTCGTGCCGGTCCCGGCGTGTGTCCGCGCCGCTGTCCGCGGCCTCGTCCCTGTCCCGGCCCGCCTCCCTGTCCGTTCCCGACGCGTTGAGGATGTCCGCGGCGAGATCCTCCTCGGGGACCCCGGTCGTCTCCGCGAGCTGTGTGAGGTGGTCGGCGGCATCGGACGGGGTGAGGGAGAGTTGCGCGACGAGTACGCCCGAGGCGAGGTCGAGCAGATGGCGCCGCGCAAGATCGCGGCGCAGGGCGGAGAGCTCGGCGGCGAGCTGTGTGACCGCGGAGGCCAACTGGTCGGGCGCAGGCTCGTCCCGCCCCTGATCGGGCATGGTCATCTCGTCTCCAGCGTGACGAACCGGAGTCTACTCGGGCATACCGGACCATGTGTGGTCGCCGTGCTCCACGCGACCCGTCACCGACTGTGATGACAGGGGCCCGCGCCGTTCCGCTGTGGGCTCGGCGTGCCTTCATCGGCCCCTTGGCCGGTCTCAACCACGCGCTCCACCGACTTTCACCGGATAACCGGGCGGAACCAGGGCAGGTGCGATACGTCAGCGAAGGGAGAGTGGGTGTCATGGCTCAGCTGGTGAAGGACGTGATGACGACGGGAGTGCGGACACTGCCTCCCGACGCTTCGCTGGTCGAGGCCGCCCGGCTGATGCGGGACGAGGACATCGGCGATGTGATGGTCGCCGACGACGGCCGGCTGCTCGGTGTGCTGACGGACCGAGACATCGCCGTCCGTTCGGTCGCCATGGGTCATGACCCGTACATCATGCCGGTGCGTTCCGTGTGTACCCCGGAGGTGCTCACCATCCGTCCCGACGAGGAGGCTTCGAAGGCCGTGTGGCTGATGCGGATGCACATGGTGCGCAGGCTCGCGGTGGTCGAGGACGGTCGCCCCTTGGGTGTTGTCACCCTCGGAGATCTCGCGAGGGCCCGTGATCCGGGTTCGGTCCTCGCCGGGATCAGCGCAGGCCCGCCCAACAGTGGTGCCTGAATGCGATCCGCAGCGTGCAAGGAACCCGGGCTCGATCCGGTCGATCCGGGAAGGAGGCTCGACGATGCCCCGAGGATCCAGTCCCAAGCGTGAACGTCAGTACGAGCACATCAAGGAGAGCGCGCTGGCCCGCGGCGAGAGCCCCGAGCGTGCGAAGGAGATCGCTGCGCGCACGGTCAACAAGGAACGCGCGCGCAGCGGCGAGTCCGAGACTGCGAGCCGCACGTCCACGCAGGACATCTCGTCGAGTCGTCGTGGTGGACTGCGCTCCCACAAGGGCGCGCAGGGGCCGACGTACGACCAGCTCTACCAGGAGGCCAAGAGCCGCAACCTCGAAGGCCGTTCCAAGATGAACAAGGAGGAACTCGCCCGCGAACTCGGCCGCTGACCGCTTCTGCCCCGTGGATCAGCGCTCAGGGCGGACCGCCCCTCACAAGGCCCCTTCAGGAGGGTCGTCGTCCGCCAGGAGCCCTTTCCGCAGCTTGGTGAGGATGCCGGCGAGCAGGCGGGAGACATGCATCTGCGAGATCCCGAGCCGCTCCCCGATCTCGGACTGCGTGAGCTCGTCGCCGAACCGCAGCGAAAGGATCGTGCGTTCGCGCTCGGGCAGGTCGGCGATCAACGGCTTGAGGCACTCCAGGCACTCCACGATGTCCAGTGCCGGGTCCTCCTCTCCCAGCCGACGGGCGAGCGGGCTGACGGCCTCGTCGTCCTCGAGAGGCTCTATGGAGCGGGCCACATAGCCGTTGGCGGCCCGCTGGCCCTCGGCGACCTCGTCCTCGGTGATCCCGAGCCGGGCCGCCAGTTCGGCCACGGTGGGGGCGTGTCCAAGGTCCTGCTCCAGGACGTCGTACGCCTTCGCCAGGTCCAGCCGCAGTTCCTGGAGGCGCCGCGGCACGCGCACGGCCCAGCTGGTGTCGCGGAAGAAGCGCTTGATCTCGCCGGCGACGGTGGGCAGCGCGAAGGACGTGAACTCGACCTCGCGCTCGACGTCGAAGCGGTTGATCGCCTTGATGAGGCCGACCGTGCCCACCTGGACGATGTCCTCCATCGGTTCGCTGCGGCCGCGGAACCGGGTCGCCGCGAACTTCACGAGGCTCATGTTGAGCTCCACCAGCGTGTTGCGGACGTACGAGTACTCCGCCGTGCCCTCCTCCAGCGTGCGCAGTCGCCGGAAAAGGGAGGTCGACAGGGCCCGTGCGTCCATCGTGCTGATGGTGTGCGGGTCGGGGATGTCCGGAAGGTCGTCCAGTGCCGCGGGTCGTTCCGGACTGCAAGCACGGACGGTGGGATCGCGGGTGATCGGGAAGCTGGACATGAGAACGCGGCTCCTTCGACGGCTGTGGCCTGCGCCGATGGCGGCGGGACCGTCCGTCGAGCTCAATCCCTTTGATACCCGTTTGTCCTCTGTCGAAGCTTCCTTTGGCTTGTCGGCGCTGTGCACGTCCGCGTGCGAAGCGTGACGAATGCCCGCTCGTCCGGCGACATGAGGTGCGGCCTGCGGCCTGTGGGCCCGGTCGGTTCCGCTTCGTGGATCACCTCGCGGGCGTTGTCCGCCCGGTCCTGCTCGATCTTCGTACGGTGCCCGGGAGCATCCCGCCGGCCGGACTCCTCGGCGGAGAACCGGATGGTGCGACCGGCCGCGAGGAATCCAGTCGTCCGCGGGAATCCAGCCGTCCGCGGGACGGCCGGGCCGCCGTACGCGGCACGATGTCGCTCTCCCGTGCGGCACCGCGCGCACCGCGCCGAAGTGCTACCGGCCCACGGGCACGCGGTGTACGACGACCGCCCGTTCCCTGCGCCTCAGCGCTCCAGGACCAGCGCCAGGCCCTGCCCGACACCGATGCACAGCGCTGCCAGGCCCGTGCCCGAGCCGGCAGCGGCGAGCTGGTGCGCGACCGCTCCGGTGATGCGGGCGCCGGAGGCGCCGAGGGGATGCCCGATGGCGACGGCGCCGCCCCTCGGATTGAGGATGCCCGAGTCGAGTTCGGGCATGGCGGCCAGGCAGCCGAGGGCCTGCGCGGCGTAGGCCTCGTTGAGCTCGACGGTGTGAAGGTCGTCGAAGGCGCGCCCCGCCTTCGTCATCGCGTTGCGCATCGCCTCGACCGGGCCGAGGCCGAAGTACTGGGGCTCGATGCCGGTCACGGCACTGGCGCGGATCCTGGCCAGCGGCTCACGGCCCGTCTCGGCCAGCCCGGCCTCGTCGGTGAGCAGCAGGGCTGCCGCGCCGTCGTTGAGGGGCGAGGCGTTGCCGGCCGTGATCGTGCCGCCCTCACGGAAGACCGGCTTGAGACGGGCGAGCGCGGTGAGGGAGGTGTCGTCCCGGATCCCCTCGTCGCGGGGCAGGTCCACACCGTCGACGGGGACCACCTCGGCCTCGTAGACACCGTCCTTCCACGCCCGGGCGGCCTTCTCGTGGCTGGCGAGCGCGAAGACGTCCTGGGCCTCGCGGGTGATTCCGTACCTGTCGGCGATCAGTTCGGCGCTCTCGCCGAGCGGGATGGTCCAGGCGTCGGGCATCCGCGGGTTGACCATCCGCCAGCCGAGCGTGGTGGAGTACAGCTGCTGGTTCCCGACGGGGAAGGCCCGATCCGGTTTGGGCACTACCCACGGGGCGCGGCTCATGGACTCCACTCCGCCGGCCACGGCGACGGAGGCGTCACCGAGCGCGATCGCGCGGGCGGCCTGGATGACGGCCTCCATCCCCGAGCCGCACAGCCGGTTGACGGCGGCACCGGGGACCGTCACGGGAAGCCCGGCCAGCAGGACGGCCATGCGGGCGACATCCCGGTTCTCCTCCCCGGCGCCGTTGGCATTGCCGAAGAGCACGTCGCCGATGAGGGCCGGGTCCAGGGCGGGGCTGCGGTCGAGCAGCGCGCGCAGCACCCCGGCGGCGAGGTCGTCCGGACGTACGGAGGACAGGGCACCCGCGTAACGGCCGACGGGTGTGCGGACGGCGTCGACGACGTAGACGTCCCGCAGGCGCTCGTTCATCGAGACTCCTTGGTGTGGGGGGTGTTGAGGGGGAGCGGTGAGTGGAGGGTTGTGCCCGCCGGTCCGGGTGCTGTCCGGGAACCCGGCCGACGGGCGTCAGGGGGCCGACGCGAGGTCAGCCGACCGGGCCCGGCACGCGCAGGGGCGCGGCCGTACGGCTGACGACCTCGTCCGCGCTGATGCCGGGTGCGGTCTCGACGAGGACGAGACCGTCCTCCGTGACGTCCAGGACGCCGAGGTCGGTGATGATGCGGTCGACGCACGCGACCCCGGTGAGGGGGAGGGTGCAGGAATCGACGACCTTCGGACTCCCGTCCTTGGCGCAGTGGTCCATCACGACGATCACCCGCCGGGCGCCGTGGATGAGGTCCATCGCACCGCCCATGCCCTTCACCATCTTGCCGGGGATCATCCAGTTGGCGAGGTCCCCGGTGGCGGAGACCTGCATGGCCCCGAGAATGGCGGTGTCGATGTGGCCGCCCCGGAT
The DNA here is from genome assembly GCF_040296405.1 of Streptomyces sp. NPDC002133. Classification (NCBI taxonomy): domain Bacteria; kingdom Bacillati; phylum Actinomycetota; class Actinomycetes; order Kitasatosporales; family Streptomycetaceae; genus Streptomyces; species Streptomyces sp. NPDC002133. The sequence goes on along the minus strand of NZ_JBEOXF010000044.1, from coordinate 39,444 downwards.
CATTCCGAAGGACAGCGCGGAGTCGAAGAAGCTCGCGCCCGGCAGCACCGTGACCGTCTCCTTGCCCGCGTTGATCAGGTCGGGGTCCACGTCCTCCTCCGCAGGGTACGGGCCGACGCCGAGGATGCCGTTCTCCGACTGGAGCACCACGTGGACTCCCTCGGCCACGTGCTCGGGGACCAGTGTGGGCAGTCCGATGCCGAGGTTCACGTAGTCGCCGTCGTGGATCTCCGCCGCCGCGCGCGCGGCCATCTCGTCCCTGGTCCATGCCATCAGTGCTGCACCGACTCTCGTGCTGAGGGCACGGTCACCGTGCGCCTTTCGATGCGCTTGTCCGCGGCCTGCTCCGGGGTCAGTTCGACCACGCGCTGGACGAACACGCCGGGCAGGTGGATCTCGTCCGGGTCGAGCTCGCCGGGCTCGGCCAAGTGCTCCACCTCCGCGATCGTGACGCGGCCCGCCATCGCGGCGAGCGGGTTGAAGTTGCGGGCCGAGCGGTGGAAGACGAGATTGCCGTGGCGGTCGCCCTTGGCGGCCCTGACGAGCGCGAAGTCGGTGGTGATGCCGTGCTCGAGCACGTAACGCCGGCCGTCGAACTCGCGTACTTCCTTGGGCGGTGACGCCACGGCCACGGTGCCGTCGGGCGCGTAGCGCCAGGGCAGGCCGCCCTCGGCGACCTGGGTGCCGACACCGGCGGGCGTGAAGAAGGCGGGGATTCCGCAGCCTCCGGCTCGCAGACGTTCGGCGAGCGTGCCCTGCGGTGTCAGCTCGAGCAGCAGTTCCCCCGAGAGGTACTGGCGGGCGAACTCCTTGTTGTCACCGACGTACGAGCCGGTGACGCGGGCTATGCGGCCCGCGGCGAGAAGGATGCCCAGCCCGCCGCCGTCCACTCCGCAGTTGTTGGACACCACGCTCAGCCCGCTCGCGCCGGTGGCGTACAGCGCCTGGATCAGCACATCGGGGACACCGCTGAGGCCGAAGCCGCCCACGGCCAGGGACGCTCCGTCCATGACGCCGGCCAGCGCCTCCTCGGCGCCGGCAACCACCTTGTCCATATGCACTGCACTCCGTTCCGGTCCGGCGAACAGCGCGCGTGGCGTTCGCCCTTGTTCGTGTGGTCCTCTGCGCGTCGCGCGCGCCGTCAGCGCTGCAGCACGGTCCTCAGTGCGTCGAGCAGTTCCTCGTACGCCGTCGAGTCGGCATCCGGTGCCGAAGCGGCCCGCCAGGCGATGTGTCCGTCCGGGCGGACGAGCAGACACCCGTCCTCGGCCAGTTCCGATATCCGGCGCCACTCGCCGTAGGCGTCGCGGCTGTTCCGGTCGCCGATGCGGACGCACGCCAGCGGAAGCCCCAGAGCCTCCGCGCAGGCGGCCGCCGCGGCCTCCCACACTCCACCGGAGAGCCCGGTGACCAGTGTGAAGACTCCCTTGCCGACGACGTCCAGCGTGGACACCCGGTGACCGTCTCCGTCGACGAGCCAGGCGTGCGGCAGTTTGGCACCGGGGCGGGTCGTCGCCTGGTGGAACAGTTCCGGATCCCGTGGCCAGGCCTCGGCGGTGTCGTCGTCCTGGACGACCGCCGCGGACACATAGCGCTGGTTCATCTCGACACCGTGGGCGTTGAACTCGAAGTTCTTCAGCCGGATGGCCTCCTCCAGCGCCTGCCGCCGTTTGGTGCCGTCGGCCGTCTCGCTGCGGCACGCGGCGAGACCGTCGGCGATGTGCTCCTCCTCGCTGTACTCGTCGAGGCCGAGCGCCTGGAAGATCGGGCCGAACTGATCGCGGCTGAGGTTCGCCCGATCGACGATCTGCTTGCCCACCGGTGCCCGCTCTTCCGTGTAGGTGTCGAGCAGCCCGGGTCCGGCCTGACCGCGGATGACCATGGCGAGCTTCCAGGCCAGGTTGTACGAGTCCTGGATCGAGGTGTTGGAGCCGAGTCCGTTGGACGGCGGGTGCCGGTGCACCGCGTCCCCGGCACAGAAGACCCGCCCGGCCGAATACGTGGTGGCGTAGCTGTGGTTGACCGTCCAGAGCGAGCTCGAGGTGATCTCGACGGGGATGTCCGGGTCGCCGATGAGGTCGTGGACGATGTCGCGGGCGGTGGCCTCGTCCATCTGCGGCGGGGGCTGGTCGATGTCGTATCCCCACACCAGCAGCCATTCGTCCCAGGGCCGGACCATCCGCACCAGACCCATGCCGATGCCGCCCATGTGGGCGCCGGGGCGCATCACCCAGTACAGAACACTCGGGCGGTGGGCCACGTGCCGTGACAGGTCCGCCTTGAAGACGATGTTCATGCTGCCGGCCTTGCCGCTCTCGCCGGCGATCGGCAGCCCGATCTGCTCCGCCACACTGCTGCGGCCGCCGTCCGCTCCGATCAGATAGCGGGCCCGCACGGTGAACTCGTCCCCGCGCAGGCGGTCCCGGAGCCGGGCGGTGACGCCGTCGGCGTCCTGTTCCAGGCTGAGGAACTCGGTGTCGAAGCGGACCTTGGCGCCCCGCGCCGCCGCGTTGTTCACCAGGATCGGTTCCAGGTAGGTCTGCGGAAGGTCGATCATCTGCGCGGGGCTGGCGACCCCGTACTCGGTCGCCGCGTGGGGGCCGGTGCCCCAGCTGCGGATCCGGCCGATCTCCTCGCCGGCCAGGGCGGTGCACAGGACCGTGTCGCCCATGAGTTCGGCGGGGCTTCCGGCCGCGACGGCTTCGCCGTCCACGCCGAGGTCTCGCAGCACTTCCATGGTGCGCTGGTTGGTGATGTGCGCACGAGGGGTGTTGGCCAGCCAGCCGTACTTGGTGACGAGCAGGGTGCGTACGCCGTAGGTGGCGAGGAGCAGGGCCGCGGATCCACCGGCGGGGCCACTGCCGACCACGAGGACGTCGGTGTCGTAGGCGTGGGTCGATTCCATGGGGACTGCTCCAGGTCAGTGTGCAGGGCCGTCGGCCAGGCGGGCGATGCGGAAGGTGAACTGCAGGTTGCGCCACTCCCCGTCGACCTCACGGCCGTCCGGGGGCGCACCGACGCCGGGCGTGAAGTCGACGACGAGGCCCTCCTTGACGCCGAACACGGTGTCGGAGTCGATGTAGTGGCCCCCCTTCACGAACAGCTGGGTGACCAGGCGCTGGTGGCCGGGTGCGGAGATCATGAAGTGCAGATGGGGGGCACGGTAGGGATGGCGACCCACGGCCTGGAGCATCTGTCCCACCGGTCCGTCGTCCGGGATGGGGTACTCGGCGGGCAGGGTCGTCCAGAAGCGCAGGTGGCCCTCCGCGTCGGTGCGCAGTCGGCCCCGCAGCACCGGTCCGTCGAATTCGGCCAGTTGGACGTCGTAGAACCCGTCCTTGTTGGCTTGCCAGACGTCCACGACGGCATCCGCCAGGGGCCGTCCCTCCGTGTCGGTGATGCCGATGTCGGCCCACAGCGGAGTGCCGGCCACGCCCTGCGAGATGTCCGCGCCGTGCGCGGTCTCCGGTGGACCGTCCGTGTAGAACGGCCCGAGAACCGCCGACGGAGTGGTCTGCGGGGTGCGGGAGTTGGTGAGCAGGTCGACGACGCTGGAGACACCGAGCGTGTCGGACAGCAGCACGAACTCCTGACGGGTGCTGGTGGAGATCTGCCCGGTACGGGTCAGGAAGTCGATCGCGTACTGCCACTCGGACTCGGTGACGTCATTGCTCGTCACGAAATGGTGCAGATGCCGCACGAGGTCGCCGAGCAGCTGCCCGACCCGCGGATCTGGTGCGTCGGCGAAGCTCGCCACCACCTGATCGGTCAGGTGCTCCGCGTCCGCAGCCGCTCCATGTGCCGCGGGAACCACTGCCCCAGGTGCCCGGTCCGGTGGAACCGCCGGACGGCGGCCCTGCCAGGCATCGTGCAGCAGGCTCTCGATTCCCTGGGGCGTCAGCTCCCGGGGGTTGGGGTACGGCGTCGAGGTGGCCAGCCGTGCGGCCTGCGGCAGATCCGCTTCCGCCAGGCCCAGCTCGCGCAGCGACGTGGGGCCTCCCAGGGAGGAGATCAGGTCGAACACCCCGCTCGGGGCGTCCGCCACGCCCAGCGCGTCGGCGATGCGGCTCATGACGTCCGGGGCTGCCGGGGCGTTGTAGGCCATCGCGTGCGGCAGGACCACGGTGTGCGTCTCGGCGTGCGGCAGCTCGAAAGCACCGCCCAGCGTGTGGCAGAGCTTGTGGTGCAGCCCCATGCCGACGGAGGCGAGGCAGGTGCCGGCGAGCCATGCGGCATGCAGCAGGTCGGCGCGTGCCTCGGTGTCGGACGGTTCGGCGACGAGGGCCGGCAGGGCGCGGGCGATCCTGGCGATCGCGTCGAGCGCCATGCCGTCGACGACCGGGTTCGCCTGCGGCGAGTAGAGGGCCTCGACGGCATGGGCCATGGCGTTGATCGCGCTCGTGAGCGACATGCCCACCGGTAGGCCGAGGGTGAACTCGACGTCGTAGACGACGGTTTCGGGCAGGATCGCCGGCGACGACTGTGTGATCTTGCGTCCGTCCCGCGTCTCGCCCAGCACGGGGGTGACCTCGGAACCGGCGTACGTGGTCGGAAGAATGATCTGCGGCAGATCGGTGCGCAGCGCCAGGGCCTTGGCCAGCCCCGTCGTGGAACCGCCGCCGACGGCCACCAGGCAGTCGGCGGAGTGTTCCCGAAGGATCCCGAGGGCCCTTTCGGTCACGTCCACCGGAGTGTGCATGGCGGCACCGTCGAACTCCGCCACGGTGACGTCACCGAGGACGTCACGCACCTGTGCGGCGGCCTTGGCCACCGGTGGGCTGGACAGGAGCAGGACACGGGAACAGCCGAGCCGCTCGACTTCGTCGCGGACCCGGCTGACCGTACCGGTGCCGAAGATGACCCGCGAGGGGTGGGAGGTGTAGACGAAATTCCTCATGGGGTCCGCCTTCGCGTATGCCGTGGGTCCCTGAATTTCAGACCTTGAGTGTGCGGGCGGCGGGCGTTCCGTTTCCTGCACGTTTCGCGCGTGTTTCTGCAGGATTGGCGCGGCGGACCGCTTCGTGGGTGGCCCCGGGTGTCAGCCCGCGCGCCGGAAGGCGGCGGGCGTGGTGTCCAGCTTGGCGCGCATCACGCGCGTCAGGTGTTCCTGGTGGGAGAAACCGCAGCGGACGGCCACGTCGGGGATGGGCACGGCCGTGGCGCGCAGCAGCCGCCGCGCATGGTCCAGCCGCAGCTGCAGCAGGAACTGGTGGGGGGACTTCCCGGTGCTGGTCCGGAACTGCCTGCTGAACTGGCTTGCGCTCAGGCCGGTGGCCGCGGCCAGGTCGGAGACGGGCAGCGGCTCGGAGATCCGCTCCTCCATCAGTTCCCGTGCGGACATGAGCTGCGGAACGGTCAGCCCCGACAACGCGCCGTCGCGATCCGCGGGGCGGCCGACCGTGTGCGCACGGGCGAGCTGCGCGGCGAGCGTACCGACCAGATGATCGACATAGGTGCGGGCGGAGGGCTCCCAGTGCCGCAGCGCACCGTCCAGGGCCAGCACGAGCTGCTCGACCAGTGGATCCGAGCCGCCCAGCTTCTCGGCGAGCTCCACCGGCTCGTGCCCGCCGTGGGCTTCCTGCAGGGCCGGGTCGCTGAGGTACAGATGGACGGTGTCGAGTCCCCCCTCGAGCTCGACGTCCAGCCCGCGACCCGCCGGGTGGAGGAACATCCCCCCGGCCGGAACCCGCCGGGTCCGTACCGACCGGCCGGACCGGCGCCGGACGGTCACCGGGCCGTCCAGGTGAAGGATCAGCAGGTGTGTGGGGGCAGCATCGAAGGATGCGTGGTACGGCCTTTCCCGCTGGGTGGACACGTACGCGTGCTCCCAGCCGAGACCCGAGCTGGTCCGGTCCGGGTTCACCCAGGACTGGCACAGGATGCCACTGGTGTCGAGGAGTCCCAGTTCAGACATGCTTGAGACCTCCGAGCCCGGTAGCGGTGCCCATGCGAGCCTCCCACGCGGTGGTGTGACAGATACTCTTTGTTGAATGCTAAATGATTGGGGTGCATTCCCTGCCGTGCTTGCGGCGGGTTTCCTGCGAGGGTGCCTGATGCGGAGGCGTTACGGCGGCGTTCCGGCGCAGGTGAGTATGGGCGTTCGGGCGGCGATCATCACGAAAAGGGCGCCTGACGGGCGTAAGCCCTGGTCAGGCGCCTTCATCGGCCCCCGGGGCCGTCACGATCGACGGTCGTGACCGATCGGAGTCGTCCGGTCACTGCCGCAGGGCCCCCGATGTGAGGTGTTTCCTGTACCAGGCGTAGGTCTCGGCGAGGCCCTCCGGCAGGCCGATGCGCGGTGACCAGCCCAGCGCAGTGAGACGGGAGACGTCGAGGAGCTTGCGCGGGGTGCCGTCCGGCTGAGCCGCATCCCACTCGATGGACCCCTGGTAGCCGACGACCTCTGCCACCAGCTCCGCGGTCTCCCGGATTGTCAGGTCCGTGCCGGTTCCGACGTTGACCGGGCCGCTCGCGTCGTAGCGCTCCAGCAGGTGCAGGCATGCCCGGGCGAGGTCGTCCACGTGCAGGAACTCGCGGCGGGGCATCCCGGTACCCCAGTTCACCACCCGCCGACCTCCTGCCTCGTGGGCCTCGTGGAAGCGCCGGATCAGCGACGGCAGTACGTGGGAGTGCTCTGGATGGAAGTTGTCCCCGGGGCCGTACAGGTTGGTCGGCATGGCACAGATCCACGGCAGGCCGTACTGCCGTCGTACCGCCTGCACCTGCTGGATCCCGGCAATCTTGGCGATGGCGTAGGCGTCGTTGGTCGGCTCCAGCGCGCCCGTCAGCAGTGCCTCCTCGCGGATGGGCTGGTCGGCGAATTTCGGGTAGATGCAACTGGACCCCAGGAACAGCAGCCGCTGCACTCCCTGCTCCAGGGCCGCGTCCAGCACATTGACCTGGATCCGCAGGTTGTCGGAGATGAATGTGGCGGGCTGGGTGGCATTGGCCTTGATCCCGCCCACGCGCGCCGCGGCCAGCACCACCACGTCCGGTCGCGTGGCCGCGAACCAGTCGAGGACGGCACGGCGCTCGCGCAGGTCCAGTTCCGCGGAGCGGGGGCCGACCACGTCGGTGAAGCCCTCCCGGACCAGGTGCCGTCGCACGGCCGAACCGACGAGCCCACGGCTTCCGGCCACGAACACGCGCGCCGAGCGGTCGAGAGGGCGGTGAGTCCGGCCGTGGCCCACCGAGGTCATGGTGGTCACCGCTGAACGCTCGGTTCGGCGGTCACAGGGCGCGTCCCGTCCTGGAGTACTTCCTCCGCACGCGTGACCTGGACGTCCGTGACCTGGACGTCCCGTTCTCCCCCTGGAGTCGGCAGAGCCGGAGCGGTGTCGATGGACGGTGCGGGTCTGCCGACGCGCACCAGCCCGCCCAGCTTGGAGAGGCGGCCGGTCGTGTGGCTCTGCGGACGGTATTCGTAGGCGTAGCCATGGGCGCCGCGCTCCTCCTTCGCGGACGCCATGTTGAGGACCGTGCCGAGCACGGAGGCACCGACGTGCTGCAGTGTGCGGAGGGCCTCGCCGACCTGGTCGCGGCTGGTGCGTGAAGCACGTACCACCAGCAGGTAACCGTCGACGGCGGAGGCGATCACGGACGCGTCCGCGACCGGGAGTACCGGAGCGGTGTCCACCACGACATGGTCGAACTTCTCCGCGAGGGCGAGCAGCGCGGCCCTCAGCTGTTCGCTGCCCAGCAGCTCGGTGGGGTTGGGCGGAACGGAGCCGCTGGTCAGCACGGAGAAGGTGACCGTCGACTGCAGCACCTGCTCCACCTCGGCCTGGCCGATCAACGCGGTGGTGAGCCCGGCGTCCCGGACCAGCCCCAGGATGCGGGCGGTGGAAGGACGGCGCAGATCGGTGTCGACCAAACACACCGAGGCGCCGGTCTCGGCCAGTGTCGCGGCCAGGTTGATCGCGACAGTGGTCTTTCCCTCACCGGACAGCGGGCTGGTCACCGCGATCACTTTCGGCGGCCGGTCCACGTCCACGAACTGCAGGTTGGTGCGCAGCCGCCGGAAGCCCTCGGCACGCAGTCCGTGCACGTCGTCGCGCACCGCCACCAGATGCCTGGTGGTCTGTGGGTCATGCACGATGCTGCCCAGTACGGGCGGCCCGCCGAACCCGGCCAGGAACTCGGTCAGAGCCTGGGTGCTGCGTACCGAGGTGTCCAGGGTTTCCCTTGCCAGGGCGAAGACCGCTCCGAGGGCCAGTCCGGCCAGCAGCCCGAGGGCGAGGTTCACGATGGGACGCGGGGAGAAGGGCGCGGACGGCACGGAGGCCGGCTCCGTGACACTCAGCCGCACGGGGGACGTCTCGGCGCCCACCGGGCGTTCGAGACTGCGGATCACGTTGGCGAAGCGATCGGCAACAGCATTGCTGATCCGCGCGGCCCGCTCCGGCCGGGTGTCGGTGACGGTGAGTCGGAGCAGCACCGTGTCGGGCTGGACCGTCGCGCTGATTCTGCCGCTCAGCTGAGTCGGCGACATGTCGAGCTTCAGCTCCTTCACGACATGCCGGGTCACCAGAGGGCTCGCCGCCACCTCTGCGTACGACTGCACGCGAGCCTGCGTGAAGAGGTTCCCCTGCGCGAGCTGAGCCGTGTCGGCGTCGGTTCCGCCCTGCAGGGAGACGAAGAGCTTCGCGCCGGCCCGGTATTCGGGGACCGCGGTGTAGGTGACGAGTGCGCCGACGGCCGTACCGAGCACGGTCAGCACGGTGATGGCGCACCAGCGGCGAGAGAGGACTCGTAGGTAGTCACGCAGGTCCAAGGTGTCCGTCCCCGGTCGGATCCAGTGAGGGCAGCCCTCACCTTACGGAGCAAAGGGGCAAAAATTGCAGAACGCCACAATCCGCCAAAAAGGCATGAGTTGTCCCTACACTGATCGAGGTGTCGGGGCGCCCACCTGCACAGGAGAATTCCGTCCACTTTCGACACCCACCCCCAGCTAAGGAGTGCGTGTGACCGTCAAGACGGCGCTCATCACCGGCATCACGGGCCAGGACGGTTCCTACCTCGCAGAGCTGCTGCTGGACAAGGGCTACCGGGTCCACGGAATCGTCCGCCGCGCCTCCACGTTCAACACGCAGCGCATCGACCACCTCTACCGTGATCCGCACGACCCCGAGGCCCGCCTCTTCCTGCACTACGGCGACCTCACCGACGGGACCCGCATCGCAGGACTGCTGGAGCAGGTGCAGCCGGACGAGGTGTACCACCTTGCCGCCCAGTCGCATGTGCGCGTGTCGTTCGACGAGCCCGAATTCACCGGGGACACCACGGGGCTGGGTACCACGCGGCTGCTGGAGGCCATCAGGAGGACGGGCCTTCCCTGCCGCTTCTACCAGGCGTCCAGCTCGGAGATGTTCGGGGCGGCAGCGCCGCCCCAGCACGAGCACACCGCTTTCCATCCTCGGTCGCCCTACGGGGCGGCCAAGGTGTACGCGTACTGGGTCACCCGTAACTACCGGGAGGCGTACGGCCTCTATGCCGTCAACGGCATCCTGTTCAATCACGAGTCTCCGCGCCGTGGTCCGACGTTCGTGACCCGCAAGGCGGCCGTGGCCGCCGCGCGGATCAAGGCCGGCCTGGAGGACGTGCTCCACCTCGGCAACCTCGATGCCCGCCGGGACTGGGGATACGCCGCCGAGTACGTCGAGGCGATGTGGCTGATGCTGCAACAGGAGGGTCCGGACGACTACGTCGTTGCCACAGGCACGAGCTACAGCGTGCGTGACTTCGTCGAGCAGTGCTTCGCTCACGTCGGCCTGGACTGGCGTGACCACGTGCGCTTCGACGAGCGCTACCTGCGCCCGACCGAGGTCGATCACCTGGTCGGGGATGCCTCCAAGGCCGAGCGGCTTCTCGGCTGGCGTGCGACTGTGCGCGCCCCGGAGCTGGCCCGTCTGATGGTCGACGCGGAACTCAGCGCTCTTGGGCACACCGTCGGGCCCGGTGGCCAGGCTGCTCCGCCCATCGTCCCCGCTCCGGCCGTGCGGTGACCCGGTGCCCCTCGATCACGTCGCGCCCGACGACGCCCCGGGCGCCGTCGCCGTCCTGATGACCTGTCACAACCGTCGGGACAGCACCCTTGCGGCCATCGCCTCGCTGCATGTCCAGACCGGCCTTCCGGCCGGCACCCGCTTGACCGTTCACCTTGTCGATGCCGGCAGCGTCGACGGAACGGCAGTTGATGTGCGGGCCGCATTCCCGGACACCGACGTGGTCACGGTCGGTGCGGACGTCTACTGGGGCACCGGGACCAGGATCGCCGCGACCCGGGCGGACCCCTCGGCCCACGTCGTGTGGCTCAACGACGACGTGGTCCTCGACCGTGGAGCGCTCGCCGCGCTGCTGCGCACCGCCTCCCCGCTGGATCGCCCGGCCGTCGCTGTCGGCGCCATGCGGTCCGGCGACGGCACTCGCACCACCTACAGCGGCTATCGAGTCGTCCGCGCCGACCTGCACCCTCCTCGTCTGGAGCGGATCGAGCCGGATGCCCGCCAGCCGAAGCCGTGCGACACCTGCAATGGCAACGCGGTCCTGGTCACTGCCCGCGCCAGGCACATGCTGGGGGATCTCGACCCCGCCTTCCCTCACCGTATGGGCGACCACGACTACGGGCTCCGCGCTCGACGGGCCGGCATCCCGGTGCTGCTTGCCCCCGGCCACGTGGGCACCTGCGACGACAACCCACCGCTCGCCCACGGCACTTCGGCCGAGCCCGGCATCGGGGCGCGCACCGCGCTGCGTCGGCTGGTCTCACTACGGGAGCAGCCGCCGGGACCCTGGTGGCGGTATTGCTGCCGTCACCTCGGCCCCTGGGCCCCGCTGGTCTTCTGCTCCCCGTACCTGAAGACCGCCCTGCGGTCCACCGTGCGCCGGGCTCGAGCCCTGCCACGGCATCGCCCCACGTTCCTTCGAGCGGATCCATGAGTACTCCGGCACGTGTCCGGACGGACGACTGACCGTGCGGGCGGCTGCGGGACACCGGCTCCCTCCGCGCGCTTTCCCACACCCCAGGACGGATCACGGTGCGACACCTTCCCGTTGACCCGCACACCCTGCTGACGCTGTTCACGGCACTCCCGCTCGTCGGGCTGCTGCTGTGGGTCTTCGCCCGGCACTGCGGGACCGCCATCGGGCTGCTGCTGGGCACACAGGTCTGGGCCGTCGCCGCCGGCGGACAGACAGCCGCCCTCGACATCGGTGTGCGTGTGTACCCGATGGACGTCCTGGCCGTCTGCGCGCTCTGTGTCGCACTGGTGCGTCTGTGGCGCGGCGGCCTGACTGGTCACGCGGGGTTGTTGCCTCTCCTGACGCTGGTCGCTCTTACCGGATGGTCGACCCTGCGGGGGATCGCCAACTTCGGTCTCCAGGCCGCGGGCAACGACTCCCGGGTCTATTTCTGGTATTTCCTCGCCATCGCCCTCTACACGGCCACCGCGCCCCTGGGCACCTCACTGAGTCGGATCGTCACCCGGGCCTGGCTGGCCTCCGCGGCAGCGTATGCGTTGTTGAGCCTGGCCGGTTGGGCGGGCCGCGGACTGCATTCGGTGACCACGCGCGTCACGGTCGATGGGGTGACGGTCGACCCCAGACCTGTGCCTGCCGGCGCGGCGCTCGTCCTGGCGCAGGGCGCGATGCTCCTGCTGTGCCCGCTCGTGTCCGCCTCGTCCACTGCCGGCTCGTCAGGCCATCACCCTCCGACGCGCACGCGGCAAGCGCGCGGCCGATCGCTGCTGGCCTTGTTGCTTCTCGTCCTCGTCGCCTTGCTGCAGCACCGCACCGTGTGGGTGGCTGCTGCGGCCATGGCGATCGCATGGTGGGTGTTGCGTCCTGCTCGAACCGGGCAGCGCGTGGCGTCCGCGATCGCAGGGGTGACGGTGCTCTTCTCGGCAGTACTGCTTTACTCCGTTGGAGCCTTCGGTGCGATCGGAGGTGCTCTCACGGACTCCTTCATGGAGACACAGGGCACGCACAGCACGTTCGTCTGGCGGGTCCTCGGCTGGCAGGATCTGCTGAACGCGCCGCGCTCTGCAGCCCAGTGGCTGTTCGGCGCCCCGTTCGGCTCCGGCTACGAGCGGTCCATCGCGGGCGGGCTCGTCACCGTCTCTCCGCATGACTACTACCTGCACGTCGTACTGCGCCTGGGTCTGGTCGGACTGGGGGCGCTGCTGGTCCTGTACGTCCTGGCGTGGCGGCGGTCCGTCCAGGCAGGATCCGGGACCCTGGCTCTGCGCCTGGCGATCATCGGCCAGTTGGTGCTCTTTGTCGCCTACTCGGCGTTGCCCGAGCAGGCGGTGCTGCTGGGGCTGTGCCTGTGGCAGGCGCGAGTCTCCGCAGTCGGCGAGCGCCGGCAGCCGTCGCCCGGTCGACTCGGCGCGGATACTTGTACCGCAGAGACTGTTCTTCATACGGCAGCCGTTGTGCCCCGACCCTCATCCGTCCCGGACAGCGTCAATGCTGCACCACCCTCAGCTCGCTCGTGCTGAGGGTGGTGCCGAGCCGGGAGTGGGAGGTGCGGCGTGTAAACACCGCAATTGACATGAAAGAACGCCAAGTGACCGAGAATGCACGAGTGACTCTTCTTCATCGTGCTCGCAAAACAGCACAGCGCTTCGGCATCGACGTGAGCCGATTCCCGGAGTGTTCCTTCGATTACCGCGTGGTGCAGTTGCTACGCGGCTTCGGTATCGATGTGGTTCTCGACGTGGGGGCGAACTGCGGCCAGTACGGGGTAATGCTGCGGCGGTTCGGATACCAGGGCCGGATCGTATCCTTTGAACCGTTGAACGGTCCGCTCAAGACTCTGCGCCAGAGGGCGGTGGCGGATCCGCTGTGGACGGTGTTCCCCTGCGCGCTGGGTGACGAGAGATCCACCGTCACCGTCAACGTAGCCGGCAACAGCGGATTGAGCAGCTCCATTCTCTCTATGCTGCCCCGGCATGCCAAGGCATGTCCGGAGTCCCGCTACGTGGACCGCCAGGAGGCCGAGCAGTATCGTCTCGACGCCCTGTGGTCGCAGGTGGCCGGACCAAATGATCGGATCTTCCTCAAGCTCGACGTTCAGGGATACGAGGAACGTGTTCTGCACGGAGCCGGGGAGCTCATCGACCGTTGCCATGGGCTGCAGATGGAGACTTCCTTGGTGCCGTTGTATGAGGGCAGCCTGGTGTTCGGTCAGGTTCTGGACCTGGCGCAGAAGCTCGGTTTCACCTTGATGGCCGTGGTACCCGGCTTCATCGATCGCCGGAGTGGCCAGATGCTTCAATGTGATGCGGTCTTCCTCCGGGACTCCGCTCGGGATTCTCGCACCTGTTGAATTCCTCGACTCGGGCCTCTCAGTTTCTGCCTCGTCGCGAGGGTGTGTCAGATCTCTGTCGGCAAGAAGCTGAGTTAGCCTGGTGATTCGGCGCGCACTGTGCCAGGGGATGCCGATATTCTCACTTCTCATTGAGCGATCTGGCGTCGTGCACCTTCCCCGCCCCGTGCCTTTGCAGCAAGTTGAGGAGAGGCATCATGCCGCATCCCGGATTCTTTGTTCATCGTCTTCCCGTCGGGCCCGTGATGCCTGACCGGGACGCGCTCCTGCTCGAGCTCTGCGCCGGGCGCCGTGTGCTGCACATCGGCTGCGCCGACTCGCCGTTGACTGCCGAAAGGTTGGACGACGGGTCAATCCTCCATGCCAAGCTGCTGAAGACTGCCTCCGCTGTTCTCGGATCGGACATCGACGCCCGTGGCGTCGAGCTCCTGCGGGAACGACTGGGTGGGGAATACGCCGTTATGGACGTCACCGACCAGGACGCCAGATCCATCGCCGCCCGGTTCAAGCCAGAGATCGTCCTGGCAGGAGATGTCATTGAACACGTACGTGACGCCGCATCGTTTCTTCGTGGCATTGCAGACCTGATGCGGGAAGCAGGAAGCGGAGCCGAGTTGATCCTCTCGACTCCGAACGGACTTGCTTTCAAAGGCGTTGTCAATACGATGAAAGGCCTGGAGAGCATCCACCCCGACCACGTGTACGTGTTCACCCCTGCTTCGTTGGCACGCCTGGTGTCGGACTGCGGGCTGCACCCGAGCCGATGGCTGTTTTACCACGTTCTCGGATCGGGCAAGAGAGTTCGCGAGCGCTTCCTGCGGGCTGCCTCCCATGCTGCGGTGAAATTGCGGCCCGCGTTCTCGGAGGGGCTGGTCCTCGTGTGCAAGGAATCCGCACCCTGACCACATGAAGCGGGTCAACGGTGCTGGAGTTCCCACTTCGTGCGCGGCGTGAGGCGGTTCCTTTGTGAAGCTCGCTGATGCAGATCACTCTCCTGGGGCCGGGCCCCGGTCGGCTCTCAACTGGCTGAAGTGGAACTGTTCCGGCTCGGCCGTGCTCCTGCTGCTCCAGCTGGGATACGCCACCTACACCGGTCGAGCGGTGACGCCCGGCGCATTCGGCGCGTACGCCGTCGCCCTCACCGTGATCCAGTTGCTCGGCTATGTGTCCAACGCCGGGTTGGCAACGTATGTGCTGCGGGTCGGTGTGCTGACCCGGCCGGCCGCTTATGCTGCCGGGCGACTCGGGACCATCTGCGGCATCGTCTGTTTCACACTGATCGAGACGACTGCTCCGCTGCTCGGGGCGCTATGGCAGATGCATGAAATGCCGTCCATGCTGCGGTTGCTGGGCTGCCAATTCCTCGTCCAGCCTGCAGCTGCGGTGGCGGTCGCCACATTGCGTCGCCTGGGGCAGGCACGCGCGGCGGTGACGTGTGAACTGGCAGGCCAGGCAAGTGGCATCGTTGCCGGTGTCACGTTGATCGCTCTCGGGTGGAACCCGCTGGGGCTCGCGGCCGCACAGCCTTCGGCAGCGGTGGTCGCCCTGGCACTCGTCGCGGGCCGGTTCGTCGCCCGCCCCGTGCTGCCCCCCGGCCCGCCGGTCAAGGTGCGCCACCTCGTGGCGCCTTCCAGCTTTCTGACCGGCTTCGGTCTTCTGGAGTTCGTCAGCAACAGTTCGCCGACGTGGGTTGTGGGGCGGTTGTTCGGGGCGGACGCCACCGGGGCCTACTCCCGCGCTTCCTACTTCGTCGGTCTCCCTTCCCAGGTTCTGTTCCAGGGACTGAACTCCGCAGCCACTCCCTTGCTTGCCGAGCGGCGTGAGTCGGGCCGTCTCGCGGGCAGCCGCACGACGGAATACATCGTGTGCACGGCTTCGGCTGCCACCTTCTTCGGCTTCGGAGCACTGTGCGGGCTCGGGCCGGCGGCGCTCGAACTGCTGCTCGGCCCGGGCTGGGGGCTGGCCACCGCGCTGGTGCCACTCACCGCAGCAGGTGCCGGCATGGCGCTTATGTGCCGATCAGGCATGATCATCGATCAGGTCCGACATGCGACCAGTGCCGTGCTGGTGACACAGTTGGCGGTGCTGGTCACCACACTCGTGGGAGTCGGCGTGGCGGCCGTGGCGCACAGTCTCGCTCTGCTTGCCGCCGCGGCAACCCTGGGGCAAGCCGCCGGACACCTGGTCCAGCTCATCGGCTGGCACCGTGCCGACCTGCTGCCCGCACGTGTGGCCTTGCGCATTCATTCGATCCATGCGGGCATTGGCGCTCTGCTCGGGGGTGCGGCCACTCTGGGCAGCTACGGTCGGCCCCCGGCGGCCGCGATCGGGTGCGGCCTGGCCTGCATGCTGCCGGTTGTCGCGCTCTGCGCCCTTGTGCGCGACCGGATGCCGCTGCACGCAGTGGCCGTTGCCGCAGGAATTCTGCGCTCTCGAGGAGACGGCCCCGGTGGCCCGAGGCAAGTCGAAGCACGGATTCGGCTGAGTACGACCGCCCCTGGCGACGTGAAAGGAAAGTGACCATGCATATCGGGTTTGCGGGGCCCATCGATCTCACGATGCTCCGCAGCTACGTGCCGGAGGAGGTCCCAGGTGTCTATTCCTTCCCGTACACCGGCTGGCTGGTTCGCACGTGGCTGGATCAAGGGCACCGCGTGACCGTGTATGCCCTGAGCGCCGAACTGAGAGAGCGCCGCGTGTACGGGGACGGCAATCGACTAAAGATTGTCGCCGTGCCGCAGCGGCCCAGAGCCAGACATCGCGCGCGTGACTTCTTCCGTGTCGAGCGCAGTGGTTTGGCCACCGGCATGCGTGAGCACCCCGCTGACGTGATCAGTGCCCATTGGACCTACGAGTTCGCCCTGGCGGCAAGTGACACAGGGCTGCCGTCATGCGTCACCGCGCACGACGCTCCGCTCCGCTCGGCCTGGGAAATGCGCAGCGCCTATCGTTGGTTGCGCCACAGCCTGGCCCTGCCCGCCGTGCATAGAGCCACTTCCCTGAGTGCCGTCAGTCCGTACACGGCACGCCATGTACGTCGCTGTCTCGGCGTCCAGCGTCATATCGAAGTGATCCCCAACGGCCTGATGCTCGATGCACTTCCTCGCGCTGAGGCACCACGCTGCCACGGCGATCCGGTATTCGCATCAGCGCTTCGAGGATGGGGACGCCTGAAGAATGGAACCGGGCTGCTGCAAGCCTTCCGAATCGTGCGAGAAACCCTGCCAGCAGCACGGCTTCTGGTGTTCGGCGATGGATTCGGCCCTGGCGGGCCTGCGGAGAAGTGGGCCAACGAGCAGGGCCTCCGTGAAGGGGTGGAGTTCATTGGACCCACCGACCACGCCATGATGCTTCAGCGCCTCGCGCGAGAGGCAGACGTATTGGTACACCCGTCCCGGGTGGAGTGTTTTCCTTTGACCATCCTCGAGGCCATGGCCATCGGCGTTCCGGTTGTGGCAGGCGCCCGCAGCGGAGGAGTTCCCTGGGTTCTCAATGGTGGGCTGGCGGGTGTTCTGACAGACATCGGTGACCCCGCAACTTTGGCCTTGAGCATGACAGCACTTTTCCGAGACCACGAACGCCGCGCGCTGCTCGCTGAGCGGGCCCGGAAGCATGTTGCGGACAACTTCCAGCTCCAGGACGTGGCTCGTGCCTACATCGACTGGTTCGGGAAGGTCAGCTGAGGCCAACGAAACGGTGCAGATCAGTTATGTGCCACCGGGACAAGCGTTTAACCCGCTGACTCTCACACGTTCGGCTCAGAACAGCGGACGAGTGGGCGTGTCATCAAAGCCGGTCTACTCCCACATCGAACCATTGGCCACAGAAGCGAACTGGTTCAGGAAGGTCCCCATGTCACAGCCGAATCTCGCGAGACACTACGACATCAAGTACGCGGCAGATGCAACGGATGAGGCGCCCACCCCGCTCAGTCTCGACCAGCCACTGCCCACGGATCGGTTTTCTGCGGCCGTGGCCGAGCTCCCGCGGCGGCTCCCGAAGGATGCGGACATCCTGGAGTTGGGTGCCGGCAACGGGCTGATGGCCCAAAGTCTGCTTGCAGGGGGTGTTTCGATTGGTTCCTACACGCTCGGTGACTTGTCGGCCGCGCGCATGGCGGGACTGCGCCGGAACTTTACCGACTCCCGGTTCCGCTTCGTGCAGACGGACGCGGAGCATCCGTCTGCGACCGTTCAGGGACCCTTCGATGCTGTCCTGATGCTGGCGCTCATCGAGCATCTCGTCGATCCACTCAGGGCTATGATCGATATTCGCTCGCTCCTCAAACCCGGCGGATTCGTCTACCTGGACACGCCCAACCTCGCCAAATGGACACGGCGAGCCAAGCTCGCGCTGGGGTACTTCCCCTCCACCGCCTCCACCAACGAAGGGCTCACGACGTACGACGGCCGTGAGGTGGACCTTTATGACGAAGGCCACCTGCACTACTTCACCTACCGGTCGCTGGAGCTCATGCTGACCCGTCGTTGCGGCTTTTCTCGGGTGGTGCGCACCGGCTACTACATGGGGCCACGGCTCATCGATGCCCGTGTGGGAACTCGCCTGGCTCGCTGGCGCCCGACCATGTTCTCGGAGGTCGCCTGCTTCGCCTACGCATAGGGCTGTCCGACGGGCTCGGGTGGTTTCCCGATCAGCCGCAGCAAGCCGTCGCAGAAGCGTTCAGCCATGCCTTCGACGGTGTATCTCTCGGCGTCCTCCCTACAGGAGGCACGGAGTGACGCCAGTCGCTCGGCGTCCTGCAGCAGTGCAGTGACGGTCACCGCGTAGGCGGAAGGGTCGTCCGGGGTGATCACGGCGTTCCGGCCGTTGGTCAGGTACTCGAACTCGGGGGCGTGCCACGGCCAGTCGGTCGTGATGATCGGGGTGCGCAGAGCGAAGGAGTCCACTGCGCACAGCCCGACCCGGCCGGGCATCAACATGACGTCGCTGACCGACCCCAGCAGCGCGACGAGTGGTCCGGTCGCCCGGCCCATCGGCACCACCGGACTGCCGGGGCGGGACGCGGCGTCGTCCACCAGCTTTCGGTCGGCGCCGTCTCCGGCAATCAGCAGACGGAAGCCGGGGAGAGCGTCGGCGATTCGCCCAGCGGCCTCCAAGACGAAAGGGATCCGTTTGGGCGCATCCAGACCGCCGAGGAACAACGCGGTGCGGCCGGCGGCCAAGCCGTAACGCTTGCGCAGGAGTGCCCCCTCGGCGTACTCCGCGGTCCCCGGATGTCCGGCTCGGTCCCGGGTGGCAGCCAGCGCAGTGGTGTCGGTGGAGTTGCGTACCACGGTGATCCGTTCGGAGGGGAACCCTCCGGCGGCGACATGGGCGGCTCCACCTTCGGTGTAGGCAAAGAACCACGCGCCTCGTCGTGTCAGCGTGCTCTTGACGGAGGTTTCGAGGCGACTCGGCGGCTTTGTGTAGGTCCTGCCATGTCCCCAGAAGGCCACCTCGGGACCACGCCCAGTTGCTCGTCCCACCAGTTGCCTGAGCAGGATCGGGTATGCCTCCAGATTGTGAAGTGCCTGCTCCAGCACAATCACATCGGCGCCGGCCGCCTGGCGGCGCACCTGACGCCACATCAGGGAACGTCCGCCGGGAATGGTCAGACGTCGCACGGGCACTTCCACCGCGCAGGAACAGGAAGAGGCGTCCTGCCGGGCAGCCTGCTCCCGCGGTGCGGGGCCGTGGAGCACATTCAAGGCAACGCCCTCGGCGTGCAGGCTTGCCTGCAGGCTGTCGAAGAAGGACGTCCTGTATCCGGGGACATACGGTTGTACCACCACGACATGCCGTCGGGTATCCCTCATGCTCGGCACACCGCCTCCGTCACGGAGGCCGGCTGCAGGCCGGCCGATTGGTTCATGGCCTGCGCATAAACAGCCTCCACGCCCGCTGTCCAGCGGCGCACACTGTAGCGATCGGCATGCGTGCGGCGGCAGTGTTCTCGCAGTCCAGGGAAGTGCATGCGCGCTGAAGTGAGTGCGTGCGGCAGTTCATCCGCGCCTCTGTAGACCGCACCCGTCCCGTCCCTGCGTACGCTGTCCGCCGCTGCCGATCCTGAGAGGGCGAGCACGGGTACCCCTGCGGCCAGCGCTTCCTGGCATACGAGGGCTGCGGCCGTCTCGGGGCAGACGCTGGGGAAGACCAGACCGGTGTAGCACGGCAGCCGGGAAGCGATTTCCCTGCGCGAGAACGTACCCAGGAACCGCACCCTCATGGGCGCGATTTCCCTGCAGGCCGGCTCCAACGGTCCGGAGCCGATGACGTCGAGAGGTTCGCTGTCCGGCCAATTCCGCAGGAGGGGCAGGATGCCCTTCTCCGCGCTCAGCCGGCCGACGTACACCCAGCGATGGACTGTTCCCGTCGCCTCCACTGCGGCTTCGGTGGGGCGAACCTGGCCTCCGGCCCCGACGAAGTTGGGGACCAGGGAAAGCTTTTCCGCCGGAACTCCGAAACGGAGATAGAGAGCCCGGCTGCGCTCGGAGAGCGCGACCAACCGTTCTGCGCGACGCAGCAGAGGGTGGGCCGCCGCACCGGCTCGGCCTGCCCAGGCAAGGGGGAGTGTGGCGCTGCGTGCGCCCCGGTAGCAACCGTGCCGCAGCCCTGTCCACGGGTCACCGTCAGGGCATGCAGTGCACATCTGCCCGTTACGGAAGAGCGTCCCGGCCGCGCAGGCCGGGCGGTAGTTGTGGAGCGTGGCGACGAGAGCACCAGGCCACCGGGACAGCCAGTCAGTTGCGAAATTGGGGAAGAGATTGTGGACATGCACGATATCGGGAGCAAACCGGCTGAGGGTGTCCAGCGGTGACCGGCCGAAGCCGGTGGCTACCCGCACTGCCGCGCGCAGGGCGTATCCCGGCTCGGCCTGCAAAGCATCGGTATGTGCGGCAACCACGGCGACTTCATGTCCAGCGGCACGGAGGGCCTCCGCCTGGTCCAGCACGGCGGCGTTCTCCCCGCTGGGTTGACGGGACGAGTAGAAGCTGTGTACCAGCGCCACGCGATAGGGCGGTGAATCCTTCGGCGGAGTATCGACCCGGAGCTGGGCTGTCTCGTTCACCCTGAGCGTCACGTCTAGTCCTCGGCTGGAGGTCGCTTGCGGTGGTGGGAGCCGTCGGATGCTGCCTCGTGCGGCAGTTCCGAAGGCATCGGGGGTCTTTCGCTCTCCGGAAGGCGAGTCGGGCCGGACGTCGTGGGCCGTGGTGGGCGAACACCATGCCGACCGTGTATGTGCATTGAGCCCTCCTCTCTTTCTCATGGCACAGCCAGATGGTTGAGTGAGCGAGATCGGAGTCGGCGTCCTCGCGGACGTCGGCTGCCTGGACTGGGTAGTCCCGAGAGGTCAGCCTGGCAGGCAAAGCACTTCTCTGGCGATGCGTGGGAGGTGAGTGGCGCTGCGGCCCGCCTGGGTGCCGCAGGTCGGGGACTTCCCCGGTCGAAGCGGTCATCGGTTCCTCTCCCGGCTGCTGAGGAACGCCGCGCTGAAGAGCGAGGGCGGCGCCGACGGGGCAGCCTTCCGCGGTGCGGTCCCGAGGGCCGCCTGCCGGACGACGCCCTTGATGAAGCGTGCGTTGCCGAACAGATAGCGCCGCCACAGCCGGCGCGGCTCAGAGGCCAGCCGGAACAGCCACTCCAGCCCGCTGCGCTGTATCCATGGCGGTGCCTGCCGTTTGTGTCCGGCGATGAAGTCGAAGGCCGCACCGACCGCCACGGCGACCACGGGAAGTGCGGTGCACAGCTCGGCGGCCCGGCGATCCTGCTTGGGAGTACCGAGTCCCACCCAGACGATGTCCGCGCCGGCGGTGCGGATGTCCTCCTCCTGCTCCAGCAGCTCCCGGGTGGTCAGAGGCCGGAAGGGCGGGGTACAGGCGCCGACGATCCGAGCCCCAGGGAATCGCCGCTGCAACTCGCGCTGCAGGGACTCCAGCACCTCCGGTGTGGAGCCCAGCAGGTAGTGCCGCAGTCCGGTGTTGTGGCTCAGGGCGAAGACGTCCAGCAGGAGGTCCGGCCCGTACACGCGTCTGGTAGGCAACACCGTGCCCCGGTGGAGGAGTTGGTTGGCCCAGACCACCGGCTGTCCATCGGGGAGGTTGAGGGCTGCCGAGCGAAGGATGCCGAGCAGCTGGGGGTCCCGGTCGGCAAGGGCGAGGGTGTAGGCGTTGCACAGATGCACATCACCTCCGCGAGCGGCGTCGACGCCGCGGGCTCGGTCCGTCATCCCGACCCGCGGCGCGCGGCGTGCCTCGCGGACCTGTTGGGCGAGGTGCACGACCTCGCGGGCTGCGCTCTCGCGGGTGTGTGCGGCGATGGGTACGCCCACGCACCCGACCACAGGGACCGTCTCAGTTTCCCGCGCTCGTCGCGGGCTCACCGGAGTGGTCATGGACGGGCAGCGGCATTCAGCACGGGAGTGACGGGGTGGTGCCGCTGCTCGGTGACCTCGCCGAAGTCCATCCGGCGGCGGAAGTCCTTGATGGTCTCGCGCAGGCCGTGTTCGACCGGCGTGGTGGGTGTCCAGTCCAGCAGTTCGCCGGCCAAGGCGATGCTCGGACGGCGCTTTCCCGGATCGTCCTGCGGCCGGGGGATCAGCATGATCTCCGAGGAGGATTCGGTGAGCTTGCTGATCCACTGGGCCAGCTCGAGCACGGAGACCTCGTGCGGGTTACCCAGGTTGACCGGACCGCCGTGGCTGCCGGCGAGCATCCGCAGCAAACCGTCGACGATGTCGTCGACGTAGCACAGGGACCGTGTCTGGCTGCCGTCACCGGTGACGGTGATCGGCTCTCCCCGCAGTGCCTGGCGGATGAAGGTGGGGATGGCCCGTCCGTCGTCCGGTCGCATCCTGGGGCCGAAGGTGTTGAAGATGCGCACGATCTTGGCGTCAACGCCGCGGGTCCTGCGGTAAGCCATCGTCAGCGCCTCGCCGAAGCGTTTCGCCTCGTCGTACACCGAACGTGGGCCCACCGGGTTGACGTGCCCCCAGTAGCTCTCCGGCTGTGGGTGGACCTGGGGGTCTCCGTACGACTCGGAGGTGGAGGTCAGCAGGAAGCGCGCGCCTTTGGCGACGGCCAGGTCCAGGGCGTGCCAGGTACCTGTCGATCCCACGCGCAACGTTTCCAGGGGCAGCCTCAGGTAGTCCACGGGCGAGGCGGGCGAGGCCAGGTGGAGCACGGCGTCCACCGGTCCGGGCACGTCCAGGCCCTGGGTGATGTCCCAGTGCTCGAACTGGAAGCGCGGGTCGCCCAACAGATGCTCGACGTTGTCCACGCTGGACGTCACGAGATTGTCCACGCACAACACGACGTGGTCTGCGGCGAGCAGGCGCTCGCACAGGTGCGAGCCGATGAATCCGGTCCCGCCCGTCACTACGGCACGCATGAAGGTCCTCTCGGCTGCCCCGTCGCAAGCCGGACGGCGGCAAGCTGAAGTGTCATTGCCGAAACTTACATCGACATCGTGTTTGTATCTATTGATCCGCTATGAAGCATTTGAGACGTCAGGTGCATGAATATGCCGCCAGGCTGGACAAGTTTCCCTCGTTCGGTTGAAGGTGAGCCCCGCGTCCAGGCGCTCGCCCCCTTGACGATCCGTCATCACCCGTCTCCGCGGCGCCAGTCGCGGCGGCGAGGCCGGGCCGTCAAACGGATCATGGATGTGATGGGGGCTGCCGTCCTGCTCCTGCTGCTTGTGCCGGTACTCCTCGTGTGCGCCATCGCGGTCAAGAGCGACTCACCGGGGCCCGTGCTGTTCCGTCAGCGGCGTACGGGCCGGCACGGCAAGGAGTTCGACGTCCTGAAGCTGCGCACCATGCAGGTCGGGGCGGAAGGGATGCGAGCGGCACTGGCCGTCCGCAACGAAGCCGACGGGCACCTGTTCAAGATTCGCGAGGATCCCCGTGTCACTGCCGTCGGACGCCGGCTGCGCCGCTACTCCCTGGACGAGCTGCCGCAACTGGTGAATGTGCTGATGGGCCACATGTCGCTGGTCGGCCCCCGACCGCTGCCGATCGGGGACTCCGCCTTCACCGGCGCGGCCCGCCGCCGTCTGCTGGTGCGGCCGGGCCTCACCGGCCTGTGGCAGATCAGCGGCCGGTCCGACCTCGCCTGGGACGACGCCCTGCGTCTGGACCTGCAGTACGTCGACTCCTGGTCCTTCCGGCTGGACCTGACCATCCTCGCCCGGACGCTGCCCGTCGTACTGCGAGGGGACGGCGCCTACTGAAGCGGGCCCGCGCCGAGCCACCGCCGAAGGAAGGAAGATGCGCATGCCGCGTTCCGAGAAACGCTCCGAGCCGCGCAACGCCGACACCCTGGTCCGATGGCTCCGCAGCCGTCGTGCCAGGCAACTGGCGTGCGCCGTCGGAGGACTGTTCCTGGCCGGCATCGCGTGGATCGCCGTCACCGGCATGCTCGCCCGCAACGAACTGCTGGCCGCCCAGCGGACCCTGGACGGGCTGCGGCAGCAGATGGCCGCGGGCTCGGCCGCCACGAGTGCCGCGTCGGTGACGGGAACCCCCGGGGCCGCTGTGGACGTCGCCGCCCGGCACGCCGCCAGAGCACACCGCCTCACCACCGGCCCGGCCTGGTACTCCGCCGCGCACCTGCCCGTCATCGGCGGCCCCCTGCGCACCGTACGCGGTGCCGCGGATGCAGCCGACCGGCTGACCCGCGACGTGCTCGCCCCCCTGGCGCACACGGCCACCGAGCTCACCGCCGTCACAGGGCAGGACGATGGGTCCCTGAACCTCTCCGCGCTGCGCCGCGCCGCCCCCGCTCTCGAGCGGGCCTCGCGCAGCGCCTCCGACGTGCGGACCCAGGTCGCCGGGTTGCCCCGCAGCAGCTGGCTGCCCTCCCTCGAGCGGGCCCGGACCCAGCTCATCGCACAGCTCGACCGGATCGTCCCCGCCACGGTCGACGCCGCCGCGGCGGCGCGCGTGATGCCGTCCATGCTGGGAGAACAGGGCCCACGGCGCTACATGGTGGTGTTCGAGAACACCGCAGAAGCCCGCGGCACCGGTGGGCTGCCCGGGGCGTTCGCGATCCTCACCGCGGACCGCGGACGGTTGAGTTTCGAGCGTTTCGGCAACGACACCGAGCTGGCCAAGGCCCGCGCGACAGTCGACCTGGGAACCGAGTATGCGGCGTTGTACGGCCGTAACGCCCCCACCAGCGTCTGGGTCAATTCCAACCTCAGTCCGCACTTCCCGTATGCGGCGCGCATCTGGACCGCTGTGTGGCGGGAGTACAAGGGACAGAAGGTGGACGGCGCCTTCGCCCTCGATCCCAGCGCGCTGGCAGCGTTGCTGGCCGCGGCCGGACCCGCCCGTCTGCCCGACGGAACCGCCATCACCGCGGCCAATGTGCTGGACATGACCGAGCGCACCAGCTACGCGGCCTTCCCCAAGACGGAAGAGCGCAAGGAGTTCTTCCTCGACGTGGCCCGCGCCACCGCGGATGTGCTGCTGGGAGCCGCCGACGATCCGAAGCGACGGCCCGCGTTGTTCACCGCGCTGCGCGGCCAGCTGCAGGAGGGACGGGTCAAGGTGTGGAGTGCCCATCCGTCCGAGCAGAGTGAGCTGCGGCCGCGCCCCTTCGGTGGCACCCTGCCCGACAGCTCTGATCCGTTCGCCGGACTGGTCGTCAACAATGCGGCCGGCACCAAACTGGACTACTACCTGGACCGTCGCCTGGACTGGGTACCCGGCCGGTGCACCGCAGCCGGCCGTGAGATCACCGTGACCGTGCGCCTGACCAACACGGCACCCGGATCCGGGCTCCCCACGTATGTCACACAGCGGGTGGACGCCCCGCCCTACCGAACCCGTCCCGGCGACAACCGTCTGCTGGTCTCGTACTACGCGACCGAGGGGGCACAGCTGGACAAGGCGACTCTGGACGGACGACCGGCCCTGCTGAACCACGCAGTCGAGCGCGGCCACCCGGTCTACACCGTTGATCTGGAACTGCCCGCAGGTGCCACCCGCAACTTCGTGCTGCACCTGCTGGAGCCCCACTCGGAACGTCCCCCGTCCCTACTGCGCCAGTCGCTGGTGCGGCCCCTGCAGGCCACCGTCCGGCCGTACGTACCGTGTGGTGACTGACCGTCCGCTTCGAGCCCTGCCCGGCGGGCGCGCAGCTCCCGCCGGACCGTGCACATCTCAATGGTGGGATGGTGCTGGGGCCAGCACCGCGGCGGCGATCTGCTCCACCGACTCGGCGATCCGCACGGCAACCTGCTGCGCCACCGGCATGGCCGCACCGTGGGGATCGGCCACATCGTCGTCGTCCGCCCATCGGCCGCCTCCCCGTCGCGCCGCGGCACCCTTGACCAGCGCCGCGGCGCGCTCGGCAGGTTCCGTCGCGCCTGCGGCGTCTTCCGGCCTCAGCAACCGGGCGAACTCACGCAAGGTGAAGGCCCGCTGCAAAGCCCGCAGGGGTGACAGTCGCACGGCTGCCTCGCGGTGCTCGGCAGCAGCACCCAGCACGAGATCGGAGTCATCCACCAGCGCCGCGGTCAGCCGACGGGCGAGCGCGCCGCTGGGATCTCCGCCCAGCCCGATGAGGAGGGAGGCGGCCACAGGGTCCATGAGGGATCCCGCCGTGGCTGCGGTGCCGGCGCTGCTCACCAGAATGCTTCCCGGGGATGCGGCGAGCCGGGCCTTCAGCAGGCGTTCCGCCAGTGGCGAGCGGTGCAGATTTCCCGTGCAGACGAAGAGCACGCGAAAAGGCGAGCTCCTGCGTCCCGTGGCTGTCGGGGCCGGGGAAGGAGGCATGGCGGAAGTATCTTCCCGACCGCGGCCGTCCACCGCCCGCCTCGCCGGGCGAGCCGGTGCAAGACCGCCGGCGCGTCCGCGGACGACAGGGCAGAGGTGAGCCGACGGTGGTGAGACGGCAGGCGGCGGTGTCGGAGCCGGCGTCTGCCATGCGGAACCGCATCAGATCCGGGACGCGGTCGCCTCTCCAGACCGCCACGTGAGTGCACCTGGTACACCGTCCTGCCGAGCACCGTGGTGTGGCTGTTTGAGCGGGGCTGTTCACGTCTATGGATCCGAGCGCTTGATGTCCTTTCGATGCCCTTGCGGCCCGACGGCCCGCAGTCCGGAAGTCGCCCGGCTCGGACTTCCGACGGCGGCGGGGCCGTGAGGCAGTGCCGATCGAGTCCAACGGAGTGACGTACCCGAGTGTCGGTAGAGGTGGTTCGGACGGCGGATTCCCATGTCTGCCTTTGAATACGTACACAACCAGGGGTGGCGTGCAAAAGGGGCCGGAGCCCTGTAGGAGCTGCCCCAGCAGCTCAGCCCGGATGGCGCTCGGAACTGGGCGCCAAGTAGAGCCCGATCGTCTCTCCCCGCCGTCCCTCGGTGCCGCCACGCGGCCGACCACGCGATAGGCACGGCAAACATCCTGTCCTGCAAAGCGGTTCGACCCTCTACATCGACAGCAACAGCGATCACCACTCATCAAGCGTCTTCCGAAGGAGCCCGAAACCATGCCCAGACGCTCCGTATGGCGAGCCACCGTGGCCGCCACCGCCGCAAGCCTCATCGCCGCTGCTCCGCTTGTCGTCGCCGAGCCGGCGTTCGCGCAGCCGTACCCCCCAGGCCAAGACCTCACTGTCACGGACAACACCTTGGCCCCCGGTGACGAGGCCGACTTCCAGGGGACCGGTCACCAGGGCGGCGAGCCGGTTTTCGGACGCCTCGTCCCGGTGGGGCCTGGCGCCGCCGGAGCAGCAGGTGCGGCGGCATTCGGAAGGTCGGCGGTTCTCCCACAGTCCTTCGCGGCGGCCCGCCCCACACCCACGGCCACGACAACGTCCAAGCCGACGACTGCTCCTGACTCCAGCTCCGACGCTCGCGATGAGCGGCGGATCGTGGAGCTCGGAACGTGGACTGCGCACCCGACGAGCGGCATTGTGACGGGAACGATCACCATTCCCGAGGGCATCGCACCGGGCCGCTATGAGTTTCAGCTCCTCGGCCTGTGGTCGAGGATCAACCTGACCGAACCGGTGACCGTGCTCGACGGCAAGGACGACGACAACGGGCGTCCCGGGGATGGTGACGAGGACGACAACGGGCGTCCGGGGCACGGTGACGGCGACGACCACGGGCGTCCTGGGCACGGTGACGGCGACGACGATGACCACGGGCACCCCGGCAGTCGTGACGAGGCCCGTCACGAGCGCTCCGGGGATGATGACGACCGCGACCACTCGGGTAGCGACGACAACGGGGACGATCACGGATCGTCCGATCGTGGCGGATCCTCCGACGACGACGATTCCTCGGGCTCCTCGCTGGCCAACACCGGTTCGTCGGAGATGCCCCGAGTGCTGCTCACCGCGGCAGGCGGCCTGGTGCTGCTCGGCGGCGGAGCAGTCGTACTCGTGAAGCGCCGGCGTTCTGCGGCTCGCCGCGGTTGAGGGACGGCAGCGCCAGAGCACAGGCGATCTCCCCGACGGCGCAGCGCCGTCCGGGAGATCGCCTTTTGCCGGCCGGCGGTTCTCGCAGCGCGCTGGTGCGTGCTGCCCCGGGTGTGGGCCAGGACGACCGCGAAATGAGATGGGCCACGAGGGCGACCGTCGGTGAGCCGGTCCGGTGGGCAGCTCTTCCGGCCCGGCCGTTGTGCAAACGTGGCGCCATGCGAGGTGCGTTCGTGGTTCTGGCAGCGGTCGTTGCTCTCGTGAGCGGGATGCTCGTCCAATCGTGCGAGGCGGGCGGCGATGCCAGGGACCGCGGGCACGGCAGGGCCGGACAGACCACGGCACAGGTCGAGCAGTTGCGGGTCGAGGTCGTCCAGACCCTGTCCCACGATCCGAAGGCCTACACGCAGGGTCTGGAGATGGCGCAGGGTGTGCTCTACGAGGGGACGGGGATGGCCGGCCGGTCGACGATCAGGTCGGGCCGGCCCGGCGCCCCTGCGACGCTGCGTTCCGAACTGCCTGCGCCGTTGTTCGGCGAGGGCATCACCGTCGTGGGCGCGACTGTCTGGCAACTGACCTGGCGCAACGGCATCGCCATCGAATGGGACGCGAGGACACTGGCCGAGTTGCGCCGGGTTCCCTACGAGGGTGAAGGCTGGGGCGTGTGCCACCAGCGGCACCGCCGCCGACTGGTGACGAGCGACGGCTCGTCCCTGCTCGTGTTCAGGGATCCGAGGACTCTGAGGAAGCAGGGCGAGGTCGCCGTCACCCTGCGCGGGCAACGCGTGGGGCGGCTGAACGAGCTGGAATGCGTCGGCAACAGCGTCTACGCCAACGTCTGGCCCGCCGACCGCATCGTCCGGATCGACGCCAACTCCGGCCGGGTGACAGCAGACATTGCGGTTCCGCCCCTGATCAGCCCAGCCGAGCGACGGCCCGAGGACGTCCTCAACGGGATCGCTGCCATTCCGGGAACCGATCATTTCCTGTTGACCGGCAAGTCGTGGCCCAAGATGTTCCGCGTGGCGTTCGTTCCCGCCCCGCAAGCCGACCGCCGGCGGTGAGGGGCGACAGCGGCTCCCTCGGGGCCGGTGGTGGCGCCGACGCTCCGGAGCTCCGCGGTGGGCCGGCTCGGACGGGCGAATTCCGTGATCCGTGGAGGGTGTCAGCCATTTGGCCGTGCGCGGTTGCGGGCCCGGCGGGGCCCGCTTGGTATCGGGAGCATGCACATACCCGGATCCATAACCAGCCGCGGGGGGTACACCGCGGCCGCTCTCGCCGCGGTGCTCTGCACGACGCTGACCACCGCACCGGGACGGGCACCCGCCGACGGACCGCCTCCCTCCGTTCCCGCGACGCCGCTCGAGTGGAGCCCGTGTTCCGGGTTCGAGGCGTTCGACTGCGCCGTCACGAAGGTTCCGCTGGACTACCGCGATCCCGGGGCGCGTTCCCTCGACCTGGCGCTCGTCAGGAAGAAGGCGACCGGGCCCGGACCGCGGAAAGGTTCGCTGTTCTTCAACCCGGGCGGCCCCGGCGGCTCCGGAACGGAGGCCCTTGTCACGCTCTACGAGCAGTTTCCCGTCGAACTGCGTGAACGCTTCGACATCATCGGCTGGGATCCGCGCGGGGTGGGGGCGAGCACCGCAGTGCGCTGCTTCGACACCACGGAGGAGGTCTTCCGGTGGGCGGAGCCCATTCCCGCCGGTTTCCCGGTCGGCCAGGAGGAGCGAACGACTTTTGTCGATGCCTACGCCGACCTCGGCAGGCGCTGCGAGAAGCGCGACCCCGAACTGCTGCGGCACATCTCCACCGCCGACACCGCCCGCGACCTGGACCGCCTGCGCGAGGCGGTCGGCGAGGAACAGCTGAACTATCTCGGCGTCTCCTATGGCTCACTCCTGGGTGCCACCTATGCCAACCTCTTTCCCGACAAGGTGCGCGCCATGGTCCTGGACGGGGCCATCGACCCGGAGGCCTGGCTGAACGGAGGGTCGAAGAGCGAACCTCTCCTGGGGACGTTGCAGCGCGACGGCACCGACCTCGGCGCTGCCGCGACGCTCGAGCAGTTCCTCACCCTGTGCGGGAAAGCCACCGTCGACCGCTGCCCCTTCTCCGCAGGCGACCCGGAGGCGACCCGCACCAAGTTCACCCGGCTGATGGAGCGTCTGCAGCAGGCCCCGCAGGAAGCCTGGACCTACGGCGCCACCGTGGCCACCGTCCTTCAGGGGCTCTATGTCGTCGACCCGCAGTGGAGCGAGTTGGCCGTCACCCTGCAGGATCTGTGGCAGGGCCGCACACCGCAGGAGGCCACCGTCCCCGAGGATCCGCCACCGTATCCCGCCCTGGAGCAGATCGAGGCGATACGGTGCTCCGAAAGCCCCAACCCCCGCGACCCGCTGCGCTACCCCTCGCTGGAGCAGTTCAGCTACGAACGCGCAGGGGACCTCGGACGGCTCTTGGCCTGGTCCATCGAGCCGTGCGCCACATGGCCGGCCACAGCGGCCCAGCCGTACACCGGCCCCTGGAACCGCCCCACGGCACACCCGGTCCTGGTGGTGAACACCACGTACGACCCTGCCACCGCCTACACGCAGGCTGAGGCCCTGACGCGTCGCCTCGCCGACGCCCGTCTGCTTACCGTCCATGGCTACGGACACTCGGCCTTCTCCAACCTCAGCAGTTGCGCGGACGACCACCAGACCCGCTACTTCCTCGACGGTGTCCTGCCCCCGCCCGGAGCGACCTGCTCGCAGGACGACGAACCGTTTTCCACGCCCATCCCGCGCGGGGGCATCGACAGCGGCGGGGGAGGGATGGGCACCGGGAATCCCGCCACGGCCCGCCCTGACGCCGGCTGATCAGCCACGGGCCGCGAACGGGCATTCGTGCTACTTCTTCTTCGGTTCAATGAACATCGAACAATGGGGATCGCAGGGAAAGTCGTGCCGGGTGGTCCGTCGGGGCCATCCGTCGCGATGTCACTGAAGACGGACCTCCTGAAGTGACCGTTCGGGATGCCGTCGACCCGACGTCCGAGTGTCCGGAGCCGTGCGCAGTGCACGAAGCGGGGGGGCGCCCTCCTGGCGGGCCGGTGTGATGCCTGCGTCGCAAAGGACCTTCAGGTGATGGTCCAGCGTGGACTTGGCGATCGGTGTCCGCAGTTGGCCCCACCTGCGGGGCTGCTGCCGAGTGCGGCCGACGGGCGAGGCGGGTTGATCTCGTTCGTGCTCGGCGAGGGCTGATTTTTCATGACCTATGCCAGCAGTCATTCGACCTTCGACGAACATAGAACAAAAGGTGTGTCCGTGATGCCCAGCCGTTTTGCCGACCAAGTGGTGATCCTTACCGGAGCTGGTTCCGGGATCGGGCGAGCTGCCGCAGTGGCGTTCGCCGAGGCGGGAGCGCAGGTGCTGGGAGTGGGAAGGCGGGCGGAGGCGCTGCGGGAGACGGCCGATCTCCATCCGGCCATCGAGACGCTCTGCGCCGACGTCTGTGCCGAAGGCGCACCGGAGCGGATCGTGCGGGCCGCAGTCGACCGGTGGGGCCGTGTCGATGTCCTGGTCAACAACGCCGGAATCCTCGCGATGATGCCCCTGGGTCAGGTGACCGCTGAAGGCATCAACCAGCTGATGGCGACCAACGTCACCGCTCCGAGCCTTCTGGCGAGCGCCGCCCTTCCCTACTTGCGCAGCTCCCAGGGGGTGATCGTCAACGTCAGCAGCACATTCGGGCACAGACCCCTCGCTCATGCCGCTCACTACGGTGCCTCGAAGGCTGCGATCGAGCAGTTGACCCGGAGCTGGGCGCTGGAGTTGGCGCCCGACAGCATCCGGGTCAACGCGGTTGCTCCCGGACCCACCGAGAGCGGAGCACTGGCCGGCGCCGGCCTGTCCGCCACGGAGATCGATCACGTCAAGGATGCCGAGGCGGCACGCATCCCGCTGGGCCGCCGCGGGGAACCCGGCGAAGTGGCCGAGTGGATCCTGCGGCTCGCCGATGCACGGACCGCCTGGCTCACCGGCCAAGTGCTCACGGTCGACGGTGGACTGGAGCTCTCCTGATCGTGGGGGCGTTTCCACGCTGTCTCTACACGCCCCGACCGCAACGTCCGGCCGTAGGCGGCATGAGCGGCCCGCACCGGTACCCGTGCCAGTGGTTCGTGAGCGCGAGTCCCTCAGGGGTGTCCGGTGTGCCGGCGACGGCTCCGGCGACACTGCTCCGTCCGGGGGCTCCGTCACGGGAACACGGGAACGGCTGCGCCCGCGCCTCTCCTGGGGCCGGTGTCAGCGCGCGTTCGGCTGTTGCCCCTGAAGCCAGTCCCTGTAGTGCGTCGGGGCGAGCTCGGCGTCCTCCGGCGCGGTGAGCACGTCTCCGGTGACCACGGCGAACATGCCTGCCTGGTCATCGGTGACCACGCTGCGGCCGTCGGAGCGTGCGGCCAGAGTGATCCGGCCCAGCTCGTCGAGGGGAAAGGCATCAGGGCCCGCGACGTTGCGGGTGCCCTGCAGCGGGGCTTCGGAGGCGGCTCGCACGACCGCCGCGGCGACGTCCGCGCTCGCCATCGGCTGCACGGGGGTGGCCGGCAGGCGGACGGTGTCACCGTCGGTCGTCCACGACATGATCGGTTCGACGAACTCGAAGAACTGTGTGAAGCGCACGATCGAGTACGGTGTCGGCGCGTTCTTGAGGATGTTCTCCTGGGCGACCTTGGCCCGGTAGTAGTCGAGTTGCGGCACCTGGTCCACGCCGACGATCGAGGCAATGACATGGTGGCGGACTCCCGCCGCTTCCGCTGCGGCCGTGACGTTGTTCATCGACGTTTCGAAGAAGCCGATGGAAGCGTCGTCGAACGTCGGGGAGTTCGTCAGATTGATCAGCACGTCTGCGCCCTCGAGAACCTGGTCCAGGCCCTTGCCGCTGAGCACGTCGACTCCAGTGGACAGTGAAGCGGGCACGACTTCGTGGCCGGCCGCTCGCAGCCGTTCGACCACCTGTGTTCCGACCCGGCCGGTTCCCCCCAGGACTGTGAACTTCATGGCGCACCCTTCGTCGAGCGTTCAGGTTCACGTGGGCGTCCGGGCGGACTCGCCGTCCGGTTGCGTGCGGAGGCACCGGGTACGCATCGAACCGGCCGTACCGGGAAGAGCCCGTGCCCTGCCGTGTCGACGCCGATGCGGAAACGGATGGCATCGCCCGTGCCCACGGATCGAACGTATCGCCCTCGACCACCGTACGCCTCACCAGTGGTGAGGCGCGCGCGACGGATCCCATGCCTCCGGCCCTGGCCGGCCGGTGTCGAGCGCGCCTTTGGCCGGGGGCTGGGCCGGGTGCCGGGCCGGGTGCCGGTTGCGGGACGGCTGCCGGGAGAGCAGCCTGAAGACGGCGGGCCCGGCGGCGCGCTCGTAGGCGTGCGCTTCTCGACGGCCCCGCTCAGGACCGACCGAATGCCGTCAGCGGTGAGGCGCCGATGTCGAGAGCCGTCGGCGACACACACGGACAAGCGGCGAAGGAGCCGGGCTCCTTCGCCGCTTGTGGACCGGTCACCGCAGGGTGCGAGGGCCGCACGAGCGGGCTTCCCTCCCATGGTGGCAGTCGGCGACAGCGGGACGGGTGTCCGTGCTCCGGGACTCGCTGTCGCGGTGACCCGGCCGGCTACGCCATGGGCGAGTAGCGGTAGTCGGCCATCTTGAACAGGGCGGCGACGTCGTCGACGGGAGGGTAGATCATCTGGGTGTTGACGAGCACCTTGATCTTCTTGGCCTCCTGGCCGGTCATGGCGACCTGACGGTCCCATCCCTGACAGACCAGGGCTCCGGCGGCCCCCAGGTCCAGGGTCGTTCCGCAGGGGTCGAAGGGGGAGAAGGGGACCATGTCCGCGCCGAACAGATCGGCCGCGACATTGTGGCCGGCGGACCGGCCCAGGGGCTGGGCATGCCGGCCCTGCTCGATGTCGTGCTGGCCATCGAAGGGAACGAAAGCCTCTTCCGCTGCACGGAAATTCGCCAGTGCGGGAAGATCGCCGAGCTCCACACGGGCGGCAACGACTCTGCCGCCTGCGCCGTCAAGCGAGCCATGTACCCGGGCCGAACTGGCCTGGCGTGAAGCCCTTGCGACGCAGAAACTCACCGATGTCCGCAGAGAACTCGACATGGATGACCCCGCCGTGACGAGGACCGTCCGCCGGGCGTTCGGCCGAGAGTGAGGCGTGTGCGCCGGGTTGCGGCAGCGCCGGGTTCTCGGCGCGCCGGCGCGCGCGGAGGCGGGGTCGCCTCAGCCGGCGCGAACGGCCAGTAGTCCATGGCGCCGATCGTGCCAGGCCCCTCGGACAGTCCGAGGTCCGGTTCGGATGGCGAGGGCTCCGCCGCGTCGGGAATGACACCACGCACTCGCTCGCGGCGGCTGACAGTGCGAGACTGCCGGCCCCCGCGGCCGGGCAGGAGTGCGTGGGATCCCGAAGTGTGGGGGAGAGGAGTCTCATGTCCCACCACGCCCGAGCCCGCGACGCGGGGTGGCGCCGTCTCGTGCCCGGCGCACCCGGAGTCGCCGCGCTCGTCGGATACGAGCGTTCCTGGCTGCGCGGTGATCTGCTGGCCGGTGTGACCGTCGCGGCGTATCTCGTGCCGCAGGTCATGGCGTATGCGACCGTGGCGGGGCTGCCCCCGGTCGCCGGACTGTGGGCGATCCTGCCCGCCCTGGTGCTGTATGCGGTGCTCGGCTCGTCGCGGCTGCTGTCGGTCGGCCCGGAGTCCACGACCGCGCTGATGACCGCCACCGTGGTCGGGCCGCTCGCCGCGGGGGACCCCGGGCGGTATGCCGTACTGGCGGCTGCTCTCGCGATCGCGGTCGGGCTGCTGGGTCTGGTCGCGTGGGCGGCCAGGCTCGGCTTCGTCGCAGATCTCCTCTCGCGGCCGGTCCTGGTCGGCTATCTGGCGGGCGTGGCCCTGATCATGATCGTGGACCAGCTGCCCAAGCTCACCGGCGTGCCGACGACCGGCTCCGGACTCTTCCCACAGTTCCTGTCCTTCGCGCGGAATCTGCCCGAGGCACATCCGCCCACCGTGGCCGTCGCCGCCACTGCCCTGGCCTCCCTGTTCGTCGCGCCGCGCTTCCTGCGCGCAGTCCCGGGCCCGCTTCTGGCACTCGTGCTCGGCACCGCGGCGGTGGCGGCGTTCGGCCTGGACGAGCATGGCATCGCGGTGATCGGCGAGGTCCCGGCAGGGCTGCCCCACCCGGCTGTCCCGGATCTCGGTGATCTGCAACTGCTGCTGCTCCCGGCGCTGGGGCTCCTTCTCGTCGGCTACACCGATGTGATCCTCACCGCGCGCGCGTTCGCCACCGGCGACGAGGGCGGCCGGCTCGACGCCAACCAGGAGTTGCTCGCCATGGGCGCGGCGAACCTCGGCGCGGGTGTGTTGCACGGCTTTCCGGTGAGCAGCAGTGCCAGCCGCACTGCCCTCGCCGACTCCGCGGGCGCGCGCAGCCAGGTGTACTCACTCACCGCCGGCGCGGCCCTCCTCGCCGTACTGCTGTTCCTCAGCCCGCTGCTGAGACTCACACCCGTGGCGGTGCTGGGCGCCCTCGTCGTCTACGCGGCTGTGCGGATGATCGACCTTGCGGGCTTCCGCCGGCTTGCCTCCTTCCGCCGCCGGGAACTCCTGCTGGCACTGGGCTGCCTGTGCGGCGTGCTGGCCCTCGATATCCTGTACGGGGTGCTGGTGGCGGTCGGCCTGTCGGTTGCCGAGCTGCTGACGCGGGTGGCCCGCCCGCACGACGCCGTCCAGGGCCTGGTGCCGGGCCTGGCAGGCATGCACGACGTGGACGACTATCCGCAGGCCCGCACCGTCCCCGGACTCCTCGTCTACCGGTACGACTCACCGCTGTTCTTCGCCAACGCCGAGGACTTCCGGCGCCGTGCGCTCGCTGCCGTCGCCGAGCAGACCGATCCCGTCGACTGGTTCGTACTCAACACCGAGGCCAATGTCGAGGTGGACATCACCGCGCTCGATTCGGTCGATGCGCTGCGTCGCGAACTGTCCCGGCGCGGTCTCGTGTTCGCGATGGCGCGTGTGAAGCAGGACCTGCGCGACGAGCTCGACGCCTACGGGCTCACCACATCCGTCGGCCCCGATCTGATCTTCCCCACACTGCCCACCGCGGTGGCCGCGTACCAGGACTGGTGCCGCGCCCGCGGAGACGGTTCGGCCGACTAGCAGACGGCGTCGCCAGGGACAGGGCCCACCGTCGGCGCTCCCGTCGCAGCAGGGCGTCGCCTTCGTGCCGTTCTTCGCGATCGCCGCTGCCGGGCGCGAGGCGGGCGCGAGCGCCGCCGACAGCGACGAGGTGCTCGCCGTCGCACGCGCGCACGGGGCGAGCGCCGCCCAGGTCCGCCTGGCGTGGACCCTGCACCGCGGGCCGCATGTGCTGGCCATCCCCGGTACGGGCAACCCGGGCCACCTGGTGGCGAACGTGGCCGCCGGCGCACTGCGCCTCTCGGAGGGCGCCTCCCGGTTCTCGGGCTGCTCGCGGTCCAGGTGCTCACGCGAGAGTTCCAGTCGCAGGTTCCTGGCGTATCGGCGGGCACCGTCGGCCGAGCCGGCCCGGGTCGCACGGTTCACGCGCGTCGATGGTCTCGTCCAGGACGCTGCAGTCGAGTTCCGAGTCGTGGGTCCAGGAGCGGAGGTTGATGTTGTCGGATCCGACCGAGGCCCACACGTCGTCGATCACGCACACCTTGGCGTGGACGTACACCGGTGTTCCGGCGTGGTTCTCGACCCCGTACACGGCGACGCGCTCACCTCCCGCACGGCGCAGCTCGTCCAGAGCCGCGATCCGCCCGACCAGGTTCATGGGCAGTGTGAGCCGGCCGTCCTGCTCGGGGACGGAGGGAACGACCGCGATCAGGCGCAGGCCGGAGTTGGCGCTCAGCGCGGCGGCGAAGCACTCGACCACCAGCGGTGACCACAGGTACTGGTCCTCCAGGTAGATGAGCGCCCGAGCCCGCCGCAGGGCCTTGAGATATCCGCGCGCGACGCTGCGCTCGCCGTCCGGAGCGAAGTCGTGGCCACGCAGCAGACGGTTGGGACAGGTACGCAGCACCTGCACGGTGTGCCGGCCGCACGGCGCGGGGTCGGGAAGCTGGGGCGGCAGCGGGTCCGCGTCCGTGTCCTCCCGGTGGACGGCCTCACAGGCGGGTGAGCGGACTGCGGGTGAGCGGGGCGGGATCGTCCCAGCGCTCGCGGAAGCACGCCTCGATGTCGCCGACGGCCGGCCCGCGGATCGCGAGCTGGATGTCGTGCCACGGCGGGTGCGGCCCGTACCCGGCGGCGATCGGGAGTGACTGTGGGTCGCCGCGGTGGGAGGCGTCGTCGTTGCGGTTGCGGCACAGGTCGGTCCCCCCGACGAACGCGATGTCGTGCTCGGGGCGGTCAGGATGCCGGAGCACGACGAACTTCTGGTGGTGCGAGCCGCCGGGGCACGCGTGTGTCGAGCAGGCACTCGCCGCCCGCAGCCGCGATGTCCTCCTCGAGGTGGCGGTTCTCGGTCTCGCTGAACTGGAGGCGGTCCGGATGGGATCGCCACATCAGCCCTTTGACGATCACGCCGCGCTCGGCAGCCTCGGCCAGCACGGTGCCTGCTGCGGTGCCGGGACCCGCGAGCCGCTGGTCGGGGTCGCCGCGCCAGTCGGTGAAGAGCAGCAGGTCTCCGGCGCGCTGCGAGCGAATCGCATCGAGGAGCTCCGGGAAGTACGTCGCGCCGTGGACCAGTGGCCGCACGTGGTTGCCACAGGACCAGGCCGTCCGGTCCTGACGGCGGTTGTCCAGTCGGTTCGCCGGATTACCGCGTTCACCGGGAGTCAGCAGCCATTCGTTGAATTCCACAGCCGGCCTCCGACGCCAGTTCGGTCCCATCAGTGCTGTTACCCGGTTCATGGGCGTTTATCTGGAGCACCGGGGAAGACGCCGGAACGGGGAGGTCATGAGGCCGATCCGGCTCGGAATCGGCCCTGCGTCGATCAAGGGTCGTGATGATCTGTACGGAATGGCGACATGCAAATCCATGCAATTTCGCTTGCATCGACGCAGCGGGTCCGACCCCGTCCGGATGGATGAACCAGACCTCCTTGATGGGTTTGAGAATTGACTGGCGATCACATAATCATAATCGCTGGAGTTGACCCCGAGAAACCTATTGCATCGGCGAGGAAGTATGTTTTCTGTTTCGAAGTGGGGCGTGGTGGCAGTAACGACGGTCTCGCTGGCGGCTGTCGCGAGTTCCGCATCTGCATCAAAGGATCCGTACACCCTCGACGGGGACGAGAACGGAAAGCGCGCCGAGGTCATCAGCCTGACCTCCACGAGCACGGGAACCTCGATGGTCGACAACGGGACACGCGGGCCCGGGATCGGCGATCAGATCATCATCACCGCGAACCTCTTCCGCAACGGTGTCAGTTATGGCACCGAGGGTGCGGTGTGCACCCGAGTGGCAGCGCGGACCACTCACTGCACGGGCACCTTCAGCCTTCCCCGAGGGCAGGTGACGTGGCAGCACCTGCACACCGTCCCCACCGGCGCCCCGCCCAGCGATTTCGAGGTCGCCGTCACCGGAGGCACCGGCGCGTACGCCACCGCCCGCGGCTACGCCCATATCGCCAGCATCTCCGAGTCGGGCGGCGCCTTCACCCTCTATCTCGTGTGCTGACCGGCACGTCCGTCGCCATTCGCACGGCATCACACCCGGCGGACTGCAGCCCCTTCGTGTTCCGGACGCGGCAGGACGAAGAGTGAGGTGGGGGAGGGGAACAGCAAGGATCACCTGGGGTGGTTGTCCTGCCGGCCACCGGTGAGTTCGCCCAGTGCGGCGCTGAGGCGGGTGAGCGCGGGCGCGATCCAGGGCAGTGTCTCCGGTTCCGCCGTGGTCAGTGCCGTGTGGCGCTGCTGTGGAGTGGCGCCGTACAGGAGGCTGGTGGCGATCCTGAGGGTGAGGGAGGTGTCGGACTCGCCGAACGCGCTGCCGGGCAGAGTGGCGACGCCGTGCCGTTCGAGCAGGGCAGTGGCCAGGTCTGTGCCTGTGGTGATTCCCCGGGTGCGCAGAGTCTCACGGGCGGGGGCGAGGTCGGGGTAGAGGTAGAAAGCGGCCTGGGGCGGGCGGCAGTCGGCTCCTGCCGCCAGGAGCCGGGAGTGCACCTCGGTGGCAATGCGGGCGTGCAGACGGCGGGAGGCGGCGATGTGTGCGGTCACCTCGGGCGGGTCGCTCAAGGCGTGGGTGGCCACGGCCTGCATGGGTGCGGCCAGACTGGACCAGATCTCGCTGGCGACGCCCGTCAGCTCCTGGTGCAGACGCCGCCCCCAGCGGCCTTCCGGGGTGCGGGCGAGGCCGATCCGCCTCCTCCACCAGGATCTGCCTCGCCCTGCGGCGCGCCGCAGGGCAGCCGCACGCCGTCCTCGCTCTGCCGCATGACCTCGATCTCCCGCCGTTCCTGGCGGAGTTGCGGCGGCCGCGGATCGGCAGCGGCCCGATGGGCGACTCTGCGACCCATGGGTGGCACGGCGGTGCGACTCACCGTATCGACCACTCCGGTGGTTGCGCGTGCTTCGTGCGCCCCCGCTGGGGTTCGCGCGGCTTCGTCGGCCATACTCCTCCCCGTGGATCAGGAACAGGCAGGCACACAGACAGGTACCAAC
>NZ_JBEOXF010000043.1:0-67541 GCF_040296405.1 Streptomyces sp. NPDC002133 | reverse complement strand
TGGAAGCCTCAAGAACTCCCATCATCGCAGGTCACAAGGCACTTCCTTGTTTCCCGAAGAGTCATCCACAGCCATCAGATCGGTGGATCAAGGCTAAGTCCCAGGAAGAGGCAGAAACTATCCACAAGCACTGCCGTGCAGTGGCCAACCACTGCCGGGAGATCAGTCGTCTGATCCTCCGGCGTACGGACGGTGGTACCTCGTAGTCCAGATCGTCGCGGATGGTGTTGACGTTGAATCCGAGCCGCTGCGATCTGTGTTCAGGGAGAAGATCGTTACCGCGGGCCTATCGAGCGTCGGACCCGGTTGATCACATTCTGGGCGTCCACTCCGAACACCGCTGACTCTCTCAGCGTCCGCCAAACCCGCAGGTACGTGGCCACGGAGTCAGCGTCATCGAGCCACAATTCCGCGTGCCAGTCCTCAGCAATCACCAGCCGCTCATCAAGGACCCAGAACCCGTTCGCGGTGGGAATCTTGAGCGGCGCGCCGAGCGGGACGATCCCCAGGTCCACGGTGTCCATCCCAATCACGCCAGTGAGCCGATCAAGCTGGCTGACAAGCACGGACGGCGGACACACCAGCGCGTGCAGGGCGGCCTCCCACACTAGAGCGTGGAACCTCCGGCCGCCCTGATAGAGCCACTCCTGCCGCTTCATCCTGGCCCGGACCGCCTCGTCGGTGTCGCGCACGGTGCCATGAAGGTCGGCGTACCGCAGGAAGATGTGCCGCGCGTAGTCGGCGGTCTGGAGCATGCCTGGGATAACGGCTTCCTCCCACGCGTAGATAGCCCTGGACCGGTCGACCTCTAGGTTCCAGCTGTCCTGTACCGGCCGGTGCCCCACGGCCAGTTGGCGCCGCCAGGAGCGGATGTGGGACTCGAATCCCTTGAGGCGGGCTTCGAGTTCGTCGAAGGTTTCGGGCTGGCCGACCGCGCCGGCCCAGGCCCGCAGGTCCTCAGTGACTGCGGTCTGCCGTCCGCCCTCCAGTTTGTACACCTTGGAGTGCGGCCAGCCCAGCCGCTGAGCGAGCTGTGTACCGGTGAGCTGGCCTCCTCGGGCCGAGAGACGTAGTTCCCTCAGGCGTGCTCCGAGAGCCTCCCGAGCCTGCTGGTAGTCCGTGCTCACCGGTGCCGCACTAGCCCTTCGAGTCGAGTTGCGCCGCGAACTGGTCGTACGGGATGGACGCGTGCACCGCGGCGTCACGCACCTGGCAGTACCGCAGCACTTCTGAGGGCTCGGTGATGATCTCGACGTCGTTGAACACATCCGCGTCGTCGAAGCGGAGCACTGCTACCAGCCGGCTGTCGAAGATCCAGAAGTCCTCGGCAGGAAGGTGCGCACGCTCGGCGTCCTCTCGGTACAGGTTCCGCACGTCCTCGCCCGTGGCCGCGTTGCACCGGGCATAGCTGAGCAGGAACAACTGCCCCTCGGTGGGCGGGTTGTCCACGACGCGGACACGACCCACGGACTTGCCGCGGGAGGTCTGCTGGCGGATGTTCACGCACCACTCGCTGTCGGGGTCGCACGGGGCCATACCGGTGGTGACGAACTCCGCGTATGCAGTGTCTTCTCGATCTGACGCGTAGCCGCGCCGCGTTTCCAGGTGCCAGGCCGAGTGCTCGAACGTCTCGAAGAGTCGGCCGAACTCCTCCAGG
This sequence comes from Streptomyces sp. NPDC002133, assembly GCF_040296405.1. Lineage (NCBI taxonomy): Bacteria > Bacillati > Actinomycetota > Actinomycetes > Kitasatosporales > Streptomycetaceae > Streptomyces > Streptomyces sp. NPDC002133. The sequence goes on along the minus strand of NZ_JBEOXF010000043.1, from coordinate 65,884 downwards.
TCGATGACCTTGGGCACGCGTTCAATCTCCTTGGGGCCGTGGTTGACGAGCAGTTCACGCGGTACGGCCACGGCCGCATCACCGGGCCCGAAGTGCTGGAGCCGGGAAAGGTCATCGGGATCGGTCAGTGGCGTTCCCTGGACGATGATCTCCCCGGAGTCCAGGTCCTCGTGGACAGCAGGGCATCCACCGTTCTTGCTGTCCGTTCCGTTGAACCGCAGTCGTCGAGCCATGTCGCCTCCCTCGGTGTCGGGCTTGTCGCCATCAGCATCACCAGGCCAGCGGTCCCGCTCTACAGCGTGCACTCCCTCATGTGAGACCACAGGAGAACATTCGGCCAGAGTGCGAGAACATTCGAGAACATCGCGTGGTGCACGTCAACAGGTCCTACCTACGGTCCTGGTCATGGAGACGGGAACTCAGGGCTGGTGCCACTGGCACAACGGCCCCTCTGGGACGGCTCAGACGGTTGTGACGATCGAGCGCGCTTCTGGTGCGCCGTACTCACTCTTCGCGTGCGCACCATGCCGTGAGCAGCGCGGGCTTATCGCGGCGGCCGACCACGCGGTGAAGGCCAAGTCGTGAGCCCGCGGGCGCCGTACACCACGCCGGGCCGGGTGGTGATCCCCTGTTACTGCTGGATCAAGAAGCCCGGCACTCAGACTCGCTGCACGCTCCGCCCCGGGCATGACGGCCCGCACTACTTCCACATCGGGTTCGCCGGGTGGCCCAACCGAGGCCCGGAGCCGCAGTGACCGCGCTCGCCGGCACAGAGACGAACCCACAAGAAACGTCGGACTGCCGGTACCGAAAGGTGCCGCCCGCCCAGTCTCTCAACTGGGAGCAATACGCCGGCCGCGCCTGCTTCGCCTGCGGCAATCCGCTGACAACCGGCGCGGTCTCCTGCGGGATTGCGCGCGGCCGGGACCACGCCCACAGCCTCGACACCGAAGTGTGGGCCTGCCCATGAACCCCCGTCCGCTGCTGGCCGACCGGCAGCGGACGGGCCGGCTGGAGCCCTTGCTACGCAAAGGAATGAAGTCGGCAGCCATGCTCTCGGCATAGGGGGCAGGTGAGGGACGCCAACTATTACGGCGTAATAGACCGGGCCATGGCGCGGGGCAGCCGCGGAGTCCGGACTGCCGTGATGCTCATTACGGCGTAATACCGGCCAACCCTCGCGTCTTGCCCATACGACGCGCGCCGCGGCTACATCGCCACTTCATCTCTGGAGAACTGGATGGAGATAAAGGATCCGCGGGTGGTCGGCGTCATCGGGGACCTGAAGGAGCAGAAGGAAGCTGTGCGGGTGAAGCAACCTCTCCTGGCGTTCGCGCCCAGGTGCGACCAAGCGGTGGCTCTGCGAGCGCTGGCCCGGGAGATCTCGTGAGCAAGGCATACAAGCTGGGGACCGGCTCGTCGTTCCAGCAGGCACAGTCGATCAGCCCGCGACGGCAGGCCATCAACAACGCCACCAAGGCTGCGGCGAGGTTCGTTCCAGGCCATCAGGCCTGTGTGGCGGCTGGTGGTAGCGGTTGTAGCGAGTCGGTTGCCCGCGAGCCGCTGAGATTTCACTCCTGGCGGGCGTGAGCGGTGTCCACTCACGGGGTATAGTTCGGAGCGAACCTTGTTACTCAGGCGCAGAGGCCCCGCCAGTCACTGGCGGGGCCTCTGTCTTGTGTGTACTAGGCGACGTGCAGCTTCCGCTGTCCTTCCGGCGGCGGCACGGACGCGTAAGACGGGAGCTTCAGGTTTGGCAGCTCGCCAGCCTGGATGCTTGCCACAGTGTGACGGAAGGCAGCTTCCATGTCTGCGTGGCTCTGGTACTTGGCCACCAGGGGGTGCAGGCGGTAGCTGTTGCCCTGCCGTCCCTCGTTCTTGGGGCGCAGCACGATGTTGAGGTCGCACAGCGGCGCCATCAAATTGCTCACGGCCTGTGGAGTGATCTGATACTCCCGCGCCATGTCCTTCTGACGCACTGGCAGGTGACCGCCGAACTCTGAGCGGAAGACCAGGTACTGAAGGAACTTGACAGCCGACCCGGAGACGGGCAACGCCCAGATGCGCTCGGAGACGAGCGGAGACATGACCTCAGCCATCAGTGCCCCTTCTGTGTCTGGTCTTCGCAGCGAGGTGTACCCGCAGTATCACCCGGTGAGCTCCTGCCTGCCGTACCCGTCGTCCTCGCCAAAGTCGAATTCCTCCTGGTGCGGTTCCTCAGGCCCGATGTTGTGCGGGAAGGCCGTGGGGTCGTTGTCATGCTCGGTGGCGATCTGCGCAAGGACCTCGTGCTGGGCCGTGGAGTTGCCCTGGAACCACAGGGTCGGGTTTAGGCGGACTTTGCCGTTCCCTACCTGCTCGATCCATTTGTAGCCGCACAGGGCTTTGATGGCGCGATTGACCGTGGATCGGGTGATCTGCTTGGCGTCCCTCTTCTGGGCGGCAAGCCGGTTCAGGCCGTCGGTGATCTCCTGCTGGGTGTACTGGGCGATCCCGGTACCGGGGACCTGGCCGCCCGCGACGAACAGGAACACGCACAGTTGTGACTTGGTGATGGAGTTGGCGACGGCCAGCTGGGCGAGCAGCTGGGTGAACCAGTTACTGGCCAGGCTGTAGCCAGCGTTGCCCGCCATGTGGTGCACGGCGCGCGCGTCGTTCTCGTACTCGAAGGTGACTCCCTTGAGTTTCCTTCGGCCCCTGGGGTCTTCAGCCTGGGCGACGTCGCCGAGCTGCCTTCCCAGGACGCTCAGGATGTCGTCGAACGCTGCGTCGTCGGATGAGTTGGTGGGAACGATGCGTGGCCCGCCCGGTCGTCGCCGGGCCGGCGGATCTGATGTCACATGACCTCCTTGATACTCAGGCGGTCCAGACACTATCCGAAAAATCAAGCAGAGCTTGTCTTTTGGTGCAGTGGCGCGCCGAGAGGCTTCCGGGTGTGCCCTCGGCGCCTCCGTCGCGCCAAAAGTCCACTCAGACTTGATTTCTTGTGCTCCGGGGTCGCAGTAATCAAGTGGTGCTTGATTTCCTGTGTTGGTATCGCGGCACATCTCGGTGTGCTCGAGGTCGCCTTGGAGGGCTGCTGCGACTCTCCGGCGGGACGGCTGACCTGCGGTGTTGGGTTCGGCTCCCCTCTGCAGCAAAAATCCACGCCTGCTTGATCTATGAGGTCAAACGTGTCCGCTGGCTTAACATCTTGGGAGGTCAAATGTGTCCTGGGCGACAACATGCCTCGCACAAAACTGCAGGTCAGAGGCTTGTCGAAGCGTGGGTCTCTTACTACAGAAGACCCCGCGGGGCGCTGCGGCATTTCAAGTCACAGGCGCGTCCACCAGCACCCGGAAATGCTGAACTCTCCTGCGGCGCTGCACTCATGTGTGCCCGCACCGGGCATCAGCCGCATGGCAGGTCATGGTCTCCGAGCGGACGTTGACGTACTAGCGCAGCAAATATCATGGCGAGCACGACCCGCCACTGCTAGTTGTGGCCCGCTTGCCCAGGGAGGGCGCCCTGCGCCCGAGCGGTGCGCCGCCGACGTCAGGAGGCGGCGCAGGGCACGCGGGGTGGGATGGTCCAGCGCATCCAAGGCGCTGGCGGGGGTGTCTGAGGGGCGCGTAGCCCCTCAGCCATGGCCGGTCCAGCGCGGCCTAGGCGCTGGCGGGGTTCCGGGGCTGGCCCCGGCGGGGTCCAGGGGCAGCGCCCCTGGCAACGGTCCGCAGTTTGACGACGGACAAAGAGCCTCGGCAGATCAGGAGCGTGATTGCCGCGGCCGAAGAAGGAGGTCGTCTATGGTGCCACGGCCTCCGGTCTGGTTCTGCCAGCCTTCCAGAATGTGGTGGATGATCTGGCGTGCTGTCATCTGGTACTCGTCCCGGCAGTGCTCGGTCTGGGAGAACGCACCGATGGGGCGGGTGTGGCAGTACACCGCGAGGAGCTCTCCCACCAGCGGTGAGAACGGCCGTGTAATGGCCCCAATCTCGTCGCAGGCGCGGTACTCGGCCCGAGTTGTTGCTTCGGCCGGCGGAGCTGCCTTCCTGAAGTGACGGCTGAAGAGCATGTGGAGTCCTTTGTGGAGGGAGGCGGTCAGGCCGCGACGGCCTGGGGCTGCAGCCACGCGTCGGCGAGTTCGGCTCGTCCGAGGACCGGGGTGAAGATCGGTTGGAAAGGGCCGTGCCGCTGGAGCTGGACGATGGTGGTGACCCCGGCTCGCAACGTGGTGCTCGTGAGGGTCGGGTCGCTGGCAGCAAGACTTCGCAGGTCGGCGATGCGCCGGTTCAGTCGGGAGTCGGAGGCGCCGGTCAGGACCATGAGCAGACGAGGGAACACCGGGTATCGGTAGCGCCAGGCCGGTGTCGTCGTGACTCGTCTGCCTGACTTAGCCCCGCGGCCCGCGGCCTGCTGGGGAGTGAAGTCGTGGTAGGCGGCGTAGGCGTGGAGCTTCTGGGCGAGGCGCGCGATGGTCATCTGGGTGCGGTCGACCTCGATGAAGTAGGTGAGGAGCGTGCGCTGCTTGGCCTGCTGGTTGGTGTGGACGTAGTTGAGGACGGCGTCGGGGATGAGGCTGAGGTCTTCGCCCGGGCGGGCGTCGTCGCGGTAGTAGTGGGCGGTCTCGGGGGACCAGTCGAGCGGGCCGCATTCGTGGCCGAGGCGGCGGGCCCACTCGACGAAAGCGAGGCCCGTTTCCACGGTGGCGAGGGTGTGTTCTTGCAGCGGCCCGAGGGCCGCTTCCGGGCTCATGCGGTAGGGGCGCTGGGGCAGCAGGCCGACCGATTCGACAGCACGGGCGCCCTTCTCGGTGAGCCACCACAGGAGTTCGGTCTGCCCGGAGATACGCCGGCCGACGGTCTCAGCCAGGCCTGTCGCGCGCAGTGTGTGGAGCTGTCGGCGCAGGTATTCGGCGCGGGTGTGGTGAGGGGTGATGAGCTGGTGCATCTGCCTCGTGGAAACCAGACGGTGCTGGTAGATGACCTGGGCAGCTTGCTGGGCGACCTGTCCGAGCCCGGTCGGGCCGGTGTGTGGGTACGGCATCGCGGTGCTCCGTCTCAGTCGATGCGGGTGGTCGGGTCGCCGGCGCCGTTCGAGCGCTGCTGGCGGCCGGTGTGGTGGGCGAGCACGATGGCGTCCAGGTCCTCGAGCTCCGCGAGGATCTCGGCGACCGACCGGCGCTGGAGGTTGGTGTCGATCGCCTTGTCCAAGTCGGGGACGCCTGCCGGGTTGTCGTAGTGGGCGAAGATCTCTTCGACTGGCAGTCCGCGGACCCTGAACGGCTTGGTGCGTTCGCCGTTGAGGTTGATCGACATCACGTAGTGGTATTTCGGGAGCTCGGTGATGGTCTCGGGCGTGACGTGGCCGTTCCAGCGGCGTGCGACGAACGCTGCCTCGTCGTAGTCTGCTGCGCAGGTCGACAGCAGGCTCTGGTTCTGCAGTAGCGCCTGCCGGGTGATCGCGCTCAGCCGGAGTGCCATCTGCGTCGTGCCGATGAACCTGACCTCGTACTTACGCAGCTGCTCGGCGATGGCGGCAAGGAAGCCCTTGGACGAGGCGTCCAGGGCCGTGAGCTCATCTCCCCAGGCCCAGAACGTGGTGCGCTGATCTCGCGGGGTGTCCTGGCGGGACAGGCCGGCGCGATGCAGGTCATGGATGAGCAGACAGGACACCAGCGCGTCGCTCTCGCTGCCGGACGGGCAGACGAACACGACCCGGTTGGTGTCCATCGCCTTCCTGATGTCGTACGCCGACCGCGGGCTCCCGAAGAACGCCTGCAGTGACTGCGACGTGTCCAGCCGGTCCATGACGTACGTGACGGTGGGGACCGCATCCGCCGCGAGCTTCGGGAACGTCTTCTCCCAGTAATCGAGCACCCGCTGGGGCAGCTTGGGCAGCAGGGCGTGGCGCCAATCCTCATCGGTCAGCCAGGTCCGCAGCTGGAACAGCGTGCACTGCGCCTCTGGTTTCCCAGCGTCGACGGCCTGAAGGTTGAGCAGGGCCAGGGCCTGGGTGGCGCGGGCGAGGATCGTACGGGCACGGGGCGCGCTGTCGCCCCAGTCCTGGGCGGCGGCGATGCCTTCGGTGACCGAGCGGACCACGTCCTGGACGTCGCTGAGGGTGCGGCCTTCCATGGACAGCGGATTCCAGGAGACGACCAGTTGCTCCGGCTCGGACTTGGCGAGGTTGATCTCCCACACGCGGGAAGCAATCTGCGGGTGGGCCAGGTACGGCTTCGCCCTCATCCAGCCTTCGCCGTGCGGGTCGAGGAACCAGGTGCCGTATCCGCTGTGCGCCATTGCGATGCACTGCACCAGCGCGGCTTCGGTCTTACCGTGACCGGCCTTGCCCAGCTGCAGACCGAAGAGCAGGTCGCGTACCCGGGCGGCGCCGATCCGCTCACGTCCGTCCGGGTAGATGACGGCGCCGAGCGGCACCAGGTCCCGCTGGCCGGTATAGACGGGCAGGCCCGAGGGCGCCGGCGGGACCAGGCCGCCGGAACGCACCACACTGGAGGCGTGGCACCGGGCCGTCGGCGGCTTGAGGAAGCCTGCCAGCTCGGGCACGGTCAGCCACTGCCGCCTGCGCGGGGCGAACTCTCCGGTGGCGAACCGTCTCTCGAAGGATGCGATGCCCCAGCGGGTGCGCGGCCGACGGGGCTTGAGGTAGTTCTCGCCGGAGGTGGCAGCGAACGCGGCGAGCAACTGGTTCGTCCGTGCCAGCGCGGCCTGCGGGTGCGATGCCTCGGTGCGCAGAAGCAGCTGGACGGAGAAGACCGCGCCGGCCGACGGGTCGAACTTCCCAACCCCGTCCCGCAGGTCGGTCATCCGGGGCAGCCGCTCGCCGCGGCCGCTGCTGCCTGTCTTGCCACCGGACCAGGCCCCGGTGACCGAGCCCCACACCCCGCCTCCGCCCAGTCCACCGGTCAGGCGCTCCCCGAACGCGGAAGGCCCGCGGCGCTTGGACTGCGCCAACAGCCGGCGGCGACGTCGCGCGAGGATACGTTCGCGGATGGGGACCAGGTCGAGGACGACGTCAACACGCTCGCCCGCATCGGAGCCGACCGAAGCCATCGCGACCGCCAGCTGCTGGAGCGGATCAGGGTTGAGACCGAGAGAAGCCAGAGGCTTCTGGTCGGACAGGGCCAGCGCCAGCTCAACCCGCTGGACGTAGCGGCGGGCCTGCCTCGCCTTGACGGCAGGGTTGGTGAAATCGACAGTGGCAGTCACTCTGCTCCCTTACTCGGCGCGGGGAACCGGACCGGCTGGATGCCGTTCTGGGAGCGGCCGGCGCGGACTTCGACCTCCGCGAACCCTGGCATGGCAAGAACCGCGGCCGCGGTGGCCGGGCCCTCGAGGAAGCAGCGCATCTTGCCGGCCTCGGCGCTGTAGCGAAGCCGGGCCGCCGATCCACGTGCCGGCACTCCGCCAGCGGCGTGGTGCACCCGGCCCAGCTGACGCGCCCACCGGCCCACCTCGCCCTCACTCGGGTCGAACGTGGACGTTGGCACGACCTCGACGGTGATGCGGTCAGCGAGGGCATCCCGTATGAGCCGGGCACGCCGCACCTCCCACCAGATCCAGACGGCCAGGACAACGGGTGCGACGGCGGCCAGGTACGAGGCGGTCGCGGTGGCCCATTCGTCTGCACCGGCGAACAGCTCGCCCGGAAGTTCAGGGATACTCATTGCCGACGACCAGCCGGTCGTCCGGGGTGCTGTGGTGGTGTCCTGCACGGTGGGCCTCCTGGTCGCCGAGCGGGGCGATCTTCCTTCACCCGGACCAAGTCATCCCGGAAGGCCGGTTCAGACACCGATCTCGACGCTTTGCTTTTTCTTTGCGTTCAGGTGTCTGGGTGCTCAGGCGGCTGTCCCGTCTCGCTCAATCGAGTTGCTTTCTCAGCGAACCCAGGCAGTCGGCCTTCCGTCTCAGCGAACCTAGGCGCGTGGGCAGTGCGTTGGGGGGACTGGCCCGTCTACCCGCTGTGTTCCTGCCTGCCGACATGGTGCAGGGTGGACGTCATGCTTGCCGATCATCATGAGTGCGACGTGGTCGTCACGGCCGTAGCCGCGGTTGGGACCCTTGTTCACGCGGACGGGTACGAAGGTTTCATCGACCAGACCAAACACCCCTCATGGTGGTCGGACACGCCCCGTGCCGCGGTCGGCGACCGGATGCGCGCGGTGGTACTGGACGCCACGAGGACTCCGCCACGGTTCAGCGCCCTGCCGAGCGATGTACAGACGGCCCGGAGCCTGCGCCATACCGAACCGCTGGCGCGGCTCTGCCCGCCGCCCGGCGGCGGCCGAACCGTGAAGTGGAGCGCCGTGGAGGAGACGTTGGGCATCGTCCTGCCGGCCGACTACAAGCGGCTCGTCCAGAGGTATGGCGGCGGGCTCTTCGCGGGGGTGATCTGGCTGCTGGAACCCGGCTGCCCGGATGCGATGTACGACCTGGTTGCCCAGACCGCGGAACGCGAGGAGATCCTCGCCGAGCTTTGGGAAGCGGGCGAGGAAAGGCCGTCGGAGCTCCATGAGGGCAACGCCAGGCTGGTGCCCTGGGGGTACGTGGAAGGTGCGGGCCACTTCCTGTACTGGCTGGTCCGGCCCGGTGTCGAGCCGGAGGAATGGACCGTCATCCTCAATGAGGGGCGTGGCCCCCTCTGGGAGTCTTATCCGGCGTCGTGCAGCCAGTTCCTCCTTGATGTTGTGGCCGGCACGACGACGTCGTTCTACTTCACCAACCTCGAAGACATCGTTGCCTCGGAAGACAGGACTTGTTTCTCACCCAACTCGCAGATCCTCAGCCAGTAGGAGCAGGCGGTGGGGGCCGTGCCGGCCACGTTCGGGCTCGCCTGTCCCGCGGCCACTACGTGCGTTGAATCGAGCCCGCCCGTCTCACCCAGTCCAGTCCAGGCAGGTCAGCGCAATCGCGGACGCCTAACTTCATTGAGACTGGGCACTCGGCAAGTCGCCATGACACATGCGCAGGGGATGGCGTGCCGCGGGCGAGGAGCCCGTCTATCGCGTCGGCGATGGGGCGGCGGGCGGCGGAGGCTGGGTCCGCAACAGGGCGGTCAGGGTGGTACCGACGCCGGGTGTGAGAGGTCCTGTGTGGTCAATGCCCAGATGACGGGCCAGATCGACGGCGTGCAGTCGGGTGACCGCCTCCAGCAGCTGCGCGTAAATGTCGACGGCCGTACGGATGCGGTGCCGAGATATGAGTGCAAGGACACCGGTGAGTGGCGCTGCGGGCCACCACAAGAGAGTGAGGGGCGCGTACAGCAGGGTCCAGCCGCCCAGGGTGGTGGCGCGGGTGACGGCGGTGCGGGCGGCAGTGATTTCGGTCCGTACGGTTTCCGGCAGATGGAGCCATAGGTGCGGCCACACGACGGCGAAATCCAGGAGCAGGTCGCGGTCCAGGCGAAGAGCGACTGCGTGGATGCGGTCGCCGCTCCATGTGGGGCGGTCAGAGGGTTCGACAGCGATGCGGTCCCTGGTACGGCGGGCCTCGTGGCGGGGAGCGGGGTCCGCCCGTTCGCCGCGGGTTCGAGCGACTGCGGCCGATTCGCGGTGGTGATGGTAAGCGGCGTGGGCGTCGGCCCAGCGGGTGGCGCGGCGGTCGACGCGCCGTGCGGTCAAAGTGCGCACTGGTCTCGGCCAGGTCCGCCAGTTGGCGGCCAGGACAATCTGTTCGGTCAGGGATCCGATGGCCTGCGCGGCCAGCCCTACGGCGGCTGCGCCAGCCAGGACCGCTGCCAACAGGACGACCTGCCCGCCGATGGTTTTGGCGGCGGGTGCACCGGCCCAGGCTGTGATGTGGTCGGTGAGGCGGCCGACATCCAGGGCGTGGGCCTGGCCGAGAGTGTGGGCGGCGACAGCGACGGCCAGGTAGAGGACGCCGGGGAGCACCAAGAGGGTGAGCCAGCGTTCGGCGAGCTTCTTGCCGAGTTCGCTCAGCAGGCCCCCCATCGTCTACAGCCCATCGCGGCGCAGAGGCTGTTCGGTGATCGCGCACTGGGGCGGGTCGACGGTGGCCGCGGGCCAGCTGTAGCGGGAACACCGGTGTGCCGGGCACAGGTACACGGTCTCTTCTGCGCCGTCGTCGACCCCGACAGGCCGAATCCCCCTGTTTCCGTAGACCCCGATGTGGTCTCCGGCGGCCAGCAATGCAGTGTGGAGAGCCTGCAGCGGGCGGTCTGGGTCTTCGCCGTTTCGCATTGCTTCCAGCAGACGTCGCAGCGGGGATGCCTCATCGTTCTCGGGCAGGACAGCGCTCAGGACGTCCAGCTGCCGGCACACGTAGGCCAGGGCGTCCCTAATCCGTTCGGCCGCGCCGTTGGGCTCCTCGGCCACCGATCCCCCTGTCTCGACGTACGCGTATGGCCCCTGATCCGTGGCTTCGGGGCCCGTATTGTCGGGCACCCTGACCCTACCGATTGAACCCTGCTGCGCGCAGTCGCATTGGGTACTAGCGTCATCTTCTGGGCATAGGCGGGGAGGGGTTGTGGGGGAACGCGAGGAACTCGTGGAGGCGGCTAAGTCCCGGCTCCACAGGGTTGGGACCACCCAGGACTTGTCGTCGGTACTGGGCGCGGATGCGTTGATCCAGGCGCAGCGTCTTGCACAGTACGCGGAGGAAGACGGCGACCTGGAGACGAGGTGCCTGCTCGGCTGGCTGCACTGGTATCGCTACCAGGCGCTGCCCGAGGGGGAAGACCAGCACGATCTCGGCGCGGCCATCGACCAGTTCACCCACTGCTTCATCGCCGATGTGGAACATCTGCCCGAACCCCTGCTACCTGTCCTCGCCGAACGGGCGGCCCCGATTGCCATCGCCATAACCAATCAAGTCCTGGACTCCGCCGACGAGAGCACGATCACGGCTATCGTGGAACTGCACGAGCGCATCCTGGACGCAACTGCGGAAGTCCATCCCGACCGGTGTGTGCGTCTGTCCTACCTGGCGATGGCGTTGCTCATCAGGTTCGATCGCGCTGGCGCGGCGGGCGATCTCGAGGCGGCGATCAAGGCCGGGCGCAGCGCGGTGGACTCCACCCCTGCAGACCACCCGGGCTACTCCCCGATACGGAACAATCTCGGCCGGGCTCTGCAGACCAAGTACCGGGAGTCCAATGCGTCAGAGGACCTGGACAGTGCGATAGAGGTCATCCAGGAGGCAGTGGACGCGACCCCGGCCGACGACGCCCAGCGCACGAGTTATCTGAAGAATTTGGCGAGCCTGCTCCGGGTCAGATACCTGCGGGCCTTCCCGCCGGGCGGCGCACTGGACGACCTCGACACTGTGATCTGGGCCCTTCGGGAAGCGGTCGACGCCACCCCGGCCGGCCACCCCGGGCGCCCTGAGCAGCTGTCCGACTTTGCAATCATGCTGCGGTTCAGGTTCGAGCGCACCAGTGAGCCCGCGGACCTGGAAGACGTGATCAGCGCTCTACGCGAGGCAGTGGACACGACCCCCTCCGACGATCCGCAACTGGCGATGTACAAGTTCAACCTGGGGAGCGCTCTCCAGACCAGGTTCGATCGAATCGGCGCAGTGGGCGATGCGAACGCCTTTGTCGAGTCGGGGCAGGAGCTGGTGGACGGCACACCTGCCGGTCACCCACGCCGCGTGTCCTATTTGGAAAACCTGGGCAGAGCGCGTCTGGCCCGATTCGATCGGACCGGCGAACTGGAGGACGTGGACGCGTCGATACGGGCTTATGAGGAAGCGGTTGACGCCGCGCCGGCCGACGACCCCCAGCGCATCCGTCACTTGGTCGACCTGGGGCATGCGCTCCAGGCGAGGTTCCTGCGCACCGGTAGACTTGCCGACTCGGACTCCGCCCTCACTGTTGTCCGGCAGACGGTGGATGCGACCGTCGATGACCGGCGCGATCACGCCAGATGCCTCTCCAACCTGGGAAACGCGCTCCAGGCGAGGTTCGGACGGACCGGTGCACTCGACGACCTCGACACGGCGATCGAGGCCCTTCAGGAAGCGGTCGAAGCCACCCCGGCCAATGACGTCGACCAGGCAACAGTCCTCAGCAACCTGGGCATTGCGCTGTCGATCAGGTTCGAGCGGACCGGGGCACGACGCGACCTGGATAGCGCCATCGAATTTCTCCAGCACGCGGTGGACGCTACCCCCGCCGACCACCGGAACCGGAGCGGCTACCTCTCCAACCTGGGGAGCGCCCTCATACCCAGGTACCGCCGGACGGGCGCACTGGCCGACCTGGACAGCGCCATCAGATTCCATCGGGAAGCAGTGGAGGCCACCCCCCATCATCACCCGCACCGTGCCCTGCTTCTGCACAACCTGGGATACGCGTTCGCCTCCAGATTCGAGAACACTGGCGCTCTGGAGGACCTGGACACCAGCATCAGGGCCATTCGGGAGGCGGTCGACGGCACGGCTGACGATGCCCCGGACCGTGCCCTGTACCTGGAGAACCTTGGCGACGCACTGTGGATCAGGTTCGAGAGGACTGGGGCGCTGGGCGATTTGGACACTGGTATCAACACTCTCCGAGTGGCAGTGGATGCCACACCCCCCGACCACCCGCGCCACGCCAGGCTGCTGTTCCGCCTAGGGGGTGCACTGCGGACCAAGTTTGGGCAGACCGGGGTTCCCAGCGATCTGGAGGCTGCGGCGTCCGCTTATGCCGACGCGGCGGAGGGCGCTTCGGCCCCGCCGTCGATCCGTATCCACGCCGCCCAGGCGGCGGCCGAGCTGATCGCCTCGGCAGAGCCCGCGCGGGCGGCCGGGCTGCTGGAGGACGCAGTGCGGTTGCTGCCAGAGGTGGCGCCCCGCCGGCTGGAGCGTGGTGACCAGCAGCATGCGATCGGCAAGTTCGCTGGACTGGCCGCGGATGCCGCCGCCCTTGCCATGGCGGACCCCGGCATCCCCACGGACCGACGGGCAGTCAGGGCTCTGCGGCTGCTGGAGGCAGGCCGGACAGTGCTGCTGAGCCAGGCGCTGGATACCCGGAGCGACCTCAGCGCACTGCGTGACCAGCACCCTGAGCTGGCCGCCCGATTCACCGATCTGCGTGAGCGGTTGGACGGGCCTGTCGACGCACTGTCACCGATTCCCGCGCCGCAGGACGGAAACGGCCACATCACCGGTTTTCGGACGCAGCAGGGGCTGGATCGTCGACACCTGGCTGACGACATCACCGCCACCCTTACCGAGATCCGCGCACTGGAGGGGTTCGTCGGCTTCGGACTACCCCCGGCTACCGAGGAACTCCTCGCAGAGGCGGAATCCGGCCCGGTGGTGGTGTTCAACGTCAGCTCACACCGCAGTGACGCCCTCCTTCTGACCACCGGAGGCATCACGCCGGTGGCATTACCCGCCCTGACTCACGACACGGTGATCGACCAGGTCAACGCATTCCACCGTACTCTGCACACCGCACTCGACTCCAACGTCATGCCCGTGGACCGCATGGCCGCCCAGGCCAGGTTGCGGACCATCCTGGAGTGGCTGTGGGACACAACCGTGGAACCGGTTCTCAGCGCTCTCGGGCACAACGGCCTCCCGCTCGGCGATGACTGGCCGCGGGTGTGGTGGTCGCCCGGGGGACTGCTGGGTCTGCTGCCCATCCACGCCGCCGGCTACCACACCGAACCGTCGGGGCAAGAGCCGCGCACCGTGATGGACCGCGTCGTATCTTCCTACACTCCCACCATCCGCGCCCTGCGCCACGCTCGCCAACGAGCCCGGGTCCAGCCCACGCCTCGGGACCGAGCGATGATCATCGCCATGTCCGCCACGCCCGGACTTCCCGACCAGGGCCGCCTGCCGAACGTTTCCGCCGAAGCCGCGATGCTCCGGGCCCGTGTGCCGAATTCCGTCCTGTTCACGGAACCCGGTGTCACCAGCGGCATCGAGGGGGGAGGTGTGGCGACCAAGACCAACGTCCTGACACACCTACCGAGCTGCACGATCGCGCACTTCGCCTGTCACGGGTACAGCGATCCCACCGACCCGTCCAGCAGCCAACTGCTTCTGCACGACCACCTGGACGACCCCCTCAACGTCACCAGCCTCGCCTCGATCGCGCTCGACAACGCCCGCCTGGCCTACCTGTCGGCCTGCAGTACCGCCCTCACCGCCGACACCAACCTCCTGGACGAGGCCATCCACCTCGCCTCGGCGTTTCAGATCGCCGGATTTCCGCACGTCATCGGCACTCTCTGGGAAATCAACGACCAACTAGCCGTCAAGATCGCAAAGTCCTTTTACACCGATCTCACCACCGGCGACGGCAGCCTCAACACCGACCGAGCTGCCCATGCCCTACACCGCGCCACTCGCATCGCACGCGACCAATACCCCGCCACACCCTCTCTGTGGGCCGCCTACCTTCACGCTGGCGCCTGACTGCACGGCAGGTAGAATCCGCAGCCCATTCAAGGCCCCAATGGAGCGGTCACAGCCGTCACCACACCGGAGGCGTTCCCCCGGCGGTCCGCCGCGTGGTCGACGCAAGCTGGCCCCGACAGCGACGGCCACCCTCGTCGCCGCGGTCCATCTCCTCGCGCCTGGGTGATTCATGGGCTTTCCGCGTGCCGCAACCGGCTGCTGGGAGGTTCGTCCCTTGACGTTCTGATCACTGGAGGTGCACGTCATGGCCGTTCCTGCACTCACCCGGGCGACGATCACCACTTGTGCCACTCTGCTGGCCGCGGCTGCGCCGGCTGCGGCGAAGAACAAGACCCACCGCGGCGTCGACGGATGCATTGCCTGGTCCTGGACGGAGGGCGGCTTCGCGACGACCACCATGCACTACTCGAACCGCTGCGACACCATGCGATGAATCAGGATCCGCTGGGGTGGTACCGCCAGCTCGGAAACCAAGACGGCCGACGCGAAGAAGAAGGGATCGGAGTGGACCATGGCCACCAACGCTGGAGGCTGGGTCGAAGACCTCGGCAGGCGCTGACCGCTGGCCCACCGCAGCGCCGCAGTGAGCATGGGTGCTGATCAGTTCGCCTTGTCCGCGGCAAGGGTCAACTCACGCCCGAAGTGTTCGGCGATCCGCTGCACCTGGGTGATGCCGCGAGCCATCGGGACGCCTCGCGTCTCCGCGGTCAAGCCGAAGACGTAGTTCGCTGCAGGAGCAGGCACCAACACCGCGGCGCACCACCAGCCCAGTCGGTTCTCCTCCCACTCGTGGGCCACGCCCGTGTCGGCCACCCGCTGCAGCCTTCCGAGCAGCATGCGCGGGCTGGTGACGGTGTGCGGGGTCAGCTTGGGAGGGCCGCCGGATCGGAGGACTTGTTCCACGTAGGCCGGCTGAGCCGAAAGGAGCAGGCGGCCGGCAGCGGTCCCTGCTGCTGCCGCTATCGGCATCCGCGGGTCCCAGTGCGCTGCAATGATGGCAGAGTGCTCCCGCGCGAAAGCCTTGTCGAGGACGACCAGCGCATCACCGTCGAACGTGCACACCCACGCGATCTGGCCGGTCCGTTCGTGCAATTCGTGGACGTAGGGCGCTGCGAACTCCGCCGTGCCGAGCTGCGACGCGGCCGCAACGCCTAAATCGATCAAGCGCAGGCCAAGTCGGTAACCCCGCGGATCTCGGCAGAGGATTCGCTGGGCGACGAGTTGGTTCGCGATCCGACGCACGGTCGGCTTGGGAATCCCCGTCTCGGTCGCCAACTTGGCCAGCGATGAAGGGCCCGACGTGGCCCCGACAGCTTCGAGAATCGCCGATGCTCGACCGAGCACTGTGTGATCGTCCATGGCTTCCCCCTGGCCACCGCTGAACTACCCCGCGCAACAAGAATGCACCCTCCGTTGGGGGGATGCCCCGGTTTCGGCGACGCGTAGGCAGGGCGGGTCACTCAGCGACACGTCCGCCTGGCCCGGGCCGGGCCGGCGGTGACAACGTTCAGCTGAGCCGGCACGCCAGCCAGGCCAGGCAATCCGAGAGGAAGCCGATGAGCGGAGATTGGCAACTGGACCCGCCCCCCACACCGACCGAGGGCGACAAGTCCGTGACCGAGCAGATGGACGACGGAACCGTGGTCACCTCATGGCCGGACGGAACCAGCCGCGTCGACTACCCCGACGGGTCGGCGACGATCACCTATCCGGACTTCGCCGTCCTCAACATCTATCCGGACGGCTCCAGGACGCTGACCGACGCTCAGGGTGTCTCCTACGACCCCTACAGCGGAGCCCCGCTCGGCAAGCTCGAGGTCCCCCTGTACGGGGCGGCAGAAATCCAGGACATCCTGGCGGGCGGCAAGATCCTCGGGACGTTGGGCGAGGCCAAGGAACTCGTCGAGGCCGCCGCCGACTCCGTGCGAGGAGCCGTAGACCCGACAGAGTGGGTGGGTCAGGTGGTCAACGCGATCCTGGAAGTGGTCCGGGCGCTGGAGACTGAGGAGCGTGGTTGCTTTCTCCGCGGCTGGAGCTACGCGCTGCTATATGGGGCACTGGACATGGCGGGACCACCCGAACCCGTCTTTGCCGGAAGTCTCGGTGGCCCCGACCAGGACGAGCTGAACCGCGCCACGTGGTGGGACGGAGTTACGCGGGCCCAAGCGGATCTGTCGAAGGCGAATCGGGAGTCGCCGTCCGGAACAAGGTGCTGATCCAGGTCGCGCTTGACGGCGGCGACGCGACGACGGCGCTGCGCAAGACGTGGTCAGCGGCATGTGCCGCCTCCGACGACTGGCAGCTGGCAGCTGCCTACGACCAGCTGAGTTGGCCCGAGCCCGTCGGCTCCTGACCAACCCGAGGGCACACGCGCACAGAGAGAAGGCGATCACGATGAGGATTGACCTGTCCAGGCTTAAGGGGTACGTACCCGCCCGGGAAGTCGGCAGTGCCAAGTTCAGCGTCACAGTCAACGCGATGGGCGAAATCTCATTCGGGCCGGGGTTCGCCTACGTTGCGCCCCCGGAGGTCGCCTGGGGCGGGCTCCAGGACCTGCACCGCAGGTCTCTCGGCTGGTCGGAGTCGTTCAACATGACCGGTCTCGATGACCTCACGCCCCATCAGGCCCACGTCGGCTACGAGCGGACGATGGGGACCGTACTGGCTCAGATCGCAGCCAATGGACCCGCATTCTCGCAGCATGTGGTCGAGACCATCGGCGACTACGCCGACCGATCCGGGTCCCTCGACGGCCTCGAAGGACCGCTGATGAGCGCCATGCTGACCGCCCAGAGCGGACCGAATGCCCAAGAAGTCTTCACCGCCGGCTGGGAGCGGCTGCGTGAGCACGGCGTACCGCAGCACTCGGGCGGCGGACGCGAGCTGTCCCACATCATCGACGGGACCACCAAAGAGGTCACCGGCGTCAGCACCTCCGACATCCAACGCATCATCGACAACCCGGTGGCCGAAGGCGTCGGAATGGTACGCGAGATGTTCCGTGACTCCGGGAGCGGCGAAAGTAGCGCCGCAGACGAGATCTTCCTCGGCATATTCCTCATGGCCCTGGGCGCGGTGGCGAGCCTCGTAGCCCCGCCAGTCGGCGCCGCCCTGGAGACAGTCGGGACCACCGTCCTCGTCCACGGCACCCTGGAGGCCACCCACCGGATTGCTCACGAAGTCGGCGTCACACTCCCCGGCGAAGCACAACACCCCGCACCCGCCGGACACCCCACACCGGCCGGACACCCGACGCCAGCCGGCCCGACAGCCCCAGTCCCCTCTCACACCTCGACCAAGCACTCGGTCCAGACCACGACCCGGAACCTTCCAGACGGGACGACCGAGGCCACCACGTCCACCACCACGCAAACCAAGGACGTGTTGGTGGACGTGAAGAAGCGGGGGGAGGACGGAGCACACGTGCCGGTCGACGACGGCTTCGACTCGAGCGTCGACCCATGGACCGGAGCCCCCGTGCCGATCAACCCGCTCGCCACCTGGATCCCCGACGGCGACGGCCTCATCGGCATGGTGAACTACCTCGGCGACGGTACCTACTTGCTTTCCGGCCTGCCGCACATCACCGACGACTTCACGCTCGCCGATGCGGGAATTTTCCAAGCGGCACTCGACCCGGCACCGCAAGCGCGCCAGGCAGACCGGCTCCAGGCCAGAGCGCTGGACCGCTACGCCACCCTGCTCGAATTGCAGACGTACCGCACCGCACCCAATCGAGTCGATGCGACAGTGACCGTCGACGGGTCGCAAGTCCGACTCACCGGCACCCCGGGCGAGCGGTACACCGTCACCGACGAGTTCGGTGCCACCCTCGAGCTGGGTGCCGACCTCATCCCCATGGCGGACGGCAAGCCAGCCGGCATGGTCCTGGAACCCAAGAACGTGGCGGCACAGGTACAGCGGTTCCTCAAGTCGATCGGCGCAACCTGAGATCACCTACATGCCCAAACTGGCGGTGACTCGCCTGCCGGGTCCAGTACCTGTATCTGACCTCATTCACGGAAGGCGTCACCCATGGCGGAGCCGGTCACGGTCGTCCTTGCGGTGGTGGGGCTCATTGCTGCCTCCACGGCCGCCATCGAGGGCATGAAAGGCCTCCTAGACGAACTGGGATTCGACCGGTCGGCGGTCATCGAAATCGATAACGCCACCAATGAGCCCCTTCGGGTCGCCGGCGCCGAGACGGAGTCGGGTGCCTTTCACGACTGGCCAGCGAACTGGATCGAGCCGAGCAGCCACTTGCTCTTCTCCGCCAGAAGCCGCCATGCCGCGGAAGGGGTGTCCGGTCACACCACCCTTGAAGGGAACGGCTTCGTCGTGTTCGTGGACTGGAGCAATCCACTGTTCGGCAGCAACGACATCGACATCACCGTGACCGGCCCCCGGGCGGGAGAGTTCACTACGCGAGCGCTCACCACCGGAGGAGCGACCGGCGCCCATCTTAAGGCGGAGCTCTACTACACCGATGTCAACCGGATGGAGGCCATGCTCACCGCCCAGCCCTACGGCGGATTCGCTCCCGACGCCACAGACTCGGCGTGCGCGCCCGCGGCGGGCCAGTACAGCGTTCAGCTTCCGGATGCGTACAACGCGGTCCGCGGGGGCTCGGGCAGGATCCGCTTCGACATCATCGTTACCGACTCCTCGGGGAACGTCCGAACCGGCCGCAGCGACCAGCCGACGCGGGACGACAGTACCGGCGGCATCACCATGGAGGTGAACGAGTGCGTGAACGGCCAACGCGCGGACCAGTGGAGCAACGTCGGTATCGGGGAGATCTTCGGCTCCTACCTCATCCACTTCGAGCTGCCGTCCTTCGACCATGACACGGCCACGCTGAACGAGTCCAACGGGTACCGCCAGGTGTACGACGACGGGAGTTCGGTGACCGTCGTCAGCTGGCGAATTCCGAGCATCTGAGACGACTCCGCGCCGGCGGCTGACTGCCGACGGTCCGCCGAACCGGTCGCCCATCGGATCGCGGCCCTCGCGCCGTACGGCACGTGCACGGCGCTTCGGCTTCTGCGCACCGCCGTCGTTCTTCGCAGCCTCCTAGCGAGGGCCGTCGTCGTCACTCGGCGCGATCGTGAGGCATGTCATCGAGCCCAACGGGAAGCTTTCCCCACATCCGCGACCATGACTTGGTTCTCAGCGCGTAGCGGAGGATCATCATGCGATGCGTCGGGCCATAAGGATCGTGCCGTGGTTTGGCAGTGTGGCCACCTCCACCACCCGGCCCGGGCGCGGCGCGTGCACGACGAGGCCGTCACCGATGTACATCGAGACGTGCTCTGGCCTGGCCGGGGAGCCGACGGTGAAGACCAGATCTCCCGGCCGGAGAGCGGTCGGCGGCACGGGGCGTCCGTCGTTGATCTGCGTGTAGGTGGTGCGGGAGATCTCGATGCCGGCCACGCCGTACGCGCGCTGCATCAGGGAGGAGCAGTCGCACCGGTCACGGGGGTTGGTGCCGTGCGGGTTGGTGCAGGTGCCGCCCCACTGGTACGGCGTGCCGAGCTGGCCGAGTGCCCAGCGGATCGCGTTGCGCACCGGCAGGGGGGCGCTGACCGGGATCTGGTAGCCGGCTGGCAGCGTCCCGGGAGGGATGGTCCCGTAGTCGGCGCCGGCCTGTGTGACACAGCCAGTGCCGAGGTCGCCGGCGAACGCGGGAGTGCCTGCAGGTCCCGTGGCTGCGCCGCCGAGGGTCGGCGCGATGGCTTGCTGCAGGGCGGTTGCGAGCGGCTCGTGCTTGGCGTACGCGTTGGGGAATCCCGAGTTCTGCACCTTCTGCGCGGCGACCGTGACCGGCATGTGCTCCCACCCGTCAATGGACTTGAGGGCCTTGTAGAAGCGGGTGGACGCGTAGACCGGATCGAGGATCTGCTCCGGGGTGCCCCAGCCCTGGGAGGGGCGCTGCTGGAACAGGCCGAGGGAGTCGCGGTCGCCGTGCCGCACGTTGCGCAGGCTGGACTCCTGCAGGGCGGTGGCGAGGGCGATGACCTGTCCGCGGGCGGGGATCTTCATTTGGGCACCGGTCGCCACGATCACACGTGCGTTGGGGATCTGCTCGCTGGGTGAGGACAGCCCGGAGACCCTAATGTCGCTGGGGCTGCCGGCGAGGACGGCTCTGACTTGCTGGGCGACCTGGGCGGTGTCGACGTCCTGGCCAGTTGCACGACTTGTGGTGCAGCTGGCCCTGGCGCGGGCGGCGGCTTCGGCATCGTCCTGGGCGATGCCGGTGACGTGTGCGGCGATGGCCCCCATGAGGATGATTGCCACCACGATCAGGCTGGCGCCGCCGCCCAGCCACTTCTTGCGTTGCTTCGTCACGAGGGGCCTCGTGGAGGCATGCGCCGGCGGGACAGTTCCCGTTCCTCACGTTCGTCGAGCCAAGCGTCGAATCCACCCGGGCCGCTGGCTGAGGGGCTTGGGGGCGTGGCTGCACGCTGGCTGCGCCGGGCCGCGACGCGCTGGGCCTGGACGTGGCGGCGGGAACGGTTCGGCTGGCCGGGCGTGCCGGCCCTTGCGGCAGCAGTTGCCGGAGCGCCGGGAGTCGTCCGAGGGCGAGGGGTTCGCACGGTAGTGCCGGGGCGGCGGCGCGGCGTGCCGGCGGGGCCTGCGGTGGGCGGTGCGGGTACAGGGCGGGACGTGTTTCCGGGCTGCGGCGGCAATCCGCCCTGGGGAGCACGTGGCTGTGGGCCCCGCGGCGGAGGGCCCGGATTGCCTCGACCGCCCGGGCCCGGACCCCTGCGTCCGCGTCGCCGCGTGCCGGCGTTGAGGCGGGTGGCGAGCGTGGTGGCGCCCATGCTGCGCGGCATGCTGTAGGCGACCGCGGAGAGCGGGTTTCCCTGGGCGAGGGCCACACCGACCAGTGCGGTGTGCATCAGGCCTCGTGCTGTCGCACGACCAGCCCCGGAGCGCTTGGTGACAGCGTCGGAGGCGGGCGAGGTGAAGATCGAGCCGTGCGTGCCGCCGATCCGGCCAGCGGACATCTTGGTGCGGAAGTTGGCGGCGACCTGCTTGGAGCGCTCGGCGAGCTTCTTGCGCTTCTTGATCGCGCCGATGCACACGATGTCGACGATCAGGAACCGCAGGGTCAGCTCTTTGCCCGAGTCCTCGATGGCGGGGTCGAGGACGGCCTGATCGAGGACGGCCTTGACGATGATGATGAACACGGCGAGCGCGATGACGCTGGTGAGCATCTGTCCGAGCGAGCGCAGTACCGAGGCGCACCAGTCCCACAGGAAGGCGCGGCCGGCTCCGGGGATGGTGCCGGCGATGAGGGCGGGCTCGCCGCGGATGGCGTCCCAGGCGATGCGGCACTGTGCGACCAGAAAGCTGCCCGCGAGGCCGGTGATGAGGAAGGCGACGATGAGCGCGGCGATCAGGAGGAAGACCGCGCCCCCGAGCTTGTCGAGCGAGGCCTTCTTCGCGGCCTCGACGTCGCCGGACACGCACTGCTCTTCGAAGGCCTCCATGGGCGGGTTGCCGAAGTGGTCGACAACCCAGCGCGCAGCGAGGTCCGTTTCCCAGTCGTGGATGGTGGAGGTGAGGCCGGTGGGGTCGATGAAGTCGGCCAGCCCGTTGATCTCCTTGGCCTTCTTCGTGTAGGCGGAGATCTGCCGGTCGTACGCGAGCTGGGTGATCTTCGTGTTGGAGTACCGCGTGGCGCACTCGCCCTCGAAGGTGCGGCCGTACTGCAGGAGCATCGCGGGCTTGACGATGAACGCGTCGGTTAGCGCGTCGGTCAGCGGCCGTGAGAGCGCGCTGGAGGTCGCCTCGCTGGCATCCCCTTCCACGGGTGTCTTGGCGGGGTCGGCGTCGAGGATGACGTCGGCGACCTCGAGCGCGAAGCCGCGGGCCGCTGCGAGGGCTCCCTCTTGCTCCCCCAGCAGGACCTGGGGCGGTGAGGCGAGGAGCGTGGTGGCCAGCGCGGCGAGCAGGAGGGAGAGCGCAGCATCTCCCCAGCCGCTGGCCCTGTTTCCGAAGAAGATCCGCGCCACGGAGATGACCGCGCACACCGCGAGGAAGACGCTGGGCAGCCCCATCTCCATGATCACGCGGGTGTGCAGGGAGCCGGCGACGGACATGACCGGGGCCATCAGGAGCTTCGCAAGGCCGAAGCTGAGGGCCCAGGTGATGAGCCAGCAGCAGAACGCGATCAGCCACTTCGTGGCCATGAAGCACAGCTCGGTGAGCAGGTTCTGGATACCGAGGTCCCAGTCGAGCAGGCTGCCGGTGTCGGACTTCACGGTGTAGGCCGAGATGGGCATGCCGTTGGCGTCGGTGACGTTGAAGACGCCGAGCACACCGCCCTCGTCGGGCAGCAGCTTGCGCAGCCGCTCCTGCGCCGCCTTCAGCCTCGCCTCCTGTTCTGCCTCGGGCAGCCTCTCCCCCTGTTCGCGCAGGATGTCCTCGATCGCCTCCATCTCCTCGGGCGTCGGCGTGCGCTGCCCGGGCGCCGTCGGCGCGCTGGGCGAGGGGGCGGGGCTGGGCTCGGCGTGCGCGGGCAGTGAGGTGAGCAGGGTGAAGGTCGTTGCGGCGAGCGCGGCGATGAGCAGGGCGAGCCGCAGTCGCGCCGATCCGAGCAGCCTCAGTCTCATCCGCCAGTTCCGGAGCGTGGTCATACCGCGGCCCGGTGGTCGCTGGGCGTGGTGTGGATGACGCGCATGACGGCAGGGTCGAAGGGGATGAGGACCTTCATCAGGCCGACCCGGCCGGCCAGGTCGCGGTAGAGGCACTCCCCCGCCCGCACGAGCTTCTCCTCCTCCGGGAGGTCGAGCGGGGACAGGCCGGCGGTGACGAGGTCCAACAGTTCGGCATCGGTGGCATCGACCCCAAGGAACTCGAGGCCGCGCGACGCGAGGGCGCGGGTGGTCTGCCGGAACAGGAGCCGGTGCGGGATGAGGCCGCGGATGATGGCGCCCTTCTCCGACTCCGTCGGCCCGATGTCGTGGGGGTCGTGGCTGCCGACGTATGCGGCGGCGTTGTGCTTGCGGCCGTCGCGCATGAGCTCCAGCAGCAGCTCCAGGCCCTCGTCCGAGCTGGTGAGCCACCAGCATTCGTCGAAGACGGCGACGCCGAACTCGTGCTTCGCCTTCATGACCGTTTCGCGTGCCACCGCGGCGATCAGGTACATCAGCGCGCGGCCCAGCACCTTCTCGAACTCGAGGCGTTCGATGCGGTGCTCGGAGGCGAGCTCGCTCTTCTTGGGGAGCTGCAGGGAGTTGACGAGGAAGACGACGGAGTCGGCGCGGGCGGTGTCGACGACCGGCAGGGTGTCGTCGAACACGGCGGCGGCGAGGTCTTTGCGGGCGACGGCGTTCAGCTTGCGGGCCAGGTTCCGTGCGGCGGTGTCTTCTCCGCCGCGGGCGGTGAGCTCGTCGACGAGCGCCCGCGTCGAGGGCGCTGGCTGCTCGAGGACGGCCTGGACCGCTTCCGACAGTGCGACGCCTTCCAGGTCCATGGGCTTCACGCCGAGCAGCAGGGTGAGGAACGACTCGCAGAAGCGGGCCGCGACCTTGGGGCTGTCGCGTACGTACAGGCGCAGCGGGTCGAGGGACACTTCGGCGTTCTGGTCGATGCGGATGATCTGGCTGGTGCCGGGGCAGGCCTTGGCGAAGCGTGCCCACTCCTCTTCCTTGGTCCGGTCGACGATGACGGCACGGCCGCGGGAGCCCGGCTTGCCGGTCTGGTGGCCGCGGGCGAGGACGTTGTAGACCGCGGCCTTGAGACCGACGGACTTGCCGGCGCCGAGCTCGCCGATGAACGCCATCGACGCGGAGGCGTTCTCGCGGGGGCCGCGGGCGGGGTCGACCATGACCGGCCGGGCGCCGCCTGAGGCGAGCTGCAGGCCGAACAGGCCGCCGCGTTCGTCGCCGAGCTGGGAGCCGCACCAGGGCATGGCCATCGCGAAGTCGCGGGCGAGCAGGTACTGGGCGTACCCGGTCATCACCCGGGGGGTGCGGCAGCCGGGCAGCATGGCGTGCCACAGGTTGGTCTGCTCCCCCACCGGGCGGGCGAAGGTGTAGTCGGTGGACCCGAAGTCGGAGGCGAGGGCGGCGGCCCGGTCCTGGGCGTCGTCGGGGGTGGTGCCCCAGACGGCGAGGGTGACCATGGCCCGTATTTCGACCTCGCGCCGGTTCGCGGTGAGCCGGTCGCGGTACTCGTCGTTGTCGGCCTTGTTCCTCTCGATGGAGGCGGGCGGGCCGGCCGGGTCGCCGGCGTATTCGTCGGCTTGGGACTTCAGGTGCCGGGCCCGCTTGCGGACTTTGGGTTCGGCCTTCGTGCCGGGGGTGATGACGAGGCGGGCGGTCCAGTCGACCGGGTAGGCGAGATCGTCCAGCTGCTGCAGGTACGCCGCTCCGGGCAGCGCGAAGGCCTCCGGCATTTCGGAAAGGGCGAGCAGCGCCTGGTAGGAGTTGCCCCACTCGCTGGAGACCTGTAGGAACCGGCGCTCGAACGGGTTGCCCGGGACCATGCGCCGGTCGGTGAAGTCGGCTCCGCCTTCGGCGAGCAGTACCTCGCCCAGCGCCGCGACGGCGCGGCCGCGGCCGCGGACCGCCGGCTCCGAACCGTCGGGCAGGAACGGCTCGGCGAGCCCGCGCCGTGCCGAGTGGCCGTAGATCCACAGGATTTCCGCCTCGGTCGCCGGACGCATCGACACCCCGGCTGGCCACTGCGCCTGCATCCGCGCCGCCTGCTCACTGCGTCGCTCGACCTCGCCGGCGGTGATGGGCGCGGGCATCAGGCCGAGCTGCTGGGCGACTTCGGCCCGCGCCGCGGAGAACGCACCCAGCAGGGCGTCCTTGTGGGACTGCGCCGGCAGCGGGATAGCGAGCCAGTCGGTGCGGCCGGTGAGCTCCATCTCCTTGAGCTGGTCCAGTACCGCGTGGCCAAGCCGCTCGTAGCGGGGCGACTTGCTCAGGTCGACGTCGGCGACCATCGCGCGGACCACAGCGATCGGATCGACTTGAGGACACAGCGACATCAGCATTGGCTCGCCCGTGAGCGACCTGAACAGCGCCTCGAGGGCTTTGAGCCGGCGCTGCTTGGCCGTGGCTGGCGCATGAGAGTAGTTCGCGGCCGCGACCCGCCAGATCGCCCAGGTGGTGCCATGGGTGGTGAAGACCAAGTTGCCGGCGACGTGCCGGATCGGCAGACGCATCAGTTCTCCAGATCGGTTCGGTTCCCGGCCGCGGCGCGCCGGGCGAGCAGGACCTGCACCCCGGACGCCACCGGCGCCGCGCCGGTGCGGGGAGCCGGCGAAGCGACAGCGGGGCGGGGCTGCTTGGCATTGCCAGGTGTCGCCGAGAGGACGGCGGGCGGCGCATCGACGGCGGTGAGGGTGATGAGGGTGTCGCCGTGTGCGGGCCGGGCCGGCTTGTAGGGGCGTCCTCGCAGGACGCCCCAGCGCGGGCCGGCGAGCATCACGGCGACGCTGGCTGCAGCTGCGGCCGGGTTGCGGCCGTCGATGTGCAGGTGCCGCAGCGCGAAGGCGGCACCGACCGGCGTACCGAGCAGCACGACGATGTCGACGAGGCCGTGACCGCCCCACAACGAGCGGGTCAGGATCAGCACGACGAAGCTGATGACGATCGCGGCAAGCTGGGTCAGCGTGTACGGGCCGCCGGGGAGGCGCAGGCTGCGGCCGGCGCCTCCCGGGACGGAGCCGACGACCAGCGGGGTGCGGCGGGCCTTGGTGTAGCAGCGGCCGATGAGCTCACCGTCGTCGCTCATCTCCCGTGCGGCGGCGGTCACTGGTCACCCGGCCCGGTGAGCTGTCCGCCGCCTCCGCCGTCGTACTGGGTGATGTCCTCCGTGGTCTTGTCCTTGAGACGGTCCATGTTGGCGGACCCGCCCCAGACAATCGCAGCGAAGATCACGGCCATGATCGTCGGCCCGGGGGCCTTGGTCTTGACGCCGACGATGACGACGAACGCCCCGCACAGCACGGGAATGGCGACGTTGAAGATGAGGTCCTTGATGTCGTTGCCGAGGCCGGTCCCGGTGTCGATCCATCCGGCGGCGAGCGTCAGGGTTTCAGGCATGGAGGCTTCTCCTGTTCAGGGCGTGGGAGCGGGGTGGGGCGTACGTGCCGGTGCGGTGGCGGGGGCGCCGTCGAGGGCGGCGATCTCCCAGCGGCCGGCCCGGGCTTTGAGGGTCAGCGCGTAGGTGAGCGGGACACGGACCGTGTCGTGGCCGGTGGCGCGCAGCGCGACCATGAGGCGCAGCTGGGTTCCGTCGGCGGGCACGGAGGTGACGGGCTCGGATCCCTGCTCGCCCTCGATGGCGAGCTGGTCGACGGCGATGCCCGTGTAGGGGGTGGGGGCGATCGCGGTGAGCTGGGTGCCGGGGGCGAGATAGCGGTCCAGCTCCCCCGCGCCGGCGAGGTAGGCGGTGAGGAACTCGGTGACGGCCTGGGTCCGCGGATCCGAGGGGAGGGCCGGCCGCATCGGCCCGTAGACGAGCTGTGGCGGCTGGATCCGTGCGGGGGCGCCGACTTCGGCCGGCATCGCGAGGGCGACGTAGCCGCTCGCTCCGCCGCCGGCGGGCGAGGTGGCGACGGGGACCTGGAAGTAGTGCACGGCCTCGGCGGCCGCCGTCCCGGCGTCGCGCTTCCCATCCGGGCGATCCGCATCGGACGGCTTGGTGGTGGGGCTGGGGTCGCTGATCCGGGCGGCCACCGTCACCGACCAGATTCCGCGATCGGTCTGGCGCAGCCGCACGACGGTGAGCTGCTCGCCCGCACGTCGGCCCGAGTCTCCCTCGAGGCGGAGACTGGTGGCCGGCGGGTAGTAGGCGACGAGCTTGGCCTCATCGCCCTCCCCCGCGGCAAGGTAGGCGGCAACGAAGAGCTGGGCGAAGCCCGCTGCACCCTGGGCGCCGGCGGTGGCGGGCGCGGTGGTCGCCGCCTTGGGCCTGGCGGCGCCGGCCGAAGCAGGTGCCGAGAGGTAGGCGGCGGCGCCGAGCAGCGGCCCGAGGACGAGCAGCCCCCATGCGGCCCAGCGGATCAGAGCCGAGGTGTTGGCCTGGGCGCCGGTAGACCAGCCGCCGACATAGTCCGGACCGTCGTCTGCCTGCCCGTGCTCCGGCTCGGGCTCGGCCGGTCCGGCGGGTGCGGGCTGGGCCGGGCGGCGGCGAGTCCATGCGGACTTCATCACGCACCCCCGAACGGGAGGAGGCGGTGGCCGGCCAGCTCGGCAATCCGCCGGCGCAGTTCGGTCTCCGGGCGCTGTTGCAGGATCTCGAGCGAGGCGAGGACCTCATCGGCGTCGTCGGCGAGGAAGGCACGCAGGCGGTCGTGGGTGCGGGTGTCGAAGGGCTGCGAGACCAGTTCGGCGCCCAACTGGATGAGCAGACGCTGGGCGCGGGTGACGCGCTCCTCGTCTGCATCCAGGGGCGTCCTATCGGCCTTGGGCATGCGGTTCTCCTTCTGAGGGAGCGGGCGGACGGTGGTCGGGCGAGAAGGCGGTGTCATGCCGCAGCCCTCGCAGGGAGCGCGGCTGTCAGCCGGGCGACAGCGCGCGACCGGCGCCGCTGCCACGCCCCGGCCGTCGTGCCGGCGCGTGCAGCGGCCTCGGCATCCGGAACGGGGGCGGTGGTGTAGTGCCAGGCGATGGCCCGGCCATCGGCGGGCGAAAGGGTGCCGGCCGCCATCGCGTCCAGAACCAGCTCGAGCAGCTCTAGGCGGGCACGGCTCGCCTCGGCCCCCGCTTCGCCGGCAGACCCGGGCGCATGGAGGCCAGCCGCGGCCGCGGCCGCACGTACCGCGTAGGCGTGGGCGTACTCGTGCGGTCCGGGCGCGGTGTCGGCCAAGTCCTCGGCGGCGGCCAGCTCCTCGCCGCGCTCTTCTCGCTCAGTGGCGAGCTCGGCGCAGACACGGCGCAGCGCGTCCAGGGCGAGGTTGGCGGCGGGCCGGCCGGGCCGGGTGTGGATGCGTCCCGAGCACGCCACTTCGAAGAGCGCCGCCACCGTCATGTGACCGATCGCGTCGAAGGTGCGGCCGCCGAAGGGACGGCACTGGCCGCGGGTCATGCGGACCGCGGCCGGGATCATCGCCTGCACGACGATGCGCGCGGCGAGCGCGGCCGATCGGTCACGGCCGGCCGCGCGCCGCAGCAGGCCGCGCAACACGGCATCGGTCAGCGCATCGGTCACGGCTCCGTCGCGTGACCGAAGGGCGGCGAGCAACTGAGCGGGACCGAGAGCGCGAACCCGGAAATCGGTCACGGCCGCGACGTCGTCGGCCAGGCGATCGGCCACCAGCCAATCGGTCACCGCGGCCTGGACGGAGGCGTCCGCGCACAGCGCAGCCCACTCCGCATCCAGGCGGCCAAAAATCCCGCCGACGATGTGGACGGGGTGCTGTCGCTCGAGCACGGCACGTCTCCTTTCGGATCTGGTGCCGTGCACTCTCCTCAGACCGGCTTGCCCGAAGGCTTGCCCAACTCCCGAAAAGCCCAGGTGGAAAGCTTGCCCATTCGCTGGGCAAGCCGCCGGTGACCGATTGGGCAAGCCCCCTGAGGAGCCGGGCAAGCCCTCGTGACCGATTGATGCAACCCCGGGCAAGCCCCTCCCCGGGGTGGGCAACCCAGGCCTGCGCCCACGGGAAGGGGACGCCGAGAAGATGGATCGGTCACGGCAAAGCGGTGACCGATCCGTGGCGGATCGGTCGTGACCGATGGCCGATGTGGCCCCCATCGGTCACCGGTCACAGACAGCCGGATCGGTCACGGGGACAGCGGTCACCAGACACCGGCATCGGTCACGGGGACAGCGGTCACGGCCGACAGGGGCGCAGAAACGGCAGTGACCGATGACCGGCACCGGTCATCGGTCACTCGCGCGGGGCGGGACAGGATCAGTCTCTGACCGACCGGAGGCGGGGACGACCCTGCTGCCGACGCTGCTCCTCCAAGTACTTGGCCGCGTCGATGACACGGCGCTGACCGGTCTTCGGGGACACCCCCAGGCGGCGCGCAACCTCGGCCCCGGAAAGCTTCTCGCCGACGTCCTCGGCCTCGGCCAGCCACCCCGCGACGGTGACGATCTGCTGCTGCAGAGGGTCCAGGTCGGGCTCCTGCGTCTGCTGCGCGGGCAACCGCGCTGTGGCCGCGCCCGTGTCGGTGACCGTCGCCTCCCAGACGGCCGGCTCGCCCGCAGCGGACGCCCCAGCCGTGGTCGACGTCGGGACATCCAGGGCGATCTGCTGGGGCACTCCCCCGCCGACGATGTGGTCTCCCGATGTAGAGGCCGTCGGTACTGGCACCGGTTCGGCAGCGTACGGCCGCGCGTCCGCCGGCTCCCCCATCGCCGACTGCGCGGCGCCGGGCCCGAAGAACGGGTGGAACTCGGAGACGCCCAGGTGATCGGTCACAGGGCTGGCGCCCTGGTCGTCCACGTCGGTCATGACCGGCTCGGCCGACCGGTCATCGGTCACCGGCTCGGCCAGCGTCCGGTACAGCTCAGCCAGCACCGGCTCCAGATCGGCCTCGGCCAGCGGGCCACCGGTCTCCGCATCGGTCACCCCGTAGGCCTGGGCGAGGAAGAAGGCGAACTGGCCCGCGCTGGGGAAAACGCCGTACTGGTCGATGAATGCGCGGCAGGGCTCCCCCAGTTCGGCCGCGGGAATGCCCTGTTGCTCGGGAACCGGGAAACCGTCCGGCACGGGAGCCGCCGTGGGGACTTCGTCCTCTGCGTGGCCGACGGCTGCAGGCTCGCCGGACTCCCCCACATCCAGGGCCCGCTGGTGCTCGCCGTCAGGCTGGGCGACCGCCCGGTTGTCGCGCTCTACGGTCACAGTGCTCAGATCAAGGCCGGCGGCCTCCAGAACGTGCGGTGCGGTCTCGGCAAGCGGGACGCCGTAGTTGGCCAAACGCAGCGGCATCAGGTCCTCCACGGGGGCCTTGCGGCGCCAGCGGCGGCCGTAGCGTGCCTGCAACTGGGCCTCGTAGACCAGGCGGTGCTGCTCGAGCTGGACCGCGCTTCCGTAGGAACGGATCTCCCACAGCTTCATCCGCCGCCACAGCTTGAAGGTGGGGATTGGGGAGAGCAGCCAGCGAGTGAGCCGCACGCCCTCCATGTACTTGTCAGCGGTGATGTCCGCGATCCTGCCCACCGCGTGCCGGGCAGCCTCAAGGGAGACGACGAAGAGGACGGGGATGACGGCGTGCATGCCGACGGCGAGCGGGTCGGGCCAGGCAGCCGCACCGTTGAACGCAATCGTCGCGGCCGTCAGCAGCCATGCCGTTTGACGCAGCAGCGGGAACGGGATGCGGATCCACGTCAGCAGCAGGTCCAGCGCCAGCAGGACGCAGATGCCGGCGTCGATGCCGATCGGGAAGACGTACGAGAAGTCACCGAAGCCCTTCTTCTCGGCGAGGTCGCGTACGGCGGCATACGAGCCGACGAAGCCGATGCCAGCGATGAGCACGGCACCTGCGATGACCACCCCGATCAGCAGTCGATGCGCCCGGGTCAGCCGCGGCTGCTTCACAGGTACGTTCCTCTCCCCCGTTGTGATGGATCGTTCGAGCACCGAGTCCAGACTCCTCTGAAGATCCAGCCTTGCATGGCGCGGGTCTTTGTCTCAGCGTTCTGCCGAGACAAAGACCGCTTCGGCGCGATCAGTCCTCCGCAAGAAGTTTGGCCAGCGTGATGCGGTCCTCGTCCGACATGTGCCTACGTACCAGCTGGTTGAGTGCCTGCGGGCTGTCCCACGGCAGCCTCACGGCCTCATCAGGGGCGGTACGTGTGCCACCCGCTGATGCCGAACCGTCAGTGGGACGCCGACTGATTACGTCGTTATCACTGTCCTGGGCCCTCGCCGCCGCGGGACCTGAGGCGGCGATAACGCCGTTATCACCGGGCGGAGTGCCTGCTTCTCCCCCACTGGTGATTACGTCGTTATCACTCCGACCGGAAGCCAGGTCTGCCCCGCCTCGGGTGATCGCGTCGTTTTCACCGGCGGGCCCACCCGCGACCGCCGACTCCCTGCGCTGAGTGGCCTTCGCCTGCCTCTTCTCCTCAGCCTGTGCTGCACGGGCGTTGGCAGTCGCACGCTGTTCCTGCGGCGACAGCTTCGCCATGCCGCGCACGTGCTCGACCTTGCGTAGGCCGGCCTGGAGGTCGGCCTGAAGGTCCGGCGCGAGCGCGAGCAATGAGAGGCGCTGTGAGATGTAGGGCTGGGTGACACCGAGCCGCTTGGCGGCCTTGTGCTGGGATCCGTAGAACTCGACCAGCGTCTGGAGGGCTTGTGCTTCCTCGAGGTCGCTCAGATTCTCGCGCTGGGCGTTGGCAACGAAGGCCGCTTCCAAAAGCGCCTCGTCAGTGGAGACCCGGGTGTCGTCGATCGTGACCTTTATTGACGGCAGCCCTGCTTCCCGAGCGCCGGCCAGGCGACGGTGGCCATCGACGACCACGTACTGCGCGCCGGTATCCAGCTCCCTGGCGCGCTCTGGACGGTCCCGCAGGTAGGCCTCGACGGAGGCCACGGTGATGGCCTGGATCTGTCCGATCTCCAGCAGGCTGGAGGCCATGCCGCTGACGTCGCCGATGTTCTCGCGCGGGTTGTCAGGGTTGGCGCTGATGACGTGCAGCGGCAGCTCGCTCGGGTCGCCGCCGAGGGCAGCGTCGGTGAGTTGCCGGCGCAGGCTTCGCGCTTGTCCCGCTCGCGCGAAGGACGACGAGGCGCCAAGCGTCTCGCTCTTGCTGCTCATGAAATCTCCCGGGCGATCTGTCGCATGTTCTCGGCCTGGTCGCTGTGCGGGGAGTAGGCCAGCAAGGGGCGTCGCATTCGTACTGCTTCGCGCTGTTCCTTGAGGTCTCCGATGACCGCGAGGACTCTTGGGTCGCCGAGGCTGCGCCACTCCTGGAGTGAGGAGGTCGCCACGTATCCACGGCGGCTGTCGTAGAGGTTGACGACGAGCCCCAGGTACTCGATCTCGAGGCCCATGTCGTCGCGCAGCGATTCGATCTGATCGGCGAGCATCGTGTAGGCCGTGGCCGAGGAGTCCTCAGCCAGGACAGGGATGACCATTCCGGAGACGCCCGCGGTTTCGCCCGGCCGGCGGCGGCCGTAGTAGATCGCCGCATCGGTAGCCATGCCGAGGCTGGGCGGACAGTCCACGACGATGACGTCGAAGTCCTTCTCAATCGGCTGCAGAGCGCGCTCGAGAGCGGACTCCTTGTTCCTCATACGCGCAAGAGCGATCTTCGCGTCGAGGAGGAACCCGTCGGGGCATGCGGGGAGGACATTGAGGCGCTTCTCGAAGCGGGGCTCGTCCACGGCGACGATGAGATCGCTCAGAGGGCCTCTGCCTTCCCCGCACATGTGCAGGACGAGACTGTCAGCGCCGGGGGCGATCTGCTCGATTCCGAGCTGATCGCTCAGGTGCCCCTGGGGGTCGTAGTCGACCAGCAGGACCCGTAGACCGTTTTCCGCGAACGCTTCGGCGATGCCTGCGGCAACGGCGGTCTTGCCGACGCCACCCTTCTGATTGATGACGACCTTGCGTGATGGAATACCGGTCACGGGTCGGTGCCGGGGCGAGGGGTGCGTCTCAAGCCACAGTTGCACGGACTGGGCGAGCCCTTGGACGAAGGGGATGCCGCGTTCGTTGGATGTGGCCTTGAGGTCGTCCCACAGCCCAACAGGCAGCCAGGTCGAGAACGATGCGGCGCCTGAGGTGTCTATGGGAGGGTAGTCGGCCTCCAGGGCACGCCAGGCATGGATGCCTTCGGTGGCTGCGTCCTGGATGTCGACGCCGAGTTCGGCGGCGCGAACCTTCAGATCCTGGCGGAGCCAGGAAGGCAACTTGGAGACGACCTTCTCTCTGTCTCCGGAGGGGCTTGGAGTGACCATGGCGGTACCTTACTAACTCCCCCGGCCTTAGTCGTGATCCCTCGTCACTTTCACGTGTTACGTATCGAATTGTCTGGTTCAAAGTGTCTCCTCCCGAGCCACCCGACCAGACTACGACGCCGTTCGGTCCAAGACATGCGGCGCGACTTTGACGTTGACGGACGCCGACCGAACAGACAACCCGCCGCACTCATCGCGCGATAGCGGTGTGTTCACGCCGACTCCCCAATTGGGGAGTTCATCCCATAGCCCGCACGCGGCCGAGTCGGCGTGTGCCAGGATGCCGAGTGCTGCGGCCTCAGCGGAACGCTGAAGGTACGTAAGGAGGGCGCTTCCGATGCACAGCAATTCGGTGGAGCTCATCGAGCCACCCGCAAACTGCGTCATGGTCGGCACCGGCAAGGGCGGCGTCGGCAAGAGCACTATCGCCGCCCACAAGGCCGCCTGGCACGCGGCACGCGGCGAGCGCACGCTCCTCGTCTGCGTCACCAGCCAGGATGACGACGACTTGGGCATCGAGTCGTTCGACCGCGGCATACGACCCGACGGCCCTTCGGTGCTGAATGGAATGGGCCTGTACCGGGCGATCCACGATCGCACGCCCCTACTGCCGATCCGGGAAGTGCGCCCCAACCTCGACGTCGTACCGGGCGGCGAAGCCGTCGGTGAACTCGCGACGCTCCTGACCGCACGGATGCCGGTGGAAGGCGTCCACGTCGTGACCTCACTGGCGAGGGCCCTCGAGCCGATCGCGCCCTGGTACGACCAGATCGTCTTCGACAGTGCCCCGGAACTGGACAGCCTCGAGCAGCTTGCTCTCGCTGCGACGCGGTGGCTCTTCGTGCCAACGCGTTCCGACACCAATTCCATCCGCGGCATGCGGCGCATCGCCCGCAACTACAAGCTGGTCCGCAAGCAGCTGAACCCCTACCTCCAGGTCGCGGGCGCCTGCTTGTACGGCTCGAACCCCAGCGCTACACAACTGCACCAAGAGGTACGGGATGCGGTGCTCAAGGAGCTCGGATTGAGTACCCCGATGCTGACCACAGTCGTCGGGTATCGCGAGATGCCGGCGGTCAACGCCCGCAACAAGGGTCTGACGTTCGGCGAGTACGCTGCGCTGCTGCCCTCCAGTGCCAGGAGCTACGACGTGGCTGCGGGCCGCGCCAGCAGAGCTGATGTGGTGCCGGAATCCATCGTGCCGCTGGCCAACGAGATGGAGTCGCTCAACTCGGAAATCGACGCTCACTGCAGGAAGGCTCCCTCTTCATGACCGGCGTGTTCGACGACGACCAGACTGAGGTAGTACGGCCGGGGAAAGGGCTGTTGGGCGGCGGTGTGCCCGCGATGTTCCAAGAGGCCACCGTCGTGGTGAAGGCTCCCGTCGGTACGACCCTCGACTCCATCCCCGCGCCCCGACCGCCCGCGGGTGAAGGTGACCTCACGCCCGCGGAGAAGGAGACGTTGGAGGCCTGCAAGGCGGGCATGAACAACCTCCACAACGCGTTCTGGGTCGCCGGGAAGAGCCTGGAGACGATGCAGACCGGCAACCTGCACCGTAACGAGGGCTTCGGAAACTTTGCCGAGTTCGTGTGGGACAGCTGGGAAATCTCCGAGTCCCAGGTGTACCGCCTGATGGACGAGTGGCGGATCGGCGAAGCTCTGTCGCAGCTCGGTCACCGGCCGCGTGAGTCGCAGGTTCGGGAACTGACCGACATCAAGCAGGTTGCCGGCGACAGGGCCGCGGTGGCGGTCTACGACGCCGTGGCCCGCACTGGGAAGCGCGTAACGGCCAAGCTCCTGGGCGACGTCGCCCGCCAACTTCCGCCGCTGACGCGAGACTCGAGTCCAGCTGAGATCGGGCGGATGGTGCGCGATGTCCTCGCTCCCCCGTCGGCGCACCCGGCTGCCACGGGCGCGCAGTCGCTTGGGGAATCGAGTGTTGGGCAGGTAGCCGACTCGGCATCACACGCCGACGGAACACCGGTGCAGAACATCACATCGCTCGGCCAGGCTGGCGACTCCCCAATTGGGGAGTCGAGCGGACAGGCCAGCAATACCAAGGGTTCGGTCTCCGCTTCGGCGGACCTGCAGCGTTTGAACGAGACGTGGGCGCTGCTGCGCGAGGCGAGCCGCAGTATCAGCAAACCGGCCGTGAAACGCGCCCTCGACGAGGCCCCGGAGACCACCGAGCCTCTGCTGCGGGAGATCGACAGCGAGCTCAACAAGATCGGGCGAGCGATCGCGGTCAGGCGTAGCTGAGCGAAGGGAGCTGCGCCAGCAGCTTGGCGAGCGGTCCGACACGGCGTGGCGAACAGCGGGATGAAGGGTGGCACCGGACGAGTTCGGTGCCACCCTTTGTGGTGCCGGGGGAGGGGCGCTCAGGGACGGACCCGGTTGCTCACCCTGATCGCGGCCCTCTCAGCTTCGGTGAGCAGTTCGGCAGCTTCCTCGGGGGCGTCGGCGAGTGCTTGCTTGACCTTCGCCGGCGTGAGCTTCTGGTACGCCGCCCGCAGGTCGGAGACCGCATCGCGGAGGCAGGCCAGTGCCGGCGAAACGCCTGCGAAGCCTGCCCCTTCAGATTCGCCCTCCGGGTTCATGGCCTTGGTCACCAGCTGCCGGGCGCGGGCCAGCAGCTCCTCTGGCGTGAGCTCGTGGTCCTGCCTGCGGGGGAGCTGCTGAACCAAGCCGGTGATTGCCTTGACCGGCACCTTCTTGCCAGCGGCGTCCTGGACGGTCTCGACGAAGGCGACAGAGACCTCCGCCCCGTAGTCCTGCGTGATCGAGCTCAGGGCAGCGGCGGCCTTCTTGCCGATCGTGGTGTCTGCGCGTGCAGACATTCCGTTCGACTGCGCTTCGAACGACTTGTCTGCGCGTGCAGACAGCAGCTCCCCGATGGGGTACGAGGTCATCTCCTCGTACGCGGTGGGGCGGGACTTGTTGAGCACGTCGCGGCAGAAATCCTCGAAGGTGTTGTGCGTCTTGCGGTAGAGGCGACGGGCGTTGATGTTCGCCAGCGCCTTGCCCATGACCCACCAGGCATTCTCAAACTGCTTGATGCCCCGCATGCACAGGTCGAGGACCTGCTCCTCCTCGTGGCTGAGGTCGCCCGATGCGTCCGGCGTCTCTACAGGGTCGGGCAGGTCGTCGAACGTCATCATCTTCTCCGCCCGGCCCTGGGCGAAGGCGATGGTGTCCTGTGCGTCCGTACTGCCGGTGACGGCGCTGGGCACGCTCGGCAGACCGCTCTGCTGGTTGGGCAGCGTGCTGCCGGCCTTTCCGGCGGCGCGGCGAGCGGCACGCGCGGCGAAGGGATCCGCTTTGCTCACCTCGGGATCAGCCCCCGCTCTTCCCACTCGGACACGAGCTCGTCGAAGACACTGCCCTTGGCCTGGATCTCGGAGCCTTCGTGGGTGCGCATGTACTTCACGACGGCCGGCACCACGGTGGTGAAGACGTTGTAGCCCTCGTCCGCAAGGTAGCGGCGTACCCGCGGGGTCTCGCTGATGCCAAACGGTGCCTTGCACAGCAGCACCCACGTGGCCGGAGGTCTGTTGTCCACCCGCAGCGGCGCGACATCCTCAATGAACTCCTTCATGGGGAGCTCTTCCATCCGCTCCACGTCGTTCATCGACGGCGGCAGATTGATGATCGCGAGGTCAGCTAGTCGCAGCACGGACGCGCCGACCGCCCTGTGGTCCTCGAGATGGCCGACGTCGATCACGCCGAAGCCGTCCTCGAAGCCGGCCGGAATGCTCTGGGGCGTGTTGATGTGGAAGGCAGGCGTGGCTGCCTGCTGCACCAGGAACGGGTAGTTGCTCGTCGCTTGCCAACGGCTGAAGTGCCGGGAGTCGTCGGCGTCGTACCCAATCACTCTGCGGCCACGCTCGTGCAGCGCGTGGCACATCCACGCGGAATTCGTGGTCTTGCCCGTACTTCGGGGGCTGACGTTGGCGATGTAGAGCATGGCGGGAGCGTATCGAGTGGTTGCTACGATCTGCCGCTGAATGTCCGAGTTTTCCTGGTCAAGACCCTATTGGCGAGGAACTCCCCGCCAGGTGTGCGATGCGACGTCGGGCTGTGCCACCGGGCGCCTGGCTCGCCTGCTGCTCGAGACACCGCCTCAGCGTGGGAAGAGATCTGCTGCCGCGGCATACGCCAGCCGAGCCTCCTCAGTCGTCGCTACCGGCCGGCCCGTACGGCTCTCCGACTTCCTCAGCTCGCGAACCACCGCTTGGACGTAGGTTCTAAGACTGACCTTCTGCGTTGGCGTCTCACAGCGGGGGAGTACCTCGGCAACCTCGTTCAGCCAGTAGATGACGTCCTCGTCTTCAGTCAGCCCCGCCCGATGCTCAAGGAGCCGCTGCGCGACCGGGAATACCAGCTCATGTCGGCGACGGGCCTCCTCCTCGGCACGGCGCTCGGCCGCTGCCTGGGCTGCAATCTGACGTTCCACCTCGACGACCGCCTCAGGGGTGCGCCGCACGGGACGGTCGCCATGCGACGCGGTGCTCAGGACGGCAGCCCGAAGGCGCTTCGCCTTGTTGTATGCCGCGCTGGCGGCGTTAACGGCGAGCGCAGGCACCAGGTCTGCCCACGTGGCATTCGCTGCCCGAGCATCCTCGATGGCCTGCGCCTGGTGTAGGTCTACCTGTTCGCGGAGGTACTCCCACAACTGCACGCGCTTGATTCCCGCGACGCGCCGGGCCTCGGGGTTCTTGAGTGCCCCCTTGTGCGACTCGAGATAGAGCAGGGCCTGGAACAACTCGCCATCAGCCGGCATCCGTTCAACGTCCTTGTCCTCGGCCTCTTCGTGTAGTTGACGCAGCTCACCGACGAGGGCTGCAGCGTCGAGGCTGCCGATCCGGACAGGCGTCTTGAGCAGGGGCTTTACTGGCCCGGCTGACCTTCGGGTGCGATGTGCCATGACGATGAGTCTGCCCTTCCCCGAGGGTGATTCACATTCTGTGAATGGCAGGGTGGCAGGCTGTCGCCGGCCGAGGAGCAGGTAGGCGTGCACGGCGTCCGAGGTGAGGAGGTCGGCGAGGGAGCCGCTGGCGGTCTCGGTGAGGCCGAGGGGCAGCGCGAGCGCGAGCTCGGATGCGACCCATTCGAGTTGCTGCAGGTGAGAGTCTGAGACGACGTCCTTGGCGGTGCGGTTGACCGTGCGGAACACGTCGAGGGCCCGCTCGAGCTCGGCGAGGGCCGGGGCGGTCGAGGGCACGGCAGTAGGCGCCGCGGGCGTCGAGCGGTCGGTGCCGGGGCTGGGCCTGGCTGCGGTCGAAACGATGAGACAAGAGTTTGCCTGGGTTCGGACGGACTGGATGCGCCGGTTGGCGGATCTCAGTGCTGTGCGCATACAGTGCTGCCCCCTTCGCGTTCGAGGGGATGCCTTGCCGTAGTTCCCTCATCGCGCACTTCCGTTTGGAGTCAACTGGCATGTCCACGCCACCTTCTGGGTCTTCGGCTGGCGGACCGCCCAGCCCTGCGCCAGGTTCCTCGACTGGCGGGCCCCCTACGCCGGCGCCCTCACCCACGCCTACGCCGCCTCAGCCCGGTCTCCTACAGCGGTTAGCTCGCCGGATCCGCAGGGCTCACCGGCGGGAGAACCTCGATCATCTGCGCGGCTGGTTTGAACTGCTGAGCTACTACCTTGCTCCTCTCGTTGTCCTCGGGGCCGCTGCGTGGGCGGTGTGGACGTGGTCTCAGGATCACGAGGTCGCGGAGAAGGCCGCGGCCGCCACGGCGAACGGACCGACCCTCAAGTCGGACTTGAAGATTGCGAAGGTCGAGGCCCTGCTCGGCGAAGGGCTCAAGGGTGAGACGAAGGAGTACCTCGGCGAGGGAAAGGCCCGCACTCTCGAGAAGTTCAACGCGTGGGGTCCTCATGTGAAAGTGACGGTGCAGAACATCGCCACCGCACCCGCGCTCATCACCAAGGTCAAGGCGACGTTTCGGCAGTCGTTCTACCTGGAGCCTTGCTATGGCATCGGAGGACAGTTCGGGGACACGGTGAAGTACCAGGTCACGATCCCCGACGATCAGCCCAGGGTGAAGGGCTCCCGCTCGCACAAGGTGCCCTTCACCAAGGATGCGGAAATGGCTTTCACCGTGGAGGACAACGCCTTCGACCAGTTCACGCTGACGACCGGCAACGAGATCACCATGGACGGCGAGAGCCCGTGGATCGGTGTCTTCGACGTGGAGCTGGAACACGGGAACGGGAAGAAGCTGACCGTCGGCCCAATCGCTGTAATCGACACAGGCGGCAACCCCGCCTTCTACGCCGACGGCGACACCTGGCACATCGAAACGGAATCTGTACCGGGATGCACGAAGCGCAACGCCGCAACGGTGGCGAAGATCCTGAGCATCCCCAAGGCCACGGCGTCCAAAGAACTGAAGAACCTTGACAAGGCGTTCCGCTCGGTGGAAGACCCCTCGCGCAGGTCCGAGGAGCCGTCCGAGGGACCTCGCTGCGACGAGCCGGGAGCGAACTGTGGTTACCACTGACCATGGTCGGCGTGCGTTACTTGCGGACCCGTCAACCAGTTCGAACAGTAGAGTAGGCCGCTGCGGCGCGGCTGGACCAGCGGCTCGGGCTCGTACAGCGTGAGCAGCACCGCCTCCTCCCGTCCGGGCTACGCCTTGCCGACGGCTTTGAATCGGAAGCCGAAGAGGCCGCCCTCGTCGTGGTCGGTGAGGCGGGGACTGCGGATGTAGGGCTCGGGGTTGAAGCCACGTTGGGCAGCTACGCCCAGGTTGTCCGTGTTGATGGTGATGATGTACTGCATGCGTTCTTCTTCGGTTACTTCGACAGCGAGGGCCAACGCTTTGGCGATCTGGCGCTCGTCGACACCGTCGTAGAGGTGGCTGTCATGGATGAGGAAGTCGGGACCGCGGCCGTGACGGTGCGCGAGGACGGCCAAGGTCAGGTCGAAGCAGAAAATGACCATGTTGTTGATGCCACGGCTGTCATCGCTGTCGATGCGAGGGGTGATGCTGAGGCTGCTGCGGCCTGCTTCGATCGCTAGGTACGCTTCGCGACCCTCTCCGTAGAGGCGCTGCGCGTACTGAGAGAAGAGCAGAATGGCTTCGTTCGTCTGCTGCCGACGTTCTTGTAGGTCGGTGTCCACGGCCTGCTGCAGCTCCACGCTTTTGGCAGTGATCTGCCGGGCACTCGCCTCAAGTGTCTGAGCTGCCTCGAAGCGATGCCGGAGGGCACCGAGCGCAGCTTCTTCTCTGCCGAGAGCGGTTTGCAGGGCTGTGAGAGCCTCCAGGGCACCTCCGTCGGCCAGGTCCCGCAGCAGACGTGCTTGGTCTTCTCCCAGGCGGGCGCGCTCCGCGCGCCTCGCGTTCAGCCTCTCGGTGAGTTCCTCGATTTCCTCTTCGAGGAACCGCCGGCGGTTGCGGACGATCGAGTGGTGAAAGGTCTTCACGTCCTCGAATCGGCGCCGAACCTGGTCGTTGAGGAGGATGCCAAGCTCGCTGTACGCGGGTTCGAGGTAGGACACTTCGACGTCTGTGGTCTCGGTGACCGCGGCCTGGAGCTCCTCGAGGTTGTGCTGGTCGATCACGTCTTCTTGGGCAAGCTGTTTGATTCGTCTGCTGACCTGGTCCGCACGGTCCTTGAGCCGCTCGTACTCGGGTACAACCTGAAACGTGGCAACCTGTCCACGCAGTCGCTCCACCTGAGCTTCCGCCAGTGTGATCTGCCCCCGGAGATCGGCGGTGGAGCCAACGATGCGACCCCAGACGGGGTCGTTGACCGCCTTCTGTAGTTGGGTCCGCGTTGCCTTGCGGGCGGCGAGCTCGCGATATCCGTCGACCAACTGCCAGTCCAGGCCCAGAAGGTAGGCGAGGTTGGAAGACGCTTCCGCAGCGGACTGCTGGGAGAACGTCCTGGTGGGCTCATTGAAGGCGTGAGAGGACGCTCGGCGCACCAGGAAGGAGAGCAGGGTGCGGCCGTTCACGCCTGGATGGTCTCCGCGCAGTCCAAACAGATCCCGCTCGATCGTCCGGGTCCACTGCTCCACCGACAGCTCAACGCCGCCGTTGCCGTTGCCGTTGAAGAGCACATCGGCCGGTGCGCCGAACACGTCCTGGCTCAGCGACACGTACTTGGCGCGACTGCCGCTCCTGCGCACCTCCAGGAGCTGGTCCAGCCCGGGCCAGTCCATGTCGAGGCCGAAGGTGGTCCCTCGCAGGGCTTTGTTCATCGCCAGTGATTTGGCGGTGGCTCGGGAGCCAAGGAGAAAGTGAACGAGTTCGATCACGCTTGACTTACCGGCGCTGTTACGGCTGTCGGTGTCGGCCGACGACGCGGTCTTGTCGGCGACCAGCAGGTTCAACCCAGTCGTGAACGTCAGGGTCTTGAACCGGGCGTCGTCAGCGCTCAAGCGGCGCAGCATCCGTGCTCCTAGCAACGAGGACGTCCTGGACCAGCTCGACAGCACCCATGGTGTAGAGCATGTCCAAGGCCAGGACGAACCAGCCGAACGATACCGGCGAGGTGTGGCTATGACCGGCCCTCCAGCTCTTCAGCCGTGACCACGCCTGACTGACCGTGCGTGGCTCGTCCAACTGAATGAGGATCTGGGCCCCTACGGACAGGAGGCATCGGTCGGGCGCGATGCCCTTCGTCGGAGTGATCATGCCGACAGCCCGATATCGGGACGCCAGCCGGCGGGTGGTGCCTCGAAGATGTCGCAGCGGTCGAAGAAGTGTGCCAGCACGACCAGCGCCGCACGCAAGACCTTTGGTCGTGGCTGGGCGTTGCCAAGGATGTACATCTTGAGCTGCCAGAGCACATCCTCGGGATCACTCCAGTCCCGGCACACCTGCTGGTAGTACAGGCGGAAGCCCTCCGCCACTTCGTCATGCTCCATCTCATTCATCGTTCCGGCGTAGAAGGCGTCGACGAGGTGGCTCTGTCGCTTTCCGCGTAGGAGGTCTTCCCGGTCGGCTCCTTCGATCCGGTTGAAGTCAAGCTTCTCAAGCGGGACGTCGGGCAGAGGCATGAGAGGGTCGGACTCCGTACGCAACTCCTGCAGCTGCTTCAGGAGCGGCTCGAGATCCTCCATGCCGATACCGAAGGTCATTTCCTTGATCGGTATCTCGCAGCGCAGTACATTCTCGGCAGCCAGCTGGTCGAGCTGCATGCACTCCTGCCACAAGCGCCGAGCTCCCATCTGTTGGAAGCTCACGGACGGTGTGCTGGATGCCGCAGCGGACAGCAGGGACGCCACTTCTGGGTGTACGCCACGTCTGTCGTTATGAACGAAGACGAAGGTATCGAACTGTCCGCTGCGCTTGGCTGTGGCGCCCGCCAAGTCCTTGTTGAACTTCTTGCGGATCTCATACGGGTTCACTGTCTGGGGGGCGTAGCAGGCATAGAGCTTGCGGGAGTGGAGGGTGAGACCGTCTGCAGACATGTCTCCGAGGCTGCCGGCGGTGCGTACGTCGAGGAAGTCGGGGTATCGCGAGCACATCAGGCGGTGGAAGAAGTCCTCGAACTCGTTCTCGTACAGTTCTGACATCAGGTCAAGGAACTTCACGTGCGCGTAGGCGCGTTGCTCGTACTTCATACGCCCCCCTAGCGTGCCGATCCCCAGCGTAGCTTCCGGTGATCACTCTAGGTACCCCTGTGACTTCGAGCAGTCGTAGTCCGTGCCGACCCTCCGCCCGGTCTCAGTTCGCTTCAGGACCACCGCATTCCGAGCGTGGACAACTCCTTCACTCGCTCTGGTGCCAGCTTTGCGGCCTTCATGCGCTGCTGGCTGATCCACGCTCCGAGGCGCATCGTCTGGTCGCCGACTGCCTCGGTGTGGCTGCGTGGCACTTCGAGGTGCCCCTCGCGCTCGCGGTACTGGCGGGCGGCTGCCACGTTCTGCTCCCACATTTCGGCCCTGGTGCGCTTGGCCGGCGCTGCGGCGATGCCCAGCACTCTGGTGAGCATCCACTGCTGGGTCCCGCTCAGCTTGGCGAAGCCGGCGCGCTGGGCGGCGGCCCACTTGCCAAGGTCTTCGCCGTCGACGACGGTCTGGTCGGCCTTGTCCGGCAGCGGGTTGCCGGCCTTGATGTGGTTCCAGGCGAGGCGGAAGGCGCGCTGCCAGTCGATGCCCCAGGCTGGGCACCAGCCGGGGTCGATTTCCTCCAACGCCTGACGGCGGTCGTCCGACAGGGGAGTGGTGCCGCCTTCGGGTTCGGGCAGGCCTGCGGCGCGGCAGCGCTCGAGCTCTGCGGCGCGGCGTGCGGCTGCCCGCTGGTTCTTCAGCCAGCGGCCCACCGGGTGCTCTCCGTGGGTGGCGTCCACGGGCGCGGCGAGGCCGACCTGGTGCTCGGCGGCCCAAGCGGCGGCTGCGGCCAGTCCCTCTTCGAAGCCGGCATCGAAGGATGACCACACCATGCCCAGGGCCTCGAGCTGGGCGGAGCGGTCGGCGTCCAGGCGGCCGGTGTTGTAGTGCCGGCGGCAGTCGGTGACCCATACCCCCAGCGGGAAATCGGCGGGGGACCAGTCGGCGGGGGTGCGGTAGCCATACGGCACGCGCAGGTCCTTGTGTTCCTTGGCGTAGCGCTGGGCGGCCTGGATGCCGCGCCGCCAGTGCACGCGCTCGGGGTTGAGAACCCGCAGCTCGATGAATGCGGCCAGCTGCCGTGCGTCGCGCGGGGCGGAGAACCGCAGCAGTTCCTTCGCGGGCCGGCTCACCTCGGGCGTCGCGTCGCCGTCGGTGTCCTCGTCCAGGTCTTCGTCGAAGTCGCGGGTCTCTTCGCGCGGGTCGGGGATGTGGGCCTTGGTCCGGCTGGGCTCGGTGAGCTTTTCGATGCGGGCGTCGTGGGCGCGCAGCGCGGTGAGCAGCTTGGCCAGGCCGGTGTACGCCGGCGAGGTGAGCATGGCGTCCGGCTTCTCGCCGGGGGCGAGGATCGCAGGCACGACCAGGGTGGCGATCTTGCCTTCGCCGGGGTGCATGCGCAGGGCGCGGCCGACGGCCTGGACCAGGTCGGGCATGGAGCCGCGGACGTCCGCGAAGACGACGGCGTCACATTCGCGGGTGTCGACGCCCTCCCCGAGTACTTTCACGGACGCGATCAGCGACAGCGCCGTCTCGGTGCCGTCGCCGGTCTCGCCAGCGGCGAACTGGCCCAGGACGCGCCGCCGGTGGGCGGGCTTGTGCTCGCCGTGCAGCCACTCCGCCCACACCTCATCCTCAGCCGGGTACAGGTCGGGCTGCTGTGCGTGCAGCTCGCCGGCCTTGCCGGGCAGGCCGAGGGCGAAGGCCTCAGCCTCCGCGACCCGCTGGTGGAAGGACAGCACCCGGCGCAGGTCTTCCTTCGCCGACACCTTCAGCGTCGCGGCCTGCAGCGCGCCCAGGCGCTTGCCCCGAACCTCGTCGCTGCCGTCTCCGGCGGTGCGCAGCGCGGTGTTCAGGGCCGGGTCCTGCACGTCGA
The DNA here is from genome assembly GCF_040296405.1 of Streptomyces sp. NPDC002133. Classification (NCBI taxonomy): domain Bacteria; kingdom Bacillati; phylum Actinomycetota; class Actinomycetes; order Kitasatosporales; family Streptomycetaceae; genus Streptomyces; species Streptomyces sp. NPDC002133. The sequence goes on along the minus strand of NZ_JBEOXF010000043.1, from coordinate 21,175 downwards.
CCACCAGCACCTGGTACGGGGCGACGATGCCCCGCTCGATCGCCTCCTCCAGCGGGAGGTGAAACGCGACGCTGCCGAAGACGCCATGGGGGTCGTCCAGCATCGAGGCCACGAGCTCGCCCGGGCCGCGGCGGCCGGGCTCCTCCTCGTCGACCTCGCCGGCCTGCCACACGCGAGGCGTGGCGGTCATGTACAGGCGCCTCTCGGCGGGGATACGGGTGTTGTCGTGGACGACGGCCCAGGGCTTGCCTGCCCGGCCACTGGTGCGGTGCGCCTCGTCCACGACGATCAGGTTCCAGTGGGGGAGGCCCGCAGTGTGGGCGGCTTCCAGGAAACCGAGGCCGAGCGAGGCGTAGGTGGCAAACACGGTGACGCGGCCCGGCCCCCGGGTGAGCCGGACCAGTTCGTCGGCGTCGGTGGTGTTGGGGAATCCCACCTCGTCGGAGTTGAGGGAGGAGACGCCGAAGTACGGTCCGGGCCGGCCGCCGTCGCGCCAAGCGCGGGCGGTCTGCTCGAGCAGGTCCAGCGAGGGGACCAGGATCAGGACCCGGTCGGCGGTGAGCTCTTCGGCAGTGTGCACGGCCACCAGCGTCTTGCCGCTGCCGGTGGCCATGAGGACCTGCGTACGCAGGCCCGCCGGCGGCAGCGGTGCGCTCGCGGGCAGCTCGAGCGCGCGCACCGAAGCAACCACGGCCTCGGCCTGGTGGTCCCGCAAGAGCTTCAGCATCTGCTTCTCTCACTCTCTGGGCGACGGAACAGGTTTTCAGGGCCGAGCGCGCGCCGTCCAGCTCCCCCAGGGCTGCACGGTGCGCGACGGAGATGATCAGAGGGACTTGGTTCGTGCGGCAGCGAGAGCATCACGCATCTGGGCCTCGTTGTCCTTGACCTGCCGGTCAAGCCTGCGCAGGTCGGCCAGCAGATCACGAGCGATGTCCCGGCGGCAGTGGTCCGTCGCAGTGGCCGGCCGGATGCCCTTTATCAAAGTCGTGGCCTTCTCTGCCGACAGCCGTGTGGGGGCGCCACCGGGCAACAGGTCGCGAAGGACCGCGTGGAGACGGTTGACGATCCGCGTCCGCTCGCCGGTCAGGTCGTCGTGCCGCTCGGTCAGCAGCCACAGGATCGTGGACTGGTCCTCCGCGGTGACCTTGCGCAGATCAGTGCGGAAGAGCGCGACCTGGGCCACGTGGAGAGCGTCCGCGGGGTCGGTTTTCCGGTCCCCGCCGGTGGCCAGAAGACGGGCCCTGGCCGACAAGGTGGAAGGCACGTCGACGACATCCTCGCCCGCGGCGGCCAACTGCTGAGCAAGAGACCGGCCGAGACCGCCGGTGCCTTCGACCGCGAACCGGCGCCCCGGCCACTGCGCGCACCAGTGCAGAAGCCGACCGAGGGTCCCGGAGTTGACGACGAACCGCCGCTGACCAATCTTGTGGCCTGTTGCATCGACAGCGACTGCGGTGTGCGAGGACTTGTGGGGATCGATCCCGATGATGATCATGCGCATCCTGTCCTGGCGGCTGACGGGCAGAAATGTGCGGTGGGCACTCGGACTTGAAGTAGCAGTCACACACATTCATGCCTCTGTCGAGCCACACCGCGCGGGTGCCGGACGGCGGTGGCACGCTAATCATGAGCCAGCCCGCAGGGTGGCAAGACACTACACGAGCCCGTGCCGACCGGCGCCCTGGACGCTACGGCTGCAGACCGAGCGCCTGCGGTCGATTCAACAAGTCAGACACTCCCAGGAATAGTGCAGGGCCAGAACGCTGCCTCTTCACCAGTAGCGCGTCCTCGCCGAACCTGGGGGCTTGGGCGGCACGGATGCGGTTAGCGGGAGGGGGCCGGCCGGATCGGCATGGGTTTCGGGGCCGGGCGGGTGCGCGTCAGCCGACCGGGTCGGTCGGCTCCGGCGACGGATCGGGCGAGGGTGGGGGCAACGCGGGCGGCTGCGCCGTTGGGGCCGGGATGGCTTGCTGCTGAACCGTCGGTGCCGTCGCCGCTGGCAGCTGGACTGCAGATAGCGGAAGCGCTGGCGCCGGGATCGTCGGCGCCTGCTGCTCGGCCAGGATCAGGGCGCTAGATGGGACGGCGACGCGCAGTTCGTGCAGGCCCAGGAGGGCGGTGTGCAGATGTTCGGGGCCCTCATAGGCATCGTAGGCCAGGATGAGCCGGGCGCGCGTCTCGAGATTCTGCCAGGCGTAGCGTCTGCGGAGGTTCGTCATGTGGCGGGCGTCCGCCCGCAGGAAGGTCGACCCGGCCGAGAACCCGGCGGCCAGGAGGGCAAGGATGGCCGCAGGCACCCGCGCCTCGGCGGAGGCCAGACCCGCCGCGCCCGAGATGCCAGCGAGGACCGCCGCAGGAAAACCCAGGCTGAGATAGGTCGCGTGCCACAGCTTGGCGCGGCGCTGCGCACGCCGTGCACCGATCTGGGCCTCGGTGATTAGCTTCTCGACTTCGGCACGCAGCGCGAGCAGCCGTGCGTCGTTGGCGGCACCCTGCGCCGCTCCGGCGGAGGTTCGGTCGGGCACGAATCCCCCTGACTGGAACGGGAGTTGGAGGTCCCAGCCCAGAGTTTAGGGGTTGCTCCCGGATTGGCGACAGGGAACGTACTCGCCTCACCCGTACGGGATCAGCCGCCACCGAAGACCTTGTGGCGTCCGAACGAGAAGTACGGGCGGGGCAGCGAACTCTTGGGCATTCATCCCAGCACCACCTACGCACTACGCATGGTCCCAGTTCGCCCAGAACAGATAGACGGACTGGACTACCTCGCAGCGATCCAGGCCACCAAATAGCGCAGGGTTGGAACACTGCCGCTTCCCCAGTAAGCCTCCCCCGCCTCCGGCCGCACCGTCGCCGCCGGCCTCGCCGTCCTCACCTGGACCGCCGCCTTCACCCTCGCGCCACCGGGGGGCCGCCGCTGGAGAGACGACGAACCTGCTAGCCGCCCCTGATCCTGCGGCCGGACGGCACCGTTTGCCGGCCGCCCAGGTCTCCGACCCGGTCAATTGCGCGGCTGTTGACGTCGCCTTCCGACGGACGAAAGCACGGCCAGAATGGCGGAGAGGGCGGCGGCGACGGCGGCCAAGGGGAGGACCCCGCGCAGGGCATAGCCGATGCTGTCGAAGAAGTACATGGCGTCCACCGCTTGCAGAACCAGGCCGACGCCGCCTGTCGCGATCAGCCAACGGCCGGCCGTGTTGCGCACGAGCAGCAGCAGCAAGCCGATGGTGAGAACGGCCGTCTGGACGCCGAACAGCGTCATCTGCACCGTTCGAGAGTCGCTCGACATCGCACCGGCAGTGACAGCCTGGTCGGTCGCGACAGGGATGACCGGAACAGTGAGAAGGCATACCAACGCCATCACGGCAGTCGCAGTTCTGGCGGAGGGCTGTAGGGGAGGGAGAACCGGCGTAGTGCCCGGGCCCGGTCCTGCTGCCGGACGGCACCAGCGGCCTGTGGGCGCACGTACGGCCATGACCACAGCGCCGGCCGCCGACGCGGCCGTCAGCGGGCCAACGACGTAGGCGATCATCTCGACGGATGGTGGCCCTCCCACCAGTTGGTATTGCACGCTGGCGCTCAAACACTGCAGAGCCGTCGCCCCGCCAGCTGCCGTGATCATCCAGCGTCCAGCCATCTTCTGCCTGAACAGCATCAGCGCGCCCGTGGCGAGCACGGCCGTCTCCGCGATGCCCATCGCCATATTCACCGCGATCAACTCTGTCGGCGCAGAGGGATCCAGGATGTACTCGACGGTCTTGGCGACCATGGACATAAGCCCTGGAAGGCAGAGCAACGCCAGCGTGATCGTGGCACTCGCGGCTCTGCGCGCCTCGGACGTGGGATCCATCCGCGGGAGCGGAGTCGTGCCGGGCATCGTCGGAGGTGGCGTGTTTTCTGGTGCGTGGTCAAGTTGTCGCAGGGCTTGGGCGACGTCGGCCGCGTTCCCGTACCGCTGGTCAGGGTCCTTGTGCAGGAGGGCCAGCACCAGGTCGTCCCAGGTGGATGGGATGCCCTGGGACACCATGCTGGGGGCGGGCGGTTCCTCGGTGAGGTGTGCCGAGAGGTATCCCATGGTGTCGGGTGCCTGGAACGGAAGCTGGCGTGTGATCAGCTCGAAGAGCAGGCAGCCGAGCGCGTACAGGTCGCTGCGCGGTTCCGGGAAGCCACGTGCTTGCTCAGGGGCCATGTACGGGGGTGTGCCCACGATGAAGCCGGTCTGGGTAAGGCGATCCGCGCTCGCGTAGGGGTCGCCGGCCCGCGCGACGCCGAAGTCGAGGACCTTCACGATGCCCGACGGCGAGATGAGGATGTTGGAGGGCTTGATGTCCCGGTGCATGATTCCGGCATCGTGGGCCTCTGCCAGCGCGTCGCATATCTGCGCACCCCATCGAGCCGCGTCCCGCAGGGTGACGACGCCTTGGCGCAGCTTCGCGTCCAGGCCCTCGCCTCGAACGAGTTCCATCACCAGGAACGGGACCTTGCTGTCTCCGGTGTCCGTCTCGCCGACGTCGTGGATGGTCACGATGTTGGAGTGCTGCAGGCGGGCGGTGATTCGTGCCTCGCGAAGGAACCTGGCGCGTGCCTCGGTGCCAAGGCTCCCCCCGCCGGCGAGCAGCGAGATCACCTTGACCGCGACCCGTCGGCCCAGCGACTCGTCCTGCGCCTCCCACACCTGCCCCATACCACCCTCGCCGAGCTGCCGCACCAGCCGGTAACGGCCCCCCAGAAGCTCATTGCGCACTGCGATGCCTCCCTGCTTCGGTCACTTCCGCCCCTCCCGCCAGCGAACCGACGCATAGGGATCATGTCGCAACTGCCCAAGGGGCACATGTGATACGCGATATCGCGTAGGAGGTGACGGACCACCCTCACTCGCCCCACTCGTACGAGTCGTCGTCCGACGGCGGTCGACTACGACCAGGTAGTCACCGAACGCCTCCAGCTGCTGCCGCAGTCCGCGGCCGGAATACCGCACCCCGCAAACAACGCCTCTCCACCAGTACTGCTCACTCACGACCAAGTCCGCGAGCACGAGCTGCCCGCCGCCGCGGGCAAGGCCGGCGACCCACGCTGGTCGGCGTTCGCCAGCCGGTACGGACTTGATGCCTCCCAGCCGGTGCAGTGGGAGGTCGAGGCTCTCGACCCGACCGAGCTTCAGCGCCTGGTCCTCGCTGCCATCGCCCCCGTACATCGAGGACGCCGTCCTCGGTGACCGCATCGCGGAGGAAGAACGACAACGGGAGCAGCTCAGGGCATTCGCCGACGGGTGGTCCTCCAGCCATTCGCCGGCCCGTGAGTGACTCCAGAACTCATCGACATGGAGCAAGCCACGGGGCTACGCAGTGACTCCCGAAGCTGTCCGATCTCAACGAATCCAGTCCCCTTCTCATCAAAGGCAGCCGGGGGTTGGGGAACCTGTGAACGATAGCCAGCGTTTGCGCTCTCCGTCGGGGCCAGCCGAGATCTGTAGGGCTGCCTACCACGTCGTTTGAACGACGGTTCGGCTCTACCCGCCGCAGGCTGAGCAACAGGCGGCCGGCTGAGCCGACGGCGAGATGGTCAACGCGGCCAGGGGGTCCCCGCCTGCCATTCATCGAACTTCCAGGCCGGATGACACGTGCTCAAGTACGGCAGGTGCCCGTCCCACTCGACGGCTGTCAGTGCCTTCGCGAGCCGGAGGGTGATGTGGCCGGTCGCATCGATGTCGAACCCCCAGGAGAAGCCGGCCACCGGCAGGACGTGCCGCTGGGCCTGGTCCAGAGGTGTCCACGCCAGGAAGCTGTGAGCGAGCCAGGCCATGGGTTTACGTTCGCCTCGTGACGGGGCGTCGAACAGCGTGGGGCTGACACCGAAGAAGGCGTAGGGGGACGGCGCATCTTCGAACAGGACGAACGGGTCCATATCAAAGTCGACACCGCCGGACGCGTTGTCTGTGGACCGGACCAGCTGGACCCAGCCGAACAGGGCTCGATACCCCCTCCCGGGGTAGTCCACGACAGCCGTGCAGCACGGAAACCCGCGCGATTCAGGGTGCTTGCCGACCGTCAACGGCTCATCAACCTGCTCAAGAGCCACCGTCACATTGCCGGTCTCACCATCGCGGGTGAAGGGAATGATCACGGCATCACCCTGCCAATGGTGCATCGTCAGCCACAAGAGCCAATGAACCCTAGGCCGACTTGTACATGTGGCGGTCCACCCTTGCGAGCCGGGACGAGCCCTTCACGAACCCGGCCCTGTTCGAGCAGCGTCTGGCCGCCCTCCATGCCGAGACGGACGCGCTCCGCGAAGGACCTGTGATGACGCTGCGCAAGACCAGGACGATCTGCGAGGCCGTCCAGCGCACCCGTACGTCCTGACGTCCCGCCGCGGACACCCGCCGGAGCGGTACCGGCAGGGATTAGGGGAGAAGCGAGAGCGCCTGTAGGTGAGGTCCGAGCGCGATGCCGATGCAGATGTCGAAAACGTCCTCGTCCATGCCGACGGCCTCTTCGAAGGCATGGTCGTCGAAGCAGACCAAGAGGCCCTGGCTACATGGCCGGCCGGGCTGCACCGGCGGGTTCCGGGGCCCGCTGGACCACCATGGTCTGCCGACGGGGATGGGCCGGGTCCGCACCGCGCTTGAGGGGCAGCCTGTTTCCAGGTCCCAGGAGAAGCGGCGCGATCGCGTTGTGCGCTCTGCCGCGGCGGGCGCGGCTCTTCTACCTTGGGCGGGAGGCCTCGAGAGGGAGGACGGTGTACACGTGGATGTCGTCGAGGGGAAGCACCGCAGTCCGGTAGGGGATGACGGGCATCAGCCGAACAGGCCCGTGCCGCCGGCGCCTCCCCCGCCGCCGTCGCCCGAAAAGAAGTAGCCCGCGATGACCGCCGTCCCCGCCGCCTACGCCGGCCGGCTGCTCGCCGACGTCGCCGAGCAGCTCGGCCACCCCGTGCACACGGAGCTCGCCCGGGCACTGCGGGCCGTGCCACGGCACGCCTTCCTCCCGGACCGGTTGTGGCTTCGGGACGGGCGCGGCGGATACGAGCCGTGCGACCGGGCGACACATCCGGACGAGTGGATGGCGGCCGCGTACTCCGATGCGCCGCTGGTCACGCAGTTCACCGAGGGGATGCCGTCGTCGTCCGCGTCGATGCCGTCCACTGTGCTGCGCATGCTCGAGCTCGCAGACCTTCAGCCACTTGCCGGCACCCGGCCGCCGGGGCGTTCCGTGATCGAACTCGGGACGGGGACGGCGTTCAACGCCGCCCTGCTGTGCGAACTGCTCGGATCCACCGGGGTGACCACCGTGGAGCTCGACCCGGTGCTCGCGGAGCGCGCCGAGCGCAATCTGAAGCCGCTGGGCTACACGCCCACTGTCGCGCGGGGCGATGGGGCGGCCGGCTGGCTCGACCGGGCGCCGTACGACCGGCTCCTAGCCACCTTCTCCGTCGACCACATCCCCGCGGCGTGGCTGGCACAAGTCCGGCCCGGCGGGCGGATCATCACCCCGTGGTGGTCGGCGTGGTGCGTGTACGGCACCCTCGCCCTCGACATACGGCCGGACGGAACCGCCACGGGCCACTGGCACGACTTTGCGTCGTACATGCCGATGCGCTCTCCCGAACCTCGAGCGAGCACACCAGGCACGGAGCCGAGCGGGTGCAGCACGGTCTCGCGCACCGGGCTGTCGCCATGGGCGGTCGCCGGCGGCGACCTGGCCGCCGAGTTCCACATCGGCCTGACCGTCCCCGGCGCCTCGTTCGCGTGGGACACCAGCGGCCAGCACGCGCACACCCGTCTCGAACTCGAGGACGCTGGCAGCCCATCGTGGGCCGCCGTCGACTACGACGGGCGCCAGGCGGAGGAGTTCACCGTCACGCAGGCTGGCCCGCGGCGCCTGTGGGACGAGGTAGCCGCGGCGTACGCACGGTGGGAGACGCTCGGCCGGCCTGGCGCGGACCGGCACCGGCTGACCGTGGGGCAAGACGGCACGCACACAATGTGGGTCGACGCCGCCGATCGGCCGGACCGCCCCATCACCTCCCTGCCCCACGCCTCCTCTTCAGCCAGTAACGCGGGTGGCCGCGATACGGCTCTGCGGTCTCCTTGACCGCCCGATGGCTCACCGACGAATTGGGAACCCGTGGGGTGACACAATTCTGGGGTGACGTCTACCGCTTGACCCGTCCACGGACGGCGAGAACGGCGAGGCCGAGCAGTACCGGTTCGGCCAGTCGGGATGCCATCTCGGTGTAGGTGCCGGCGGTGGTGAGGTCCTGGCCGGAGGAGCGGAAGACGACCGAGTTCACCACGATCCGGAGGGACTTCTCCCACCGTTCGGCAGTGAGCCGGGAGGAGAGGGAGCCGGTGGGGTTGACCGGGTCGGGCTTGTCGGTGGTCAGGGAGATGTCCTGTCCGGTCAGCTGTCCGGTGGTGGCGGGCTTCGGGTCGTCCACAGGTAGCCCCCACAGCATCATGACCAGCACGGTGGCAGCCATTGCGCCGAGCAGCCAGCCCAGCGCGCGGGAAGCCCGCAGCCCGTACCCGGACACCGCCCAGTACAGGGCCAACAGTGCGCGCTCGGCGCGGGGCCGGTTGCGGTCGTGGCGGCGCATCTGCATCTCGCCGTAGTAGAAGTCCGCGGCGTCCGGCTCGTTCTTGCTGTCTTCGAAGGACTTCCGCAGCTGCCGGTAGACCGGCGCCAGCTGCGCCGGACCCACCACCTCCACCCCGGCCGGCGCCGCCGTCCACCCGGACCGTCCCCGATTGGCGTGCCAGTGCTGCTCTTCGGCCAGCGTCCGTCGTGCGGTCCACCGCACAAGAAACAAACCCCGACGCCGCAGACCCGACGGGGCGGGCGCGAGAGGGCATTCCCCTTCCAGCCGCAGTTGGTCCAGGTGCACCGTGCCGGAGAGCACGCAGGCGCTGAGGTCCACGTTGTGGAGCACCAGGTGCGCCGCGTCCGCTCCTCGCAGAGACGCCATCCGCACCCCCGGATCGCTGCCCACCAACTGTCCCTCAGCCAAGGCTGCTTCGGCCGGATTGGTGAAGGGGGCGGTCCGAGCGGTGATGCTCAGCGGATACTCGAGCACCGCGTCGTTCAGGTCGACAGTGGCGTATCTCAGCCGCAGGGCGGCGGTGGAGTCCCATCGCGTGCGCTGGCACTCGATGCGGGCTGCTGCCGCCTCGAGGGTCACGGGGCTGTTGAAACGGGCTCCGGACAGGCTGAGGGTTCCCTGGCAGATGAGGGGGCCCAGCTGCGTTGCCGTCTCGAACGTCGCCTCGCGGAACGAGGCGTCGCCGGAGAACGTTGCCTCGTCGAACCAGGCCTCGCCGGAGAAGGTCACCTGGCCGAAGACGGCGCGAGCGGAGAACGTCGCCCCGCGGAACAAGGCGTTGTGGGAGAACGTCGCCCCGCGGAAATAGGCGTTGTGGGAGAACGTCGCCCCACGGAACAACGCGTTGTGGGAGAACGTCGCCCCGTCGAACAAGGCGTTGTGGGAGAACGTCGCCCCCTCGAAGATCGCGCGGGCGGAGTACGTTGCCTCGTCGAAGCTGGCGTCGCCGGAGAACGTTGCCCCGTCGAACCATGCCTCACCAGAGAAGGCCGCCGTGTTGAAGAGGGCGTCGCCTGGGAACATTGCCCAGTTGAAGGCGGCGACGCCAGAGAACGTTGCCTCGTCGAAGATGGCGCCGGAGAACGTAGCCCTGTTGAAGACGGCGTCGCCGGAGAACGTAGCCCTGTTGAAGACGGCGTCGCCGGAGAACGTCGCCTCGTCGAACCAGGCGTCGCCGGAGAACGTCGCCTCGTCGAACCAGGCGTCGCCGGAGAACGTTGCCTCGTCGAACATCACGTTGTCGGAGAACGTTGACCTGCTGAAAACGGCGTCGCCGGAGAGCGTCGCCCCGCGAAACCCGGCTTCGCTGGCGAAGGTCGCCTCGCGGAATCCAGCGTCGCCGGAGAACGTCGCGTCGCCAAACGAGGCGCGGGCGGAGAACGTGGCCCCGTTGAACCACGCCTCGCCGGAGAACGTCGCCCCGCGAAACCCGGCGCGGGCAGAGAACGTCGCGTCGCCGAACCCGGCGTCGCCGGAGAACGTCGCCCCGTCGAACGAGGCGCGGGCGGAGAACGTTGCCCCGTCGAACCAGGCGTTGCCAAGGCAGGGCCGTCCGGTGGCGGGATCACGGAGCGCGTCCAGGAGTTGCTGCAGCAGATTCTGTGAGATGGGGGTGCCGCGGTGGTCGAGACCTCTGCCAGGCGCCAGTGCGCCGAGGTAGGTGGACCGATCGGCGTTCGTGAGGTGAGTTAGGCACGCGCCGTACTGCTCTACCTGACGACCGCGGCAGCCAACCGGGTCGCTGGCCGGGTCCGCACCGCGGGCGCAGTGCGGCCAGGGCGGCGCGGACAAGGAGCGCGGCGTGCCGGTGGTCGTCATGTCCGCTGGGACGTGCTCGGTCGATGCCCGGTTGCCGCGGGCGGTCGGCCGCGATCGGCTTGCTAGGCAATGGTCCCTGGCCAGCGCCCCGGGGGATCCTCCACGGCCCGGATCCCTTGAATCCCAGGTAGCCCCCTTTGGGCGCCCTCCGTTCTCGGCGCGGCCAGCGCAGGTCTCATCAGACCGGAGGCTCGGGAGGGTCCGCGACCGCTTCTTTCTGAAGGGCCCAGGTGCGGCCCACGTGCGCGATTCCGTCGACCATCTTGATCAGCCGGATGACTACGGCACGTTGACTGCCTTCTCTGAACTAAAGATCTCTGCGCAGTCTTCGAGTTCATGCAGGTGCATGGCGTTATCGGTCAGTCCTGACACCGGTAGTCGATCGGCGGCGACACCGCCCAGGACGGGAAGGCAGGCTGACCGCCTAGGGAACGCCTAGGGACTCACTTCACCCGGAGGCGACACACCCGTCAGCCTCAGCAACTGGACAATGAAAGATCTTGCACCCGTCACCGGGGAGATTCGACAATGAAGGTCGGACTGGCACGTTCCGCCGCGATCCAATGGGTTGCCCGGCATGCCCAACCCGATACCAACTTCCGGGGCGCGTACTTCAGCGGCTCGACCATCGGGCTGCCGGACGACGCCGAGCTGTCGCCCTCCTCCGACATCGACTTCGTCGTCGTCACCGCCCAGGAAGCCCCGCCGGCAAAGCCGGGGAAACTCCGTTTCCAGGGCGCCTTGCTGGAAGTCAGCTACCTGCCCTGGCCCGAGCTCGCCTCCGCCGACGACGTCCTGGCGTCCTACCACCTGGCCGGCAGCTTCCGCACCGACACGATCATCGATGACCCCACCGGCGATCTGCACAAACTGCACGCACACATCTCGCGCTACTTCGCCGCCCGGCCCTGGGCCCACCGCAGATGCCAGGATGCCCGCCACCGGATCGAAACCCGCCTCGCTGCGATCGACACCTCGGCGCCGTTCCACGAGCAGGTCACCTCTTGGCTGTTCCCCACCGGCGTGACCTGCCACGTCCTCCTCGTCGCAGCCCTGCGCAACCCCACAGTCCGCTTGCGCTATCTGGCCGCTCGCGAGGTCCTCACCGACTACGGCCACCTCAGCCTTTACCCGGAGCTTCTGAACCTTCTTGGCTGCTCGCATCTGCCCGTGCAGCGCGTCCAGCACCATCTGCGCGAGCTCGCCGCGACGTTCGACGCGACCGTTGAAGTGGCGAAGACCCCGTTCTTCTTCAGCAGCGACATCACCCCCACCGCACGGCCGATCGCGATTGACGGAAGCCGGAGACTCATCGACTCAGGCGACCACCGCGAGGCGGTCTTCTGGATCATCGCGACCTTCGCCCGCTGCCACACCATCCTGGCCAACGACGCCCCTCAACTGCACGAAGCCCTCGCCCCAGCCTTTCAGGCGGCCATCACCGATCTCGGCATCAGCTCCACCGGTGACCTCATCCAGCGGGCCGAAACGGTGAGCCGGTTTCTGCCCCGGCTCTGGCAGACCACCGAGGACATCCTGAACGGCAACCCCAACATCACCAAATAGCAGCGGAAAGACATCGACTCGGCCCCGTTTCGGTGCCAGGTTCCTGTCCAGCAGATCGTTGAGGGTGGCGAGGCACAGATACCGGCGCCTGGCCAGCCGAGGGGGGAGGACCATGCTGTTTGCACAGCTCAAACCCGGCGGGCTCTACGTCAAGCGGACCTACCGACCGGACTGGGAGCTGACCTTGATCCGGGTCGGCGAGTCCCCGCGCCTGTGGCGGTGGAACGAGAAGCGGTGGTCCTACGAGGTGGCCGAAGACGCCGACCGGCCGGACCTCAAGCAGCGTGTCGGCTATCTCGCCGTGGCGCCCCCGGCGGCGTGGCCGGAGAGCGACGGCGTGGGCGGCATGCTGAGGCGCGGCATCCATCGCTGGGCGAGGCCGATGGCCGCGCTCCGTTCTCCCTTGCCGGATCCCTCCGTGACGCGTGTGGCCTGGTTCGATCTGCCCTCGCGACGAGGACGAGGAGCTGTCATGGACGATCTTCGATCCGCGGGACATCGTCTGCCCGTACACCTCACCGGAGGAGTTCCAACAGTGCATCCTTGACCGGATGACGGCGCTCGGCGTGGAACCGGCGCCCGTGTTCCAGCCGCCGCCCCCGGGCAGCATCACGCCCACCGACGTCCCTCGTGCGGCGCTGCGACTCGACGTCCTCGCGGAACTCCTCGACCGCATCCCCGGGCCCGGGGTGGAACAGGAGACCGAACGCTGACGGGTGTTCCGCCCAGCGAAGTGGCGAGCCCGAGGTACCCATGTCCGGATTCCGCGTACATCCTCCGCGGCGACGTCGAGTTCTATGACGGCGAGTCGGGCCATTGAAGGGCTGTCAGCCGACTAGAGGTTGGTCTTCCAGGCGCGGATTTCCAGACCGACAATGGGGGCTTCGGGGTCGAGACGGCCGGTCATGACGAGCCAGCTGCGTACTGCGACGGCCACATCGCCGCTCGCTGCGTCGACCATGGCCTTGAACTGGACAGCGTCGAAGCCCTGCTCGCCAGAGCCGGGGCCGCCGGTGTTCTCCGCATACGCGCGTTCCTCGGTGCCATCGGTGCGCTTGACGACGTTGCGTCGCACCCCGGGGGAGTCGGCGGCCCGGCCGGCGTCGTGTTTGAAGGCGCCTTTCCGGGCCCGCACAGTGAAGGCGATCTTTCCGCGGTTCGCGGCTGCCTCCTCGACGACCGGCCGGAGCCGGGAGGCGCCGGAGGCGATGTGCTGCTTGCCGGCCTTGGCCAGGGACGAGGTCCAGGCCTTCACCGGCTTGCCCTTGTCGTCGAGGACGGTGCGGCCCTTGCGGTCCTTCACGGTCTTCTCTGCGCGGGCGTGGTTCGGCTTGCGCACCTGGGCCTTGTATCCCTCGCGGTTCAGGCGCGGCTGGATGTGCGCGGCGGCGAGGGCTTTGAGGCTTGCGAGGTCGCGGGGGCCGCCGGCCTGTACTTCTTGGACCACGGCCCGCAGCGCATCGACCATCGAGGCGCCCTTGTTCTTGGTGAAGAACTGGGACACGAGCGACGGGTTGCGGCCGAGGATCTCGCCGACCTGCTTCTTGTTGAAGCCCTCTGCGATCAGCTGGTCGGTGAGCCGTGCGGCCTCATTGCGCTGCGCGCGCCGGCCGCGGCCGGTCGCCCTCCGCCTGCGCGGCGTCACGCGGCCACCCCCTCGTCATCGTCGGCGCACTCGTGATCGGAGTACGCCGTGGTCTCGTCGTCGAACTGGTCATCCCCCGAGGCCCCGCAGCCGTGGCAGTGCCATTCGGCGCTCCAGGTCACTTCGCCATCGTGGCCGCCGTCGTGCCCGGACGACGGGGTGTCCTCGTCGTCCCACACCGCCTCACCCGAGGCGCCGCACTCCGAGTGCTCCCACCTGCCGCCCCACACCACTTCCGCGCGTGCTGCGCTCACTGGCCTTCCGCCTCAAGCGCCTGCCGGCCAAAGTCCTGCAGCACGTAGAACTCTTCATCAGTGGTGGGCGTGGTCTGCTCCCAGGACATGGCGCCCTTGAGCAGGTAGTCGCCGGGCTCGCCCTGGTAAGGCCACTCGGGGCGGACCGAGCTGTAAATTGCGTCGGTCCGGAACGCGAGGATCGAACCGGCCGGCAGGTGCAGCGCACCGGCCTTCACCGGCTTGCCCGTCGCCGGGTCCTTGGTGCCAGTGCCGGCCGACAGCAGCGCGGCACGGGCCGCCGACCACACCCCGGCCGCCCACTCCGGGTGCGCGTATTGGTCCCGGGCGAAGCCGGCGTTGCGCTCCCAGGTGACATGCGTGTCCGAGATGCCGGTCAGTCGTGCGCCGTCCGGGATCTCAGGCACCTCGCCGCCGGCGCCGAGCTCGAGCGAACCGGTCGTGATGCGGGGCCGCTGCGCGAACGTGCCGATCCCGTACAGCAGGATCGCCCGCACGGCACGCGAGGCCAACCGCGCGGCCTGACGCTGCCGCTCGTCGCCATGGATCTCACCGAGGGCACGCAGCGACTGCCACGCGTCCTTCAGCTTGTTCGACCAGCCCTTGAGCGGGTCGCCCTTCTCCCACAGCAGACCGTCCAGGATCTCGATCCGCCACGGCTGAATCGGGTTACGCAGCGCCAGGTTGACCTCAGCGCCGCCCGCCCACGTGACGAAGGTGCGGCCGCCCTCGTACGGGTAGTGCCACGACCGCTCCCCGGGTGCCGGCGCCGGCAGCAGGCCGACATGATTCCAGTCCTTTGGGATCGTCACCCGCACCTGCCAGTGCGACGGGGAGAAGAGCGCGTCGGCCTGCTCCTTCTCGCTCATCGAGGCAAACGCGGCCGCGGTCACCCGCTGCGGCACGCCCACGCCGGAGGACCAGGTGTGCTTGGCGTAGGCGAAGGTCCGGTCAACCTCGTACCAGCCGGGCACCCGCTCCGGCACCCGCGGCGGGGAGATCAGCTCGGTGCGGCCCTGCCCGGCGGTGGCGTGCAGCAGACCGCGGATCTCCTGCGACATCACGGGATAGCCGTCGGCCCACTTCGCGCCGGCCTTGGCGGGGATGGTCCGCGACCACAGGTCCCGGCCGGTCTGCGACGGCGAGCCCATCAGCACCACGTCGTCCCAGTGCCGGCGCAGCGCCTTCCACAGCTCGACGAAGGCGGCACGGACGGTGGCCGGGTCGGCGCCGGCCGGGTCGAACCACTCACCCACGGAACGGATCTCGGTGTGCTGGTCCGGCCCGCGCTGCCAGCGGCCCACCGGGTTGCGCGGGTGGACCAGGTGACCGGCCTGACGGTCCTTGCCGCGCGAGGACTCCACCTGCCAGCCCTCAGGCAGCGGGCCGTTCAGCCACTCAGCGACCGCATCCTTCAGCCACTGGTGGCGTGCCGCGTTCTGGTGCCACGGGTCGCCCGCCGTGATGTAGATCCGCTCCACATCCGCCGGGACTGTCGCGTACACCGCGGTCAGGATCTCCGCGACACTCGCGCGCCCCAGGTCCACCGTGACCGTGCCGGCCTGCCACACGAGCACGCCGGTCGCGGTGTCCAGGAACGCCATCTGCCGTGTGGCCTGCTTGAAGTTGGGCCGCTTCGACGTCAGGTTCGGCTCGGCATAGATCCAGCGGTCACCCTCGGCACCGTCGGGGATCGACGGCAGCTCCCGCTCCTGCGCCCCCTCCGGCTCCACCGTCGCCGGTGCCAACAGCTCGGGGGAGAGGGCCACAGGCAGAGCAGCGACATCAACGTCCGCCGACAGAGCCTGGTCCTGGTGCTCACCGTCGTCGGGCTGCTCAGTGACCTCGGAGGAAGCTGAGGGCCGCTCGGCCGCACCCAGATCTGGCGCGAGGGTACCGGCCGGCTCCTTGATCGGCTGTGCGGCCGCCTGCGGCCCCGTGCGATCTTCGGGGGAATCGGACGGCGCCGCCTTTGCAGGCTCGCTGGCGAGCCCCTGGGGGCCCAGAGAGGGCACCAGAGCGACCACGTCGATCACCGAGAGGCCCGCGGACGTTGCAAGTCGGTCAGCCTTGGCCTTCTCGTAGGCGCCCAACTCGACGACCCTCTTGTCGCGTTCGGCGTGCAGCTTCGCCAGCTGCCGCTCGAGCGGCTTGATCTCATCACGGACCTCGCGGAGCTCGGCGAGGCCGGCGTTGTATGCCTTGCTGTCCATCTGCAGCGTCCCTGGTAGTTCCGGTGGAGGCCCCGCCTTGTGCGGCACGGAGTCGTTCGGTCAGTAGGTCTGCGGCTTGTGGCGCTGCGCCTCTTCGCGAAGTTCTTGAAGTCGGCGACCGCTGGGGAGGTGGATGTACTGGCCCCAGCCGTTGATGTCGCTCCCGGTCTGGGCCTTGAGTGCGGGGGAGGGCTGAGCGAAGGCCCGCCCATCAGGGATCTCCACCCAGCCGTCAGCGGTGACGGTGGCCTCATGAGTCCGCTGTCGGCGGGGCTGGTGGTGCTGCAACTTGTCGCCAGGCGCGGCCAGGCCGGCCTCGATAATGAACATCAGCGCGCCCGGGCCTCGGGTCTCCTGCTCTGCGTCCGGCTTCTTCTTACCGAGGAGCTCGCGGCGCAGCACGTCGTTGGGGGTGTCGACGAGCGGCTCGCTGTGCCGTTGCAGGTAGGCGAACACCTCGTCGTCGATCTCAATCTTCCGCATGCCCAACACCTTCACTCTGCACTCTGAACTCCAAAGTCTGGCAGATTTCAAGAGGGAAGCGCAAGGGCTGTGGGGACGAATGTTTCCGTCTGAGGGCATATTGGGCGGTCACGCCTTGACGGGCTGTCACGGATCGACCGAGTAGCCAAGAACGGATCCCATGTGTGGCCCGTCGGGCTCGAAGACGGAACACCCCCGCGTCGCCGGGGAGGACCATCGGCTGCGATGGCGAGGCCGCGGCGACCAGAGCCAGCCCGATTCGCAGCCAGCGTAAGGGGCCATGATCTCTCGCCCCATGGCAGCTCCAGCCCAAAGCCGCTACGCCGACCTTCGCTGTACCGTCTCCGCAGACGATCACAGGGGAGGGCAGGATGACGGGTGATCTCCAATTCAGCTGGGAACTGAGCGGTTCCGGCTGGGCAACGTGCCGTATCGCTGACGGCTCTTCGGAGCGGAAGGACTTCGTCAGCTACTGCACGGACGCTCTCGCCGACTTGCTTCATGGTGTGGCGGGTCTCTATGGACCCACCACAGTCCAACGGGTCTCCTTCGACCTCGAACCGGCCGAAGTGAGGTGGGTCCTCCGCGGCCGAGGCTCGGACGTTGACATCGCGATCTACAGGTTCCCCGATATGGACGCGAGCTTCGGCGTGCCTGACGAAGAAGGCACGCTCTCCTGGAGCTCCTCGCAAACCCGCAGCGTCCTTGGCCATGCGGTCGTGGAGGCAGCGCAAGCGGTCTTGCGGGAGCACGGAGAGGACGGTTACCAGGAGAGGTGGGTGCGGTACCCGTTTCCCACTGCTGCTCTGCAGGATCTCAGGCGCTTCCACGTCCGAGATGACGAGTGCCAGCGCGAGCATGACATGGCGCTCCCATAGGCGTAGGTAGCGGTGGCCGTCGCCGATCCAGCTCAAGCTGGGGAGCGAGAGTAATCGCCAAGACTGCCGACACCGACCTCTGGCAACGTGCCCCTGTCGTGCCCGCCAAGGCAGGGAACCACGGGGAATCACGGTGGCTAGCGGGGCAGCGGACAGCACAACGACCCCCGACCGTTTCACCACGTCAGGGGCCGTTCACGTGCGGTGGGTGTGGGACTTGAACCCACGGTGACGTCGCCGCCACGACGGTTTTCAAGATCGCTCAAGGGGGTTGACTCGCCCATTGCGACTCCACCGACCTCAGCGCCTTGAGCGGCTTCGCTCATGTCACGACCCCCGTGCAGCGGGTGATCAACTGGCTGAGCTCGGCAGGCGACAGGTGCGTCATGAGGCGACGCAATGCCGCGGCCTGCTGATGGACCCGCTTGATGGTCGACCGTCTGGTCGTGGCTGAGCCGGGGACGTCCTGGGCGGGCCCACAGCCGGCGGCAACATATAGCCCGTCCAGCCAAGCCCCTCGCCCCTTCGCACCATCCCGTCCGACCACCGCCACACGCGTCGCAACCTCGGGCTCGCGGCCTTCAAGAAGCCAAACGTCCACGTCCAGTTCAGCAGCGCGGAAGAGCAGACCATGTTCCGTCAACTCCGGATCAGCGAAGCCTGCATCTTCGGCAAGGAACGAGAACGCTAGTTCAACCTCGGACCGGAACTCGTCCAGCTGATCTAACCCACGGCTCATCATCCGATGCTCCGCCAATCCCACCATCGACGGAAGCCGTCAACCGGCGGACGTTCGTGGCCATGACATCAGGGCCGCGTGCCCCTTGCGTGCCCGACGAGTGGGGGGCAAGCGGGGAACCATGGGGACTCGGGGCGACTCAGCCACCGCCCTGCAGGTCAGCCATGCCCCAGGTCAGACCGCATCGGCATACGTGGTCTTCCAAACTGGTGCTCCAGAAGACGCGCGGTGGCGCTTGACCGGCCATTAGGACTCCACCGCCCGCGTTGTAGCGTGACGCCATGGATGAACCCCGGATCAAGGTGTACGGCTCAGCGACCGAGATCACCATTGCAGCCAACGCGGCCGGGCTGCGAGACCTCGCCGAGCGACTCGCAGGTCTGGCTGCCACCGGACTCCGGGACGGATACCACGAGCATCTTGAGGGCGGCATCAATCTCGAAGACGGCTCGATCAGCCTGATCCTGGCCCGAGATGACAAGCTGTAGAACTCGCACGCGCACGGGCGAGCGTCATGTTCCGTGCCCCTCCCGTGCCCGATCGAGCGGGAAACCACGGGGAACTTCGGGTAGTCACGGTGCCCAGACACGAAGGCAGCCCCCGACCAAAATCGCCTGGTCGGGGCCGTTCACCTGCGGTGGGTGTGGGATTTGAACCCTTGGTGA
This sequence comes from Streptomyces sp. NPDC002133, assembly GCF_040296405.1. NCBI lineage: Bacteria > Bacillati > Actinomycetota > Actinomycetes > Kitasatosporales > Streptomycetaceae > Streptomyces > Streptomyces sp. NPDC002133. The sequence continues at coordinate 2,313 of NZ_JBEOXF010000043.1, read as the reverse complement.
CGTCGCCGCCACGACGGTTTTCAAGACCGCCCAGAGGTTGCCTCGCCCGTTGAGACTCCACCGACATCTCCGTTGACAACAGGGCAGGTCACACATCACGGTCACTGCATGGATGCCGAGCGGCCGCGCCGCAGTCGTGACGAAGCCTGGGCGGATTTACTTGATGCGTACAGGCCGCCGCACGAGAGCGCCTGGGACGAAGCCCTGTGGCCGCTGCTGAAGGCTGCTGCCAGTGACTCGCTCTTTCGATCGATGTACCCGTGGCTCTCAATGCACCAGCTGTACGCGTCGAAGTTCGATGACATGAGAGATCGGCATGAGCCCTTCCCCACCATCGCGGCCGGCGGCGACGTCTACTCAGTCATCGCGTACCCCCTGCTGTCGGGCCATGTGCTTTTTGAGACCAACGATCCGGCCGAGGCGGTGGCCGTCGCCGCCCGCCTGATGCGCGATGTCTTGGCGGGCCGATCGGCGGAGAGCGAGGGCGATCACAGCGATGTGCCCCATCCGTACCCGATCAACCGGAGAGGAGAGGGGAGCCGCGGGGAGTCACGGTGATGCGGCCGCACCCCCGCAGGTCAGCGCCCCGCAGCTCAGCACGCATCCGCATACCAGGTCTTCCAAACAGGTGCTCCGCTCAACCGACCCAATCTAGAACGGTGGGTCGTCGGAGTAGCCGTCCGGCCATAGATCATCCTTCGGGCCGTAACCCGAGACCCATGGGCTGGGTAGGGGGCCGGGCTCCGCTCCCCAGGTCACGAGGCACCATTCTGCGAGGTACCGGTAACCCCCGTACTCAGTGCGTTGTGGCAAACCGGATTTCGTTCGAGGTGTGCGGCGCGGTGATCATCTGGACAGAGGTACGGGTGCGGCCGTGGGCATGAAAGAACGGGCCCCTTGGTAGTGACGCGGTTACGACACCAGCACGACCAAGGAAGCCCGTTGCGCGATCAGTTGAGCAGTATCTCTGTGCCTGCGTCCACTGCGGTCACCCCTGGGTGTGACTGCTACGTGCACCGGTTCGGTTCGATCGCTCCAGGGTTGCGGGCAGGCTGCTATCCCAGTGACATGACGGATGCGGAGTTTGCGCCGTGAGGCGCTGTTGATTCGAGTGGAGGTGGGAGACCTTCGCCGCTGACCCTGTCGCAGCAGGGCGGTGAAGCTGAGGGCAGCCTGAGCCGGGTGGTGCCGGGGAGGGCGGGAGCGGCCCTGACAACGTCGGGACGTGCCAGTACTGCCAGATGGTGCGGGTCCGACAAGCGTGATGGAGAGGAGTACGAGAGGAACCGGTGTCGTTACGTCCTAACTCCGTCACCGACTCAAATCTGGTGGATACGGGTCGGGTGCGGTGCGCACGGCCGTCTGCGGGCGGCCGGAACTCCTGGGGTGTCTTATTCCGGGCGCCCGGGAGGCCATGGGGAAGGTCTGCGGCGTACTCATGGCGATGCCGCTGGGATACAGCCGGGCTCCTACTCCATCGAGCGAATCACAGTGAACACGGGAACCGCCCGTTCGTGGCTCCCGGTCAGCGGGCCGCCAGCTCGCGGGCCGGGATAGGCACACCGACTGCCGAACGGAACGGGCGGGGCGGAGCCGTCGTAGTACTCCGAGCCGGGGAGAGCCTGGCACATGGGGAAGGACGGCAGCGGTTATGCGAGGGGAGGAGGCTGCAATGCCGAAAGACGCACCGGTGAACATCGGTGCCGCGCTGGAGGAGCCCCCGATGGGGCCGCGGCAGCGGGTATCGGAGATGCAGGCCAAGCTTCACCGTTGGGCGGTGGCCGATCACGGCCGCCGGTTCGACGACTTGTTCAACCTCGTGCACGACCCGGCGACGCTGATCGTGGCGTTCGACCGGGTCGCCGGCAACCGGGGAGCGCGAACTGCGGGCGTGGACGACCTCTCGGTCGCCGACGTCGAGGAGCGGATCGGGGTCCCCGGATTCCTGGACGACCTGCGCGGCCAGCTCAAGGCGGGCGCGTTCCGAGCCCTTCCGGTGCGGGAGAAGAAGATCCCCAAGCCGGGCGGGTCTGGGAAGGTCCGGCGGCTGGGGATCCCCGTCGTCGCCGACCGAGTGGTCCAGGCGGCGCTGAAGCTGGTGCTGGAGCCGATCTTCGAGGCCGACTTCAAGCCGGTCTCCTACGGTTTCCGACCCAACCGGCGGGCCCAGGACGCTATCGCCGAGATCCACCTCTTCGGGACCCGCGGATACCGCTGGGTCCTGGACGCGGACATCCAGGCGTGCTTCGACGAGATCGAGCATGCCGCCCTGATGGACCGCGTCCGAGCGAGGATCAAGGACAAACGGGTCCT
>NZ_JBEOXF010000042.1:0-69862 GCF_040296405.1 Streptomyces sp. NPDC002133 | reverse complement strand
GCCTGGTCCCTGCGGTCCGCGGCGAACGTCGTGCCGTCACATCGTCCACCGCTCTCTGCGTGCGTGCAGCCCGCGAACGCTCGCCGCTCACCGCGCCCGGCAGCGATCCGCTGCTGACGTGCTTGTCGAGGACGTCGTGCAGGTCGGTCATCGGTCCGCCTCCTCGCGCGTGTGCTCGAAACCCAGACTCCCGCCGCAGCCGCGATTCATCGGGCAGAATCCGTCGGATCCGCCCGATCGGCCGACTGCCGGTCACGGGAGACTTCACCCAGGGGCGCGCGCCTTGGCCCCGAGTCCGATGGGAGCAGACACATGACACTCGACGCGCCGCGTACCTTCGATGAACGCCGCAAGGACACGCTCACACGGTTCGAGACCGATGTGGACGTCTGGGTGTCGACGGCGGACGGTACGGGTGTGCCGTGTCTGGTGCCGCTGTCGTTCCTCTGGGACGGCGAGACGTTCCTCCTCTCGACCGCACGTGGCAACCCCACCGCCCGCAACCTGGACGCCAACGGGCGGGCGCGGCTGGCGTTCGGGGGCACGCGGGACGTCGTCCTCGTGGAGGGCACTTCCACGACGGTCGAGGTTGCGGATCTCGGCGATGGGGAAGGGGATGCGTTCGCTGCCAAGACCGGCTTCGAGCCGCGCGACATCCGGTCGTCCTACCCGTACTTCCGTATCACGCCCGTCTGGATCCAGGCCTGGCGCGAGGTCAATGAGATCGCCGGGCGCGATCTCATGAAGGACGGCCGCTGGCTGGGGTGAGGTCTCGACAGCCGTGTTGGACGGTCTGTGCGACCGGCCGGGAACGACGCCACCAGCGGCGCGTGCGGGACGGCGACGGCGGAGGCGATGCCTGGCCCGTCACGGCATCACGGCAGACCTCGCCGACCCGAACAGACCGGCATGGTCGCGCCCTTCGTCGGGGTGGTCACCGCCTGTATCCCCTGCGCCGCTCGCTCCCGATGGTGGGGCCGGTCTGGATGGGCTCGAGGCGGCCTGATCGGTGGATAAGGTGCACTCTGCTGGATTCCGGTCGAATGCCTACCAGTTGATTCCGTCAGGGCTCTGATCTGCGATACATTTTGCGGCCAATAGCACGTAGTTGATCACTAGCACAACCTCTCGTTTTCTATGTGTGGCTGGTTATGATCGGCGTCTCTCAGGTTCCACCGAAACCGGAACGAGCGTCCCCAGCTCCACCCCAGGAGCTGCGCCCTGCCCGGTCGGTGGTCTCTCCAGGCTGCTCCGCTCCCGAGGACTGATGTCTCCCATGGAACCCACAGGGTCGCGAGGCCCCTCGAGGACTCGTCGGCTGCGCACCGTGCGCCTGCGCACGCTTCTCATCTGGCTGGCTGTGGCCCCTGTAGTGGCGATGGGCGCCCAATCCACCGTGACCGCGAACCGGTTGCTGGAGCAGGCCGCGCATCTGCGCGCCGACGTGGAGTCCGGTGAGCGGATCGGTGTGCCCCTGTACAGGCTCATGGTCGAGATGCAGACCGAGCGGACGATGACCGCAGCGCGCTGGGCGGGCTCGTCCGTGTCCGAAGGCGCTGTGCAGAAACAGCGTGCCGCCACGGACCGGGCCGCGGCCGCGGCCCGCCACGCGGCGGGCACCGTGAGCACGGTGTCCGAGGAGGCGGACCGCCGCCTGCTGGAGGTCACGGAAGGCCTCGACGACCTGGACGCCTACCGCGAGCGTACGGACGGCGGCACCGGAGACGCCAACAGTACGCTCGCGTACTACAGCGGCCTGATCGGTCAGATGATCCGCTTCTACCAGGACGAGCTGAGCCAGACCGAGGACAGCCGGATCACCCATGAGAGTCGTGTGGTCGTCGCCATGTTCGCGGCCTCCGAGATGGTCTCCCAGGAGGCCATGATCCTCGCGCAGGCCGGGTCGTCCAGGGAGTTGACCACCTCCCGGTTCGCGGAATTCGTCAACACCGTCGGAGCCCAGCGGTACCTGTACGACACGTCGATCGCACCGTATCTGCCGGAAGCGGAGAACGACCTCTACCTGCAGATCGTCGGCTCGGACGGCTGGCAGACCAAGATCCGCATCGAGAACGCGGTCCTGGCCGAGCACTCGGCCGGCGACGACGGCGTGAAGCTGCCCCGGACGGTCGACGACTGGCGGGCCGCACACGTGAAGTGGGGTCCGCAGCTGAGCACTCTGAATGCCGACCGGTCCCGGGGGCTGCTCGCGCAGGCCGACGCGCGGGCCGCGGAGCTCGAGGCAGAGGTCGCCTGGCTGATCACGGGAAGCGCCGGCGCACTGCTGGTGGTCGTGGTCATCGTCGTGTTCACCACGCGTTCGGTGCTGCGCCGCCTGCGCCGACTCCACGAGCGCACGGTGACCATTGCGGAGGAAACGCTGCCGGAGGTCGTCGACCGACTGCAGCGCGGTCGGCCCGTCGACGCCGAGGCGCTGCCCAGGGTCCGCGGAGAACAGGACGAAGTGGGCCGTATCAGTGATGCGTTCGCGCGTGTCGTGGCCGTGTCCGTCGAAGGTCACAGGCAGCTCGCGGCCGAGCGGCACGGCTTCGGCATGTTCGCCGCGGGCATCGCCTCACGCACCGGAAACCTGGTCAGCCGGCAGCTGAGCCTCACCGAGGACCTCCAGGACTCCTTCGGCCACGACGAAGCACTTCTGGCCCAGTTGATGCGCGCCGACCAGCTGACGGTGGGTATGCGTCGCCAGATCGAGAACCTGCTCATCCTGGCGGGCGGCGAGATCCCCGACCCCCACACCGAACCCATGCGCATCGCCGATCTGCTGCGCGAAGCAGCCGCGGAGGTCGAGGACTTCCGGCGGATCGAGCGACAGGCGCTGGACGAGATCAGTGTGGAAGCTCCCGTGATCAGTCAGACCAGCCACCTCCTGGCCGAACTGCTCGACAACGCGACCCGGTTCTCCCCGCCGCGGTCGAAGGTCGTCATCCGTGCCGAGCTCGTGGCCGACGGGTTGTCGATCGAGATCGAGGACCGCGGCCCGCGGGTCACCCTCGCGAGCTACGAGGAGATGAACGGACGCCTGCACTCGGCCCCGCCGTACGCCGTCCTGGCGGAGAACGCCCACCGGCTGGGACTCTTCGTGGTCGGCCACCTCGCCGACCAGCTCGGGGCCACGGTCACGCTCCGCAGGTCGGTGTTCGGAGGGACGTCGGCCGTGGTGATCCTTCCCAAGGAACTTCTCGTGCCGACCGAGAGCGAACCGGGACCGGCACGCGCGCCGCGGCAGCCGTCGCACGAGCCCGCTGCCGTGCAGCCCGCTCCTGCGCAGCCCGTTCCCGTACAACCCGATCGCGTGCAGTCCGCCCCTGCACCGGGCGGGCCCAGTGACGGCAAGGCCGAGCTGGTGCTGCACAAGGGGTCCGGGCTGCCGATCCGTCCGACGCACGAGCGGCCGCAGGACACGGCGCAGCCCGTTCGCGCCGCCGCACGGGACGGTGACACGCGTCCGGCCCTCCCCGAACGCGTTCCGCGGACCCACATGGTCGAGCAGCTCCGTGAGCCGCGGCACGCGCCCGAGTCGGTGGTCGTGCAGGACGAATCGACCCCCGAAGAGGTGGCCGACGCCTGGGCGGACTACGAACAGGGGACCCAAATGGTGGAAGAACAGCTCCGACAGGATCAGCGATGACGACGACATCCAACGACATGATCTACAGCGTCCTGGACAACAACCTGAGCAGGATCGCCGGCATCAAGGGAGCCGTGCTGCTCTCCAACGACGGGATGATGCTCAACGCCTACATGCTGGACCGGCCGGAGGGGGAGCGCATCGCCGCGGCGTCCTCCGGAATCGCGTCCACGATGAAGGCCATATCCAGAGAGGTCGAAGGCGGCCGGGTGATCCGCCAACTGGTCGAGATGGACGACAGGTATCTCTGCATCGTCGGATGCGGGGAGGGGAGCACCCTGATCGTCGTGACCTCCCGCAAGGCACGGCTGGGGGAACTGGGCGGCGAGGCCGTACGGACCGCGCAGGCGCTCGGTGAATGGCTGGGCACGCCCGAGCGAACCGAGTCGCCCAGTCGTCATGGCTGACGCACCGCACCACGGAGGCCGCCGCCGGACGCGGTTGTACGCCCTGACCGATGGGCGTACAACCGCTTCCCACACCGCGCTGACCATGGACACCACGGTCACGTCGGTGGTTTCCACGGATGCCTGCGACGGCCTGCCCAGCGAGTGGCAGGCCGTCCTGTCCATGTGTACGCCGCCGAACGGCCGGGCAGTTGCCGAGATCGCGGCCCGGATGCACATGCGACTCACTCCCATGATCCTCCTTCTCGGCGAACTGGAGGACCGCGGGCTGATCCGGCACAGGTCGCCCCTGGAAGAGGCCGAGACCACCAATGTCCACGTGCTCATGAGAATCAGGGACAACCTTGCCCGGATATGACACCTCTGCCCAGGACGCGGCCCCCGTCAAGATCTTGATCGCCGGGGGATTCGGCGTCGGCAAGACGACCCTGGTCGAGACCATCTCCGAGATCGAGCCCCTGCGGACGGAGGAGCGGCTGACGGCCGCCGGCGTCGGCGTCGACGACCTCGAGGGGATCGAATCCAAGGCCGTCACCACGGTGGCGATGGATTTCGGCCGCATCACCCTCACCGATGCCGGTGTCGTCCTCTACCTATTCGGTACACCGGGCCAGGAGCGCTTCTGGTTCATGTGGGACGACCTGCTGAACGGGGCTCTCGGGGCGATCGTGCTGGTCGACACGCGGCGCCTCGACCGCAGTTTCCCGGCCGTCGACTTCTTCGAGAGCCGCGGGCTTCCGTTCGTGGTCGGGGTGAACTGCTTCCACGGCGAACAGTCCTACAGCGCCGAGGAGATCAGGGCGGCGCTGCACCTGGGCGACCCGGACACACCCGTCCTCATGCTCGACGCCCGCTCCCGTGAAGACGTGCGCGGAGCCCTGCTCTCACTCCTCGACACACTGATCGCCAAGGCAGGCACGACGGCGCCCGCCTGACGGGGGCCACCGACACCACCACGGCCACACTACCGAGAGGTCGCCTGCGCACCCGGGCCCTGCAACAACGACGTGGTCGATCACCAGGTGGTGTCCATGGAGTTCGCCGACGGCCCGACCGCCACATTCACCATCACCGCATTCACCGAGGCCGCCAACCGCAGGACGCGGATTTTCGGCACCCACGGCGAACTCTCCGGCGACGGCACGAACCTCCGGGTCTACGACTTCCTCAACCGCAGCGAGGAGGCCATCACGCCCGACGAGTACGGGGACATGACCGCCGCGGGCGGCCACGGAGGCGGCGACGCCGGGCTCAAGGACGCCTTCGTCGAAGCCGTGGCCACCGGCAATCCCGACCGGATCACATCGGGTCCGCGGGACTCCCTGGCCAGTCACCTCGCCGTCCTCGCCGCGGAACACGCCCGGCACCAGGGCACCGTCGAGACCGTCCCCGACCTCTCGGACAACGCTCCGACGCCGCCCACGCCGCCCCCCGCGTGACGATCTTGCCGTCCACTGCGCTGTAACAAGCGTGACCCGCATCTCCCCGCGTTCCTGGCTACTGCTGTCCCTGCCCGTCGGCACCCTCCTGGCGCTTGTGGTGCTGCTCATGCTTCCGTCGGTGACGTCTCTGTGGCCCCACAACGAACGCCTCGCCCCCGCAGAGCCGTTGGTCGATCGGGCGCTTCCGGGCGGTGGCACGGCCCAGCTGTCGAAGTGCGGGTCGGACGACGGGCCACGCCCGGCGCCACATGGCGCAGGCGAACGCGATCGCGACCCCCAGCTCGCGTTCGCCAGCTGGGGCGTCCACGACCCCGGTCCGAAGGCGGCAGGCGAACCGACCTTCACCGTCCAGGTGGTGATCAACACCGGCGATCGGCCCCTGGAGCTCGACGCACCCGTGGCCAAGGGCCGGGTGACCGTCGACCTCTACGGCCCGCACGGCGAAGGCCGCCGCGCGAGCGCCCGAGGACTCACCGCGACGGTCGTCGGCAGCGGCTACAGGGCCAAGCCCGTCGAGGTGCCGCCGTCCGGCCGCTTCCGGGTCGCGCCCGGCAAGGAGCTGCGCCTCGACGTGAACGTGCCGGCCGAGGCGATCTGCCCCAGTCGCACCATGGACGACGTGATCTCGTGCACGCCCGAGCACACCAACGACGCCGCGGACTGCCCGGTGATGACCCTCACCCTGTCCGACCCGGCGATCCGCGCGTACCGCGCCGCGGGGGCGGAGGAGGGTGACACCGGGCCTTTCAGCGACCGGCTCGTCGCGGTCTCCCTGGAGCCGGACCTCCGGGTGACGTGAGCCCGTGTGCTGCTGGACATTGACGATTTCCGTCCATGCGGCTGAGTACCTGTACGGATGCGCAGTCAGCCCGCTGCCCCTACCTTGCGGTCATGACGGACAGTCGATCGCCCACTGGGCGTGACCGACGCGCGGCATCGATCGCGCTTCGGGTGCTGGGTGGGCTGACAGCCACACTGCTGGCCCTTGTGGTGGCCCTGCACGGGCTGATCATGGGCCTGGACGGCACCCACTGCGAGACCGTCCACGTGTTCGTCGCGCGATGCGACGCTCTCACCCACTGGACGGTGCGACTCCTGGTGCTGGGAGTGGTACCCATCGGCTGGGTCATGGCCGTCGGCGGGGTCTTCCTGCCGTCCCCGCGCACCAGACGCTACTGGTCGTCAGGAATGCTGGTGCTGCTCACGGGATGGCTTGCCGCCTTCCTGATCGCCTACCGCTAGGAGCGTGTCTCAGTAACCGGCTACCCGCTGCCGGAGTGCACCCGGATGTGCCCACTCACGTACAGCTGAGCAATGCCCAGGATGCCTGCACCGGATTCAGCTCCGCCGTCTGAACGTGCCGGGGGCTGTCCCGTGCGTGCGCTTGAACGCGTTGGCGAAGGCGAACTCGGAGGCGTAGCCCACCTGGGCGGCGACGGATTTCAATGGCGCGTCCGATGCCCGCAGCAGGCGCGCGGCCGTGGTCATCCGCCACCAGGTCAGGTAGCTGAGGGGTGGTTGGCCGATCAGTGTGGCGAAGCGCCTGGCGAACGGTGCGCGGGAAAGCCCGGCTTCTGCGGCGAGTTTCGCCACTGTCCACGGTGCCGCCGGGGCCCGGTGGATGGCGTGGAGGGCGGCGGTGACCGGCGGGTCGTTGAGCGCGGCGGCCCAGCCGGTGGTGTTGCCCCGGGCGGGCTGTTCATTGAACCAGATGCGCAGGATGTACAGCAGCAGTGTGTCCAGGAGCGCGGGGACGGCCGCGTCCGTGCCGAGGCGCGGGTGCTCCAGTTCGGCGGCCAGTAGCCCCACGGCCGAGCGCAGTTCCGGGTGGCGATCCGGGTGCGCGGGGAGGTGGATCCGGTCAGGCAGGTCGCGCAGCAGCGGGTGGGTGCGGGACGGGTCGAGCTGGTAGGCCCCGCAGAGCACGACGGTGACCGGACCGCTGTCTCCGGTCCGGTCGACGCTGTCCGACGCGTAGGGCTCGGACAATCGGGGGTCGTCGGGGCCGCAGGCAGGGGCCGTCGCCAGGGTCTTGGGCCTGTCGGCCAGGGTGTGCCCACTGCCGTGGGGCAGGAACACCACGTCGCCCACGCCCAGCGGGACCGGCTCTGCGTCTGGAGGGAGTAGCCAGCAGGAGCCCTGCAGGATCACCTGACAGCCCGCCGACCCCGGTACGGAGGCGAACTCCTGCCCCCACGGGGCATGCCACCGCACGAGCGCGGACCGAGGCCGGCCGGTTCGCATCACCGCGATGACATCACTGAGCACATCCATGCGGTGAGACTACGCGGGCGAGACGTACGCGTATGAACTGGGCACTCTGCCGCATGGATCGTCTCCGAGTGCGGTCGTAGATTCGCGGCATGAAGATGAAGACTGCACGTATCCACGAGTACGGCGACCCGTCCGTGATCCGCTACGACGACGTTGCGCGCCCTCAGCCTGCATCAGGTGAAGTGCTCATCCGTGTCGCCGCGACCTCGTTCAACCCCACCGAGGCCGCGTTGCGGGGCGGACTGCTGCGGGCGTTCTTTCCCTTGGACCTGCCCTACACGCTCGGATGGGACGTCGCCGGCACGGTCGCCGAGATCGGCGCGGGTGCGGAGGGGTTCACCGTCGGCGACCGGGTCATCGGGCAGCTCGACAGCGCGGGTGCGGCCGCCGAGTACGTACGGGCGCCCGTGGCCACGCTTGTCGCAGCTCCCGCTTCCATCCCTCTTGCGAACGCTGCGGCCCTTCCCGTGGCCGGTCTCACGGCGTGGCAGGCGGTGTTCGAGTACGGGCAGGTAGCCGCCGGTCAGCGCGTACTGGTCAACGGTGCGGGCGGTGGCGTCGGTGGCTTCGTGACGCAGCTCGCCAAGTACGCGGGAGCCGAGGTGATCGCCACGGGAGGCGCACGCAGCGCCGAGGCGGTCCGGCGGCAGGGGGCGGACCAAGTGATCGACTACACCGCCACGCCGGTGGTTTCCGCGCTCGACGGCCCGGTGGACACGCTGCTCAACCTGGTCCCGCTGAGCCCGCCGGACGCCGCAGCTCTGGCGCCGCTGGTACGGCCGGGCGGGCGGATCGTCTCGATCGCCACCCCGATCGAGCCGCCTGCCGATGCCACGGTGACTGCGATGCACATGGTCGCCCGCAATGATGTGGAGCATCTGGCGGCGCTGGTCGAGCTCATCGACGCGGGCGTGGTCACCATCGACATCAGCGAGTCACGCCCACTGGCCGACCTCGGCGCCATTCACCGCCTCAGCGAGGCCGGCCGGATCCGAGGCAAGGTCATCATCCTTCCCTGAGCCGCCGACGGCCGGACCTTGCCCTCAGCCTCCATGCCCATTTCCCTGTGGGCACGTTTCCCGCGTACCTGGCCGAGCACTTTGGCGAGTACGCAGACACCCGCGTGCAGTTCGTGATCATTGATGCGGGATGATGCGGGATGATGCGGTGTGCGTGGCGAGGATGGGCTGTGCGAGGTCGAGCCGGTCGAGCCTGCGACACCAACACGTTCATGGCCACCGGCCGCCTGGCCCACGACGAACAGGTCCCACCCGCACCCCGCGGACGCATCCCGGCGAACGCCACACTCAAGGAACGCATGGCCCGCAAGCTGCGGACCAAAACCCGGCAAGGCCGCCTACAGCCGCCGCAAAGCGATCGGCGAACCCATCTTCGGCCAGATCATGACCTGCCACAACGGCCGCCAACTCCTCCTCCGAGGCGAAGACGACGCCCGAGGAGAGTGGCGCCTGCTTGCCGCCTGCCACAACCTCCGCAAGATCTTCCGACACGCGGGGACGGCCGGCCTCGCCATAACCGGCTGACCAGTCGGCCACACCGGCCTCAGCGGGCCGAAATCCCGCTCCGACCGACCCGTTCATCGGCCCCACAGGCGCTGACCGGGCGACCACGACCGATCCCGCCCATCACGACCTCCCGACCAGTTGCCCATTATTGAGAGACACTTGGTGACATGAACCAAATGATAGGCTTGCGGTCGTGAGTCAAGGCACTCTGGCCAAGCGGAAGTTGGGGCACCGGGCCCGACTTGTGCTGTCGCCTGCCGAGGTGTCGACGGCCGAAGCCCAGGCATACGCGGCCCGCACGATGTGGAACCTGCTGCACGCCTGGTGGCAGATGATGCCGAAGGACAAGCGGACCCTGGCGAACGCGGACGCCGCGATACGCCAGGCCCGCAAGGATCTCGATTACCTCGCCGTCCTCCCCGCGCAGGCCGCGCAGGCGGTGTTGAAGACGTACTTCCAGGCATGGAAGAACTGCTGGGAGGGCCGAGCGGACGCCCCGACGTTCAAGGGCCGGTTCCGGTCCGTGATGAGCGTGGACGTGCCGCAGGGCCGCGACCTGAACATCACGCGCGTGCACCGCCGCTGGGGCATGGTCAACCTGCCCAAGATCGGCCGTGTCCGCTTCCGGTGGACCAAAGATCTCCCCGTCGGCAAGCACGCCGACACGGACAACCGGATCACCGGCGCCCGGCTCATCAAAGACGCGCTCGGCTGGCACATCGCCTTCCGCGTGATGACCCAGGAGCCCCCGCCCGAGCCCCACCAGGGGCCGGACGTCGGAATCGACGTGGGCGTCACGGTCCCGCTCGCTCTCTCGGACGGAACCACGTTCGAGCACGGCGAGTGGCTGACAAAGAAGGAGAAGACCAAGCTCCTGCGCCTGGAGCAGCGCGCCGCCCAGCGCAAACAGCACCGCAAGGCAGGGGAGCGCACCTCGCGTCGCCTGCACCACACCTATGACCAGATCGCCCGGCTCCGAGCGAAAGCCAAGCGACGAGCAGCAAACTGGCAGCACCAGGCGACCACCACCATCGCCCGCACCTACGGCACGGTCGTGGTCGAAGCACTCACCATCACGAGCATGGTCAAGTCGGCTCGGGGCACCGTCGAAGAGCCGGGGAAGAACGTCGCACAGAAGACCGGTCTGAACCGCTCCATCGCATCCCAGGCGTGGAACCGCACGGTCACGATGCTGACGTACAAGACCGCCCAGCACGGCGGCACCCTGGTCAAGGTCCCCGCCCCCGGCACCTCCCAGCGCTGCTCAGCGTGCGGTTTCACCACGCCCGGCAGCCGGGAAGATCAGGCCACGTTCGTGTGCAAGAACCCCGATTGCGGCTGGTTCGGCAACGCCGACCACAACGCAGCCCGGAACATCTTGCACCTGTACCGGATCGGCCTCGTGGCGATCCCGGCTGCTGGAAGAGCAGTCGTCAGGCGCGCTCGTCGCGTCAAGCCTCCCATCGCAAGATAGGGCGGAATCTCCTTCCTGAGCTTGCGAAGGGAGGAGAGCGCTTCAACTCGTCAACGCGCGCTTCACCTCGCCCCAGACGCCCGAGACGACGTTCAACGGCGTAGCCGTCTCGCTCTGATCGAGGGAGACGGCTAGGCGGTTTCGTTTGGATCGGTAGGTCGTTGGTCCGGGTGTGCCGTTGACTGATGCGCAGTGGGCGCGGATCGAGCCGCTGCTCCCGGATCGGTCGCCGAAACGGGGCGGCCGGTGGCGGGATCACCGGGAGATGATCGATGCGATCGCCTTCAAGTTCCAGACCGGAACGCAGTGGGTGCACTTGCCGACGAAGTACGGCAATTGGCGGGGCGTTTACAACCGGCTGCGGATGTGGGCCGTCGACGGCACTTGGGAGCGGGTGTTCACGGCGCTGATGGCCCAGGCCGACGCCGACAAGGATCTCAACTGGGCTGTCTCGGTGGACACCACGATTGTGCGCGCCCACCAGCACGCCGCTGGGGCCCGCAAAAAAGGGGGGTCGATCGGCGAGCCGGACGACCACGCCATCGGTCGGTCCCGCGGCGGACTGACCACGAAGATCCACCTCGCTGCCGACGGCCGTTGTCGGCCCCTGGCCTTCGTCCTCACCGCGGGCCAGGCCGGTGACGCGCCTGCCTTCCCAGACGTGATGGGCCGCCTGCGCGTTCCCCGTCAGCGAGGACGGCCTCATACCAGACCGGACGTGGTCCTGGCCGACAAGGCGTACTCTTCGCGCGCGATCCGCGAACACCTGCGCAATCGCGGTATCCGGGCGGTGATCCCCGTCCCGGCGGATCAGCACGGTCACCGGCTGCGGCGCGGCAGCCGAGGCGGCAGGCCACCGGCCTTCGACCGCGAGACCTACAAGCAGCGCAACACCGTGGAGCGGTGCATCAACCGTCTGAAGCAGTGGCGCGGCATAGCCACCCGCTACGAGAAGACCGCAACCATCTACCTGGCCGGACTCCACATCGCCGGAATCTTTCTCTGGTCCGCCCGCTGATTTAACTGCCCCAGGCCGTCGCGGAAATCCGTCGAACTTGGCACCCGAACAGGCTGGTTGAACTAAGTTCTTTGCATGATCCTTAAATGGGCCGGCTTCACTGCGTTCGTGGTGACCGTAGCCGCACTCGCGTGGGGTGTCTCCGGTCTGGTGGAGCACTCCGGATGTCCGGACGGCCTCAACCGCTGTGCCGCGGCGCCGGGATCAGGGACGTACTTCGCCGCGACCATGATCAGCGTGTTCGCTGTGTTCGGGGGCTTCTACCCGGTCGTTCGCACGATGGACTGGCGTCCCACTCTGGGCCTGCCCGTAGGTGCCGTCATTGGGGCTGGGATTGCGCTCTGGCACGGGCAAAGTCTCGGCTTCTGGATCCTGGTGGTCGCCCTGCTGATGGTCGCGGCTGTCACCACGATCGGGGTACGGGCCCTGCTCACAAGCTTCTCGGACGCGCATCAGGCCCCTGACGAACCGCTTTGATTCGGCCTGGACAGCAGGCCATGTTCCGGTGATCCAAACAAAACGGCCTAGACCACGTAAGGCAGTGAGGACGTGATGAGGTGAGGAACCGGCGTCACCACCCGGGGTAGCGGCTCCACCAGTGCGGGTCCCAGCCCTGGACGTACTCGCTGCCGCTGGGGGCGTCCGACACCTCGGCGAGGAGATCGCGGGCCAGGGTGTCGAGGACCCAGGTCAGTTCATGGCGGCTGACCAGGTTCAGGGGCAGGGCCTCGATGCCGTGGGTCGCGCCGAGCACTGCGCCGGTCACGCACGCGACCGACTCGCCGTCGGGCGCCGCGGCCGCGAAGCGCAGCGCGGCGTGCACGTCGGCATGGTCGGGGAAGGAGGCCGCGGTGTAGAGGCCGCCGAGGAGGGCCGAGGGCGCGGTGGCATCAGGGGCGAGGCGCGCCAGGCGCGCCGGGTCCGCCGGGTGTTCGACGGCCTCGGCAAGTGCGGTGGCGATGCGGGCGTGTTCGGCGTCGGCGATCGTGCCGTCGGTCGTGTGGAGGGTGGAGAGCCCGGCCTTCAGCGCGTCCCTCACGGCGTCGCCGGTGAGGCAGTGCCGGGTGAGTACGGTCGCGTGGGCCGCGGCCGACTGGGCTGTCGGGTCGCCGTGGGTGAGGGCGGCGATGTCGCGCGCGTGCTTGTCCCACTGGCGGACGGCCTCCGCAGTGCCGAGCCCGGCCAGGGGCAGGGTGCGGCCCACCGCGTGCCACCCTCGGCTGGCGGTCGTGGGCTTGTCCACCGTGCCCTGTTCGATGGCGGACAGCGCCTGCACCGTGGCCGGTGCCGATCCGCGCCGCTCGGCGAGCGCCGGTACCTGCGCGAGCCAGCCGTCCGGCCATGCGTCGCCCTTGGATTCGCCCCAGCGGGCCCTCATGCGGTCGGCCTCGATGCCCTGAAGCGTCGCCCAGCGGCTGTAGGCGTGCCAGAGCACCGACGGCGGATGACAGATGCCCTTGTGTTCACTGCGGACCAGGGCGCGGATGGAGCCCTCGGCGGTGAAGCAGGCCAGCTGGGTGCAGACGCCGGCGCGCAGCGGACCGGTGTCCGGCAAGGCCCCGCGTGCCGCGCCCATGGACTCTCCCAGCGCCATGCCGATCAGCATCCCGCGGAGCCCGGACGCGGTGTGTCCACGGAGAACCTTGTCCTGATGCTTGTTCCTGTCGGTCAAGGCGGTGCGCTTTCTGTCGGGTTGCCGGAGCGGGCGATGTGACCCTATGGCGTGAGGGCCGTGTGCGGTGCAGGCGGGTGCCGGGCCTGTTCGCCATCGCTGCAGATCACCGCGGTGAACTTTTTCGGGTCGGGGTCCGCGCTCTGGGCCCGCCGGTGATGCTCGATGAGCTCGGCGCAGTTCTCCGCCGGCCTGCCGCACCCGTTGGCGGCTGCGGGACCGCACGGCACGGTGTCCTGGGTGGCGTACGGCGATGGGGCCCGTCCTGTGGGGGTCGTGTTGTGGAGAAACTCCGTGGCCGCCCATCCGGCAGCGCCGGCCACCATGACCACGATCCAGAACAGCCGTAGCCATCGCGGCCTGCTGATCCCTTTCACGCTCTGCCCGCTCCTGAATGACGTTGCCGTGTGCATGCCACTGTATCTCTCGGCATGCGCGGCCGGGCGGCGCGTTGCCCATGGCTTGGGTCAGGAATCGGACATTCTGCTGTGTCCATGCGGATGCTCATCCTGGCCGTCGTGGTGCTCGCGGCCGCGAATGTGCTCGTGAACCGGCTCGGGCCCGGGCTGTACGTACCCGTCTGCGTCGTCACGGCCGCCGTGCTCGTGCTGATCGCCCGGCGGTCCGGGATCACCTGGGAAGAGCTGGGGCTCGGCCGTTCCTCGGCACGGCGGGGCCTGCGCTGGGGGCTCGTCCTGGTCGGGGCCGTTCTTCTCGTCTACGCGGTCGGACTGGCGTTGCCCCTCACCCGTGAGGCGTTCCACGACGAGCGGGCCGCGGAGCTGTCGGCCGGACAGCTCGTGTACCGGGTGCTCGTGCGGGTGCCGTTCGGGACCGTGCTGCTGGAGGAGATCGCCTTCCGGGGTGTCCTGTGGGCCATGATGCGACGGCGATGGGGCGCCGCTTGGGCCACCGCCGTCTCTTCGGCGATGTTCGGACTGTGGCACATCCAGCCGTCCCGGGGGCTCACCGGATCGAACGCCGCCGTCGAGACGCTCTTCGGTACGGGCACGACCGGCGTCGCGCTGTCGGTGACCGCTGCGGTCCTGGGTACCGCGCTTGCGGGTGTGGTGTTCTGCGAGCTGCGCCGCCGGTCCGGGAGCCTGATCCCGCCGATGGCGCTGCACTGCGCCCTCAACAGCGTCGGCTACGCGCTGGCGTGGGCGGTCGGCCGCTCGTGGGGCAGCTGAACGGGGCGTCCGAGAGCGCCTGCACCTTCCCCGGCACCGACACCGTCGCCTTGATCCGGCTCTGGGTACGCCCATGATCCGCCGGACAGACCCCAGCGCTGCGCGTGGGACGAGGCAGGGAGATCCTCGGCGCGAGGCTTGTCGCGCAGATACCGCAGACCTCCGCTGCCGACCCGCCGAAGAGGCGGGGACGGAATCCGCCCCTGCCTCTCCGCGTCGGCGGCTGCCTTGGGGTGGGCCATCGTCGGCGAGGCGGCTACGAGGTGGTCACCGAACCGCCTCTTCTCCACCGGTTGCGGCGGCAGTGCCCCGCCATGCCTCGGCATCATCGTCCCGGGAACCGGCGGGTTCCGCTCGATCACGTGCCATAGGACGGTCCGACACGGCAACCGTTGCGTACCGGCCGCCGGGTGGCAGCGGGAACCGCGTACGCCGGTACAGGATGGCGCTGCCGCGGTAGGCGTTGACCTGTCGGCCTGTCCGTGATCAGGCGGTGTGTCGGCGCACGGCACGAAGCAGGTCGTCGACGTCCTGCGGGGTGGTGGCGAAGGAGGTGACGAGGCGGACGACGCCCGGCTCCCATCGGTCGTGGTAGAAGACATAGCCGTCGGCCAGGAGCCTGTCGATGATCTGCCGGGGCAGACGGCAGAAGAGGATGTTGGCGTCGGCGGCGCCGAGCAGGTCGACCTCGGGCATGGCCTTCAGGCCCTCCTGGAGGCGGGCGGCCATGGTGTTGGCGTGGGTCGCGTTGCGCAGCCACAGGCCGTCGGTCAGATACGCGTCCAATTGGGCGGCGTGGAAGCGCATCTTGGCGGCGAGCTGGCCGGCGCGCTTGGTGCGGAAGGAGAGTTCGGCGGTGAGGGAGCGGTCGAAGACGACGATCGCGTCGGCGGTCATCGTGCCGTTCTTGGTGGCTCCGAAGGACAGCAGGTCGACCCCGGCCCGCCAGGTCATCTCGGCGGGGGTGCAGCCGAGGGAGGCGACGGCCCCTGCGAAACGTGCGCCGTCCATGTGCAGGCGCAGGCCGGCCTCTTTGGTGATGCTGCCGAGGGTGTGGAGCTCGTCGAGGGAGTAGACGGCACCCGTCTCGGTGGCCTGGGTGACGCTGACCACCGAGGGCTCCACGCTGTGCACGTCCCCGGACTTGTACCGCACGGCCGTGCGCAGCTCGTCGGGGTCGATTTTGGCGTCGTCACCGCTGAGCGGGACGAGCTTGGCTCCCGCGGTGTAGAACTCGGGCGCCCCGCACTCGTCGTTGTTGATGTGACTGTCGCGATGGCACAGCACGCTTCCCCACGGTGGGGTCAGCGCGGCCAGGCTCAGCGCGTTCGCGGCGGAGCCGGTGGAGACCAGCAGCACGTCGACGTCGCACTCGAAGATCTCGCACAGCTTGCGCCGGACATCGCCGGTGATGGTGTCGGCGCCGTACGGCTTGGCCTGGCCGGCGGCCGCCCGGGCTATGGCGTCGATGATCTCCGGCGGGGCGCCGGCGACGTTGTCGCTGCTGAAGATGCGTGCCGTGGGGGTGGGGGTGCTCATGGGTGATGATCCTCGCTGTCCGTTGAGGGTGGGAGGGGCCAGGGCGGCGGTGCTGTCCGCCTGATCGGTGCCGTTGCGGCACAGGTGAGGGACTGCGTTCACCGGCGGTTCCCCTCGGTCGTCGTCCGCGCCGGGTCGGCGGCGTGGATCAGCTGGCGCAGGCCGCCGTAGTAGACCTCGTCGTCGGTCACGGTGGGCACGATCGCGGCGAGGTGACGGGTCAGCGCCGGGAAGTCCTGCGGGTCGAGGGCGGCCAGCGCGGTGCGGGTGGCGGTCTGGGCGGCCTTGGGCTCGCGGTGATCGACGAAGCTCGCGCCGCCGAGCGTGAGGAGGTACATCCGGCGGTACGCGGTGATCGCCTCCTCGGGGGTCATACCGGCCGCGAGGCTGTCGGCGAGCTGCGGCTCCACCAGGCGGGCCAGCAGATGGGGGCCGAGCCATGGGCGCGTCCCCCGCAGGGCGAGCAGCCCGGGGTGGGCGGCGAGCAGCCGGAACAGCGCGCTGAAGCGCGTCTCGGTGGCCGTGGCCCAGTCGGTGTCCGGCCCGACGTCGGGAAGGCGGGCGGCCAGGTGGTCGGTGCAGAGGTCCAGCAGCCCGGCCAGGTCGGTGCAGCGGCGCTGAAGAGAGGCGAGGGAGATGTCCAGCCGCGCGGCCAACGCACGGAAGGTCAGCGCCTCGGGGCCGCCCTCGTCGACCAGGAGGAGGGCGGTCTCGGCGATACGTTCGGGGGTCGCACGATCCAGGGCGGGCGAGTGACGCGGCATACGAGTCATCGTACGATACGTTGTATCGAACCTGAGGTGCCCGTTGTGCCGACGCCCTCGCCGCGTACGTCCACGGCCGGTCGGCGACATCAACGCCGTCGCCGTCCGCCGCGGATCTCTCGTCGTGTCCGCCCGGTCACCCGGAGCCGGTCGGGCTCCGGTCCCGCGCGGGTCGCCGGTGCCGGTCGGGGATTTCCGGCCGGCACGGGCGACCGGTGCGCGAAAGCGCCCGGCGCGCCTTTCCGGCGACGAGTCCCACGGGCGCGGGACCGCCGAGGCGAGGCCGAGTTCGACTCGGACGGCGTTGACGCCGACGTCGCGGGAGGGGATGCGGCCCGGTCCCGCAGCACGGCCAGACCGCAAGAGCCTCGCCAAGGTTCATCGTCCCAGGTCAGGACGGCGCTTTCGCGTCTCCGCCTCGACAACCGCCACACCCGAGCGAAACAGCGAGGCCAGGGCCGTCCGGCGGATCACTGCCGGAGGGCCGAGTCGCCGAGACCGGCGCCTTTCCTGACGCCGCCATGGCGTCACCTCAGGGTGATGAACTCAGTAGCGGACTTGGGCCGTCGTAGATCACCATGCAACATATGAGTGATCAACCCGCACGATGGACCCAGGCAAGCGTCTACCCCGACATGTGGGCCGACCCGGACGACGACCCCCGCAACAAGGAAGGTGTCAGCCCGGACGGCGAGCTTGCGACGCTGCAGGACTTCCTGACGGGTTACCGCATGACCCTGCGGATGAAGTGCGAGGGCCTGGATGCGGGGCAGTTGGCCCGTCGGTCGGTTCCGCCGTCGACGATGTCGCTGCTCGGCCTGGTCCGGCACCTCGCCGAGGTGGAACGGGACTGGCGCAACTGGCTCGGCGACGGTGACCCCCTGCCGAAGCTGTACGGCGCGAAGGACGCGGACTTCGAGGGAGCTGTCGCCGAGCAGGCCATGGTCGACGCCGCGTACTCCGATCTGGAGCGTGAGCAGGCGGCGACCGACGCCGCACTGGCCGAGCACCCGGATCTGGGCGAGCGTGTGGGGAACGACAAGATCGCAATCCGGGAGCTGATGGTGCACAGGATCGAGGAGTATGCCCGTCACTGCGGGCACGCCGACCTGCTGCGCGAGTGCGTCGACGGAAGGGTGGGCCAGTGACGAGGACCGGACACCACGCCCACCCTCACCAGCTCGGCACCGCCACGTGACAGCCCCAGAAGTGACGGGCCCCTGCTCGCATTGTTGACTCGGGCATCGGGCGGGGCGATCCGACGCATGAGGAATGGGCTCGGCCGTAGCCGCATCTGGTGAGGTCCGGCAAGCGGGGCGGGCGCTGGGCGAGCCACCGTGTTGTCCGTCCAACTATCCGTCGCAGCGCGTAGGCACCGTGCTCGTGGGCACGCTGTCCTGCGAGCTGCGCCGCCGCTCCGGGAGCCTGGTCCCGCCGATGGCGCTGCAGCGCGCCCTCAACAGCGTCGGCTACGGGCCGGCGTGGGCGGTCGGCCGCTCGTGGGGCAGCTGACCGCCACGCCCCACAGTTCCTCAGATCCTGCTGCCCGAGGCCGTGTCGCTCGACAGACGCTGGGCCACGTAGATCGGGATGATCGACAGCAGCACGAGCACGGCGGCCACGACGTTGACCACCGGAGCCTGCTGGGGGCGGGCCATGTTGGAGAAGATCCAGACCGGAAGCGTCTGCACCCCGGGCCCTGCCGTGAAGGTGGTGACCACGATCTCGTCGAAGGAGAGCGCGAAAGCCAGGAGCGCACCCGCCACCAGCGCGGAGCGCACCATGGGGAAGGTGACGTCCCGGAAGGCGCGGAAGGTGTGGGCGCCCAGGTCCATGGCGGCTTCCTCGTAGGAGGCGGACATCCGGCGCAGCCGGGCGGCCACGTTGTTGAAGACCACCACGATGCAGAAGGTGGCGTGCCCGACGACCACGGTGAACATGCCGAGGCCCACGCCCAGCGGTTCGAGCACCGTACGGAACGCGGTGTTGAGCGCGACACCGGTGACGATGCCGGGCAGCGCGATCGGCAGCACGACCACGAAGGAGATGGCCTCCCGGCCGAAGAAGCGGTAGCGCTGGACGGCGAAGGCGATCAGCGTCCCGAGCACCAGCGCGATGGCGGTGGCGCCGAGGCCCGCCTTGACCGAGGTCCACAGTGCTTCCCGGGCCCCGGCACTGTGCCAGGCGGCCGTCCACCAGTCGAAGGTGAGTCCGGGCGGAGGCCAGCCGGAACTGCGGTCCGGATTGAGGGAGTTGATCAGGACCAGCAGCAGCGGGATGTAGATGACCGCGAAGCCGAGCCCTGCGGTGATGCGCAGGGTGATGCGCGCGGGGCGGGAGAGGTTCATCGGTGGGCCTTCGCTCTGCGTGTGGTCGAGGGACATGTGGTCAAAGGCTGCTCAGTGCTCCGGTGCGCCGTACCGCCAGCAGGTACAGGACGATGACCACCACCGGTACGGTGCCCAGTGCGGCGGCCAGCGGCAGGTCCAGCGTGATGTTGGAGTAGATGAGATTGCCGATGAGCTGGGTCTTCCCGCCGACGATCTGGACGGCGATGTAGTCGCCGAGGCTGAGCGAGAAGGTGAAGACCGAGCCGGCCGCGACGGACGGCAGGATCATCGGCAGGACCACGGACGTCAGGGTCCGCCCGGTGCGGGCGCCGAGGTCCGAGGACGCGTCCAGCAGGCTCGCGGGAAGCTGCTCGAGTCCGGCGTGGATCGGCAGGATCATGTACGGCAGCCACAGATAGGTCAGCACCATGATGGTGGCGGTCAGTCCGTAGCCGGGGCCGTCCAGGCCGAACGGCCCCAGCGCCCATTCCAGCAGACCGCCCTCGGCGAGGATGAGCCGCCAGGCATAGGCCTTGACCAGGTAGCTCGCCCACAGCGGGGTGAGGATCGCGACGACCAGCAGGGGCCGCCACCGGGGCCGGGCGATACGGGCCGTGTAGAAGGCGATCGGGAAGGCGATCACCACGCAGATCGCGGTGACCGCCAGGGCGACGCCGACACTGCGCAGGGCGACCTGCCGGTAGACGTCGGTGGTGAGCAGGGCGGTGAAGTTGTCGGTCGACCAGACCTTCACCACATTCGAGGTGAACGAGTCCGTGGTCCAGAACGCGGACATGAACAGCGCGGTCAGCGAACCGAGGTAGGCCAGGACGAGCCAGGCCAGTGGCGCGGAGAGGAGCAGGGACAGCTGCAACCGGGAACGGCGATGCAGGGTCCCGGCGAGCCGCCGGACGAATCCGGCGGCCGGCGCGGTCTGCGTCATGTGTGTGCTCAGCCCTTGATCTCGGTCCAGGCCTGGACCCACTTCGTGTAGGGCACGCACTTCGTGTCCGTGCGGCCGTCGATGCACTGGGCGATGGGAGTCGTCCAGAAGTGGACGTTCTTCCAGTACGCCTCGTCCTGCGCGTGGAAGGTGGCGCAGTGGTTCTTGTCCGCGGTCAGGGCGCAGGCCTTGGAGTTGGCGGGCGCTTCACCGAAGTACTCGGCGACCTGCGCGTTCGCCTTCGGGGAGACGATCCAGTCCAGCCACCGGTAGGCACAGTTGGGGTTCTTGGCCTTGGCGGAGACCATCCAGGTGTCCGACCAGCCGGTGGCGCCTTCCTCGGGCAGCACCGCGTCGACCGGGGCCTTCTCGGCCTTGGCGGCGTTGACGATCACCTGCCAGCTGGTGCCGACCACGGAGTCGCCGCTCTTGAACGCGGAGATCTCCTTGAGGTAGTCGCTCCAGTACTCGCCGATGTTGGCGTTCTGCTCCTTCAGCAGGGCGACGGAGGCGTCGAACTGCTTCTGGTCCAGTGCGTAGGGGTTCTTGATGCCGAGCTCGGGCTTGGTCTTCATGAGGTACAGGGCGGCGTCGGCGATGTAGATGGGGGAGTCGTACGCAGTGACCTTGCCCTTGTACGGCGAGGCCTTGTCGAACACCACGGACCACGAGGTCGGGGCCGGGGTCACCTTCTCCTTGTTGTACATCAGCACGTTGGCGCCGCGGCCGTGCGGGATGCCGTACGGGACATCGTTGACGGTGTTCCACTGCTTGTTTTTGAGCCCGGAGAACACGTCCTTGTAGTGGGGCACGAGATCGGTGTTGACCGGTACGGCGTCTCCGGACGCGATCAGTCGCAGACCCGCGTCACCGGAGGCGGAGACCGCGTCGTACTGCCCGGTCTTCATCAGGCTGACCATCTCGTCCGAGGTGCCTGCGGTCTTCGTGTTGACCTGGCATCCGCTCTGCTTCTCGAACTCGGTGACCCAGTCGACCTTCGGGTCGTTGGAGCCGTCCTCGGCGTACCCGGCCCAGGCGATCAGGTTCACCTGGCCCTCGGACGTGCCGAGCGACTTCTGGGCGCTGAGCTTCGGCGGGGTGAAGCCGCTGCCGCCGGGGGCGCCGCCCTTGGGGCTGTCGGAGGAGCCGCAGGCGGTCAGGAGGAGCAGGGAGCCGGCGGCGGTGGTGGCCATCAGCGATCGGTTCAGGCGCACGAGCATCTCCACACGTGAGGTAGGGACGGAGTGGGGGAACGGGGACCAGCAGAGGAGTGGAAGGGAAGGGGAGGAGCGGGGAAGAGCGGGGAGGGAAGGGGAGGAGCGGGGAGGAGCGGGGAGGGGCGGGGAGCGCACAAGGGCCGCGGCCAAGCGGCTCAGTTCGGCTGCTTCGCGTCGGGCACCCGGAAGTTGTGGCGGTTGTGCCAGTGGAGCCGCACCCGGGAGCCCCGGAAGGCGGCGACGTCCTCGGACGAGGTCTCGAGGTTCTGCTGCAGTGCGGTGAGGCGCCCGCCCGCGTCCAGATCCACCAGGAAGCGGGTCGCGTCCCCGAGGTAGACGGCCTCCGCGACGGTGCCGACGGCCGTGGAATGCTCCGGTTCGTCGGCGATGGCCGACTCCTTGAGGACGCGGATCTTCTCCGGGCGGATGCTGTAGGTGCCGGCCGTGCCCACCACCTGCTCGGCGGCGGGGCCGGTCAGCAGGTTCGACGTACCGACGAAGCCGGCGACGAAGGGAGTGGCAGGTCGTTCGTAGATCTCGGCCGGAGTACCGACCTGTTCCACGCGGCCCTTGTTGAAGACCGCGATCCGGTCGCTCATCGTCAGCGCCTCCTCCTGGTCGTGCGTGACGAAGACGAAGGTGATGCCGACCTCGCGCTGCATCGCCTTGAGTTCGACCTGCATCTGCTCGCGCAGCTTGAGGTCGAGGGCGCCGAGCGGCTCGTCGAGCAGCAGCACCTTCGGGCGGCCGACCAGGGCGCGGGCCAGTGCCACGCGTTGGCGCTGGCCTCCGGAAAGGTGGGACGGGCGGCGGCTGCCGAGGTCTTCGAGCCGTACGCGGGCCAGCGCCTCGCGGGCCTGCTCCAGACGCGTGGCCTTCGGTACCTTGCGGACCTTGAGGCTGTAGGCGACGTTCTGCTCCACCGTCATGTGCGGGAAGAGCGCGTAGTCCTGGAAGACGGTGTGCACGTCCCGCTCGAAGGGCGCGAGGCGGGTGACGTCGGAGCCGGCGAGCTCGACGGTGCCGCCGGTGGGGGACTCGAACCCGGCGATCATCCGGAGCACCGTGGTCTTTCCCGAGCCGGAGGGGCCCAGCATCGAGAAGAACTCGCCGTCCGCGATGTCCAGGTCGACGCCGGCCACCGCTTCTGTCCGGCCGTATGCCTTGCGCAGGTTCCGGAGCCGGATCGTCATTCCCTCCATGAGCGGGGGACCTTTCTGCTGCGGTCGTCGGATGGCGTGTTCGGCCTATTGGCTGTGTCGGCAAGGGCGTTCACGGACGAGGGCGGGTATCGACGTTGAGGACCGGCGTGGCTGCCCGGCGCCGCCCCGTGTCGGGGTCCGGCACTGCCGGTGCGCGAAAACATATGAAGTCATGGTTCAAAGCTCAAGACCCCCTTAAGGTAAAGCCTGAGTCAATCCGCAAGGTGGTGGTCGTGAACCGAGACAAAGCAGACGTCCGCAGGGCCGTCTTCACACCTGTCGACACCCAGGCACGGGTGGACGCCGTGGTGCGCCGCCTCGGTGACGCCATCGAACTCGGACTGCTGGCCGACGGCGAACAACTGCCGGGCGAGACCGATCTCGCAGCCCAACTCGGCGTATCCACCGTGACCTTGCGCGAGGCACTGATGGCCCTGCGCCAGCAGGGACTGGTCACCACGCGCAGGGGCCGCGGCGGCGGAAGCTTCGTCACCGTGCCCGACGGGCCGACGGAGGAGCGGCTGCGCGCCCGGCTGGCCGACTGGAGCACCGAGGAACTGCGCGATCTCGCCGACCACTGGGCCGCGGTCTCGGGAGCCGCCGCCCGGCTCGCCGCCGAGCGCACCGAACCGGACGACCTGCAGCCCCTGCGCAGGACCCTGGACGAGCTGATCGACGCCGGCGAGTCGACGGCCCGCAGCCGGATCTGCTCACGCTTCCACGTGGAACTGGCCGCTGCCGCCCAGTCCGCCCGGTTGACGCGCGAAGAGGTCTCCATCCAGACCGAGGTGGGCGCGCTGATGTGCCTCATCCTTGGCGATGATGGATATCTGGTGGAGGTGACCGATCGTCACCGCGATGTAATCTCCGCCGTGCAAGATGGTGCGGGCGAGCGTGCCAGAGCCCTGGCAGAGCAATGCGTGCAGGCATCACTCACCCGCCTGATCGGACTCCGTCTCGGCTCCGTCGGCAGTGCGCGCCGTCTCCGTCCCGAGGAGGGCTCCCATGGCCAGCAGTCCCCGTCTCGTGAGCGCGGCAAAGGCCGCTCCTGACGAAACGGCCGCCGACGTGGCCGTCGGAATCCGTGACGCCCTCGAAGGCGTCTTCGATGCCGTGAGCCGGACGTGCGCCGAGACCCAGGCGCTCCTCTGCTCGGTGTCGGCGCAGGGGCGCCGGCCCGTCTCCGCCGACCTCGCCCCCCTACGGCCCGGTCTGCACGAGCGGCTCGGCCGGTACGACCTGGTCTCGGGGATCGGGTTCGTCGCCGTACCCGGGCTGCTCGCCGATGTGTCGGCCTGGCTGGAGTGGTGGCAGACCGATGGGAACGGCGACGTCCGTCCACTCGTGCCCGACCTCGATCCGCAGCACTCCGCGTACTCGGACTACACCCACTGGGACTGGTTCACGCTGCCGAGGGACACCGGCCGGCGAGCGGTCGCGGGACCCTATGTGGACTACCTCTGCTCCGACGAGTACAGCCTCACCCTCTCCGCACCCGTGACCGTCGAAGACCGCTTCGTGGGCGTCGCCGCCGCCGATGTCTACCTGCGGAACTTCGAAGCCGCCGTACTGCCCCTCCTCCAGCGGCTGACCGCTCCCGCCCGGCTCGTCAACGCGCGCGGACGCGTCGCCGCCTCGACCGACCCGCGCCACCTCGCCGGTTCCCTCACCAGGAGCGCCGCCTTCGCCGCCCTCCCCGCCGGCCCGCAGCACCCCACCGTCCACGACGGCCTGCGCCTCTACCCGTGCGACGGAGTTCCCCTGCTCCTCGTCACGGCAGCCGGGTGACCGGTCCGGCAGACGCGGCGGCAGCACGTCGGCCGGACCGGCGCCGCCAGGGCAACGCCCTGGGTCACCCCGGTGCGGCCCGATTCACACGGGGGAGGACTTCAGCACCGGGTCGGGCACGGTGGTCTGACGATCAGGGCTCCGTGCCCCAGGCGGGGCGCCGTTCACGTAGACGCCGATCCCGGGGGCGTCGGCAAAGGCCGCGTTCGTGCCGCGGCTGCAGTCGTCCGCCTCGTTGAAGTTCGACCGACCGGTGTACGCGGAGCTGGATCTCCCCGGTGGAAGCCCCCGCGGCGAGCGAGCGTCCAGAGACGTTCACCTTCAGACAGCGACCGGCGCCGGTCGCCGAGCCGTCGGCGGCCACGGAGTGGGTGAGGTTGGAGCAGCCCAGCTGCGCCCAGTCGCACCAGGTGGTGTACGAGCCCGCGCCGTCGGCGAACCAGTAACGGATCTCCACCCCGGACAGACTCCGCGCGCCCGCACCGGTGTTGACCAGCTGGAGCCTCATCCGGATCACGTTGTCCGTGGCGTTGGTGTCACCGGCCGCCGGTCGCAGTGAGCCTGCCCGCTTCAGATGTTGGCGGCATCCGGCCGACGGCCGGCGCGGTCCTCGCCGGGGCCGGCCGGTACGGAGCTGTGCTCGGCGCCATCCCTGGAGCGGTTGCACCGACCTGGCCGGGGCAGGGTCCCGGCGTTACGCGTCGGGCCTTCCGCGACCGCGCCCTCAACGGAGCGGGTTGCGCCTCGGCGTGGGCGGTCGCCCGCGGACGGGACGACTGATGCGCCGCCCGCCCCGGGGCAGATGAGCCCGGGGGCGAGCGGCGCCCGTACGACGTCAGGCCACCGGCGGTGTGTGCGCCGGGCGGCCGTTGCCGCGGGTGAGTCGGTAGCCCCAGATGCCGGCCAGGGCGGCGAGTGCCGCACCGGCCGCCGTCCACAGCACGCGGGACGACCACCAGCCGGAGGCCCAGCCGCCGTCCGGCTCGACCTCCGGGCCCGACGCGGGCACCAGCGGTGCCGCGAGCACGCCGTCGACGGCGGCGGCGCCTCCCGAGTCGGCCGCCGTGACCTCCACCGCGGCGTCGACGGGCTCGCCCAGGTCCTCGGCAGGCGCGCCGACGACGGTCAGGCGGACGTAATAGGCACCGGGAAGCGGGTCGTTGGCCCACGGCTCGGACCAGGACCGGACCGTACGCAGCGCACAGGAGAGCTCGACCGAGGTGGCCTCGGCCGGGGCGGACCTGGTGTCGCTGCCGTAGCGGCAGGCCTGACGACGCCGCAGCCCGTCGTAGACGTCGAGCCGCCAGGTGTGGGCGCCGTGGCGGGCCTCGGACCCGGGCAGCTTCACCGTGGCCCGTACCGTGGCCCGCTGCCCCGCGTCGGCCGGGAACTGCCAGTAGAGGTAGTCACCGGTCGACGCCTGCGCGGTCGCCCGCTGTCCGTGGCGGACGACGGTGGCCGTGCGGAAGGACGTGCCGGCCTCGGTCGGCGCGGCGGCCTCCTCCGTGCTCGCGCTCGGGGAGGGGGTCTCCGCGGCGGCGACGCCCGGAGACGTCAGCAGCGCGGCGGCGGCGAGCAGGCCGCCCGTGAAAGTGCGTACGGTACGCATCAGTTGGTCCTCCAGACGGCGATGCGCCAGCGTGAGATCCAGCCCCACAGCAGACCGGCGACGAAACCCGCGAGCGTCAGCAGGCCGAGCAGCCACCAGCCGCGGCCGAGGCCGAGGAAGGCGACATCGGCGGCGTCGCGGGGGCCGTCCACCACGTCGATCGTCAGCTCGACGGGCAGACCGGGAGCCGTCTTGACGGAGGCTGGGGCGGAGAAGGAGTTGCTCACGCGCAGACAGATCGTTTCGGCGGCGGGCTCGACGTCGTCCGCGTCCGCGTCATCGATGACGGGCTTGGGGTGGCGCAGACCCGTGGAGACGACGTCGGTGCGTCCGTCGCCCGCGGCCTCGCCGCGCACGATCTCCCGGCCGTGCAGCGTCGACGCGCGCAGCAGCACACCGTAGTCGCGGTTGACGGCGCGGTCGGCGGCAATGCTGACGGAGGCGCGGAGCTCCTGCCCGGGCAGCAGGTCCACCCGGTACCAGCGGTGCTCACCGAAGGCCTCGCGGTCGGTGTAGAGGCCGGCCTTGAGCTGCGGCGCGTCCTCGCACCGGTCGGCGCCCTGCGTGGCGACCGGGGTGACGACCGGTTCGGCGGCGCGGTCGATCAACTGGCCGACCCGGTCGGACAGTTCCTCCTTGTGCTGAACGGAGGTGTACGTGCCGCCGGTGGCCTCGGCGATGCACATCAGCTGGGCGCGCATCTTGGCGTTGGGGACGAGCCCGAGCGTGTCGATGGTGATGTTGATGCCCTTGGCGGCGATCTCGCGCGCCACCTCGCACGGGTCGAGCGGGGCGCAGGTGTCCTCGCCGTCCGTGATGAGGACGATCCGGCGGGTGGCGTTCCCGCCCTCCAGGTCGTCGGCGGCGCCCAGCAGGGCGGGACCGATGGGCGTCCAGCCCGTCGGGGCCAGGGTCGCCACCGCCGTCTTCGCCTCGGTCCGGTCGAGTTCGCCGACCGGGTAGAGCTGGCGCGTGTCCTTGCAGCCCTTCTTCTGGTCCTTGCCGGGATAGTCGGCGCCGAGCGTGCGTATGCCGAGCCGGACCTCCTCCGGCACCGCGTCCAGCACCTCGTTGAACGCCTGCTTGGCCGCGGACATCCGCGACTGTCCGTCGATGTCGCGGGCCCGCATCGACCCGCTGACGTCCAGGACGAGTTCAACCTTGGGCGCTTCCTTCGCGGCCGGTTCGTCGGCCGAGCCGCCGGAGTCGGCAAAGGCGGCGGCCGGGACGAGGCCGCCGGTCAAGGTGACCAGCAGCGCGCTGCACACCGCGGCTGCCAGTCGCTTTCGTATGATCATCGCCGGATCATAGTGATCACGAGGAGCGCTGCCCAATTCCGCACGCAACTGTGAGGCAGAACGAGCCGTGTTGAAAATTTGACGTTCCGTCATGAGAGGGGGTGTGCGTGGGCAGACCGGGCCCGCGCAAGACGGTTCTGGTGGTCCTCATGGCCACGGTCCTGTACCCGGGCACACCGTCGGCGTCCGCAAGGTCGCCGGGGCGGCCCGGACGCCCGGCCGCTGGCTCAAGGTCTTCGAGGATCCGGAGAAGGTCCTGGACCTGCTCGGGCCCGACTGGACTCCCGACGAGCCCGGGCCTTATACCCCGCCTCCGCTGGGACACCCGCACCGGCGCCGACCTTGCGCCAGCAGCCGCACTACTACCTGGATCGCGTCGCCGTCGTCCGCCGCCCGAACCAGCTGATCCGCCATATCCCTGTCTCGATCATTCTGGGCCCCTTGGGCTGAGGGAGCCCCGGGGTCGTCCCCCACCCCGAGCTACCTGGCACCCGGCCTCCGTCCTGCAGACCACGGGACGTCTGCGTCACCTCAGCGGTCCACGTCCGCCGGTGTGCCGTTCTCAGGCGCTGTTGCGGCCGATGCTCGCACCGCCGTCGACGCGCAGGACCTGGCCGGTGATGAAACCCGCCTTCTCGGAGAGCAGGAAGGCGATGGCGGCTGCGAGCTCGTCCGGGCGCCCGAACCTTCCCATGGGAACAGTCGCCAGGTAGCGGGCGGCCGAGGCCGACCCGGGCGGGTTGGTCTCCCGGAACAACTCGGTCTCGGTGGGGCCCGGGGCGACGGCGTTGACGGTGATCCCGTGTGCAGCAAGCTCTCCGGCCCAGCCTCGCGTCAAGAACTCCAGGGCGGCCTTGGCCGCACCGTAGGACGTTCGATCGGGCAACCCCAGGGTGACCAGGCTGGTGAGGTTCACCACGCGGCCCCAGGACCGCTCGAGCATGCCGGGCAGGACGGCCTGGACGATCTGGACCGCGGTGCGCACGTTCATGTCGAGAACCGCGTCGAGGTCTGACAGAGCGACCTCCCCGACAGGCGCGGCTCGCACCATCCCCACATTGTTGACCACGGCGTCGACCGGTCCCGCGCCCATCACTTCGCGCAGGACCTGATCGGTGGCCGCACGGTCAGCAAGGTCGGCTTCGTGGAACTCGCCGGGAAAGGAGTGCGGTGCGCTGCGGGCGATGCCCACGGGGATATGACCTTCTCCTGCCAGCTGCTCGGCGAGGGCGCGGCCGATGCCTTTGGACGCGCCCGTGATGAGTACTCGCCTGCGGGTCATGGGTTCACTCCTTTGCTGCGCTGATCAGCGCATTGATTCTGTGTGTGGGGCGGGGGCGCCGATCGGGTGGGCCGGACGTCGGCGGGCTGTGGAAGGCCCTGCCGGGACGCGACGAGCCTGGTCGGACCGGATGAGAACCACGGTCGCACCTGAGCGGCCGTCCGAGCCACGGCTGTGACCGCGAGCAGCGCGTGCGAGGGCACGGGGCCGCCGGGTACTCCAGCACCGCCAGGAGACCCAGCCGCCGGTCTGCGGACGCTCACCGGCACCGGTGGCAGCTGAGGACGAACGGGCGGGGCGGCAGCTTCGCCACCCCGCCCTGCTGAGTGTGCCGGTCAGCGGACCGTCCGCGCCGCCTTCTCGATGATGTGGGTGACGGCGTCCGGGTGGGACACGGTCACAGCGTGGGAGGACGGGATCTCCTTGATGTGGGCGTTGGCGCGCTTGGCCATGTAGACCTGAAGCTCCCGGGGGATGATCTTGTCATTGGTGCCCACCAGGGCCCAGGAAGGGATGGTCTTCCAGGCAGGCTCGCCAGAAGGTTCGTTAAGGGCAGTGCCGGTCCCGGGACGCTGGGTGACCGCCATCAGGTCAGCGGTGTTCTTAGGGACATCCGCACCGAACGCCTGGTGGAACTTGGACTGGTCGATGTAGAGGTCGACGTCCTTGGAGCCGTCGGGGTTGGTGATCGGGACGGGACGCAGAACGTCGCCGATGACGCTGCCCTCGAACTTGCTCGCCAGCTCGTTGGCGCTCTCGCCCTTGTCGGGGAGGAAGGCGTCGGCGTACACCAGTGCCTTGACGTTGTCGGAGCCGTAGGCGGCGTTGCTGATCACCGCTCCGCCGTAGGAGTGCCCGACAAGAACCACCGGCCCGTCGATGCTGTCCAGCACGGACTTGACGGAAGCGGCGTCGACGCTCACGCTCCGCAGCGGGTTGGCTGCGGCCACCACCGGGTAGCCGTCCCTCTTCAGCTTCTTGATGACGCCGTTCCAGCTGGAGGAGTCGGCGAACGCGCCGTGGACGAGCACGACGGTCGGCTTGCCGGCCTTTGCAAACGTGGTCTTGGCGGCGCTCGTCGGACCGACCGAGGTCTTGGCGGCGCTCGCCGGACCGACCGACGTAGCGAAAAGGGCGGTGGCGACCGTTGCGGTGGCCACGAGGGTCAGAGGAGTGCGGGCACGCCGATAACGCGAATGACGGTTCATGATGAGCCCTTTCGAGGCAGAGGTTTCAGCCATGTCCGGACAGATGGAAATGGCCGCTGTACGGCAGGGTGCTGCCGCAAGTCATGGAGAGGCAGACCGTGGGCGGCAAGCGGAAACATGTCCGGGGCTTGCCAGGAGTCGGCTGCGGCCGAGGATCGGCTCGGTGAATCGATCGGGCTCGACGGTCCCGTGCCCGGGTTGGCAGGGTGCCGAGCGACCGTGCTGATCGGCTCGCCCACAGCGCTCATCGTGTCTGTGGGGTCGATGAACGGTGGAGGATGATCACTGTTCTGTGCCTGTAAGGTCCACGCGCACGAACGCCCAGGTGGCGGACAGCTTCAGTGCTGCTGGTCCTTCAGGTGCTGCGGCTGGGCAGCGCAGTACTCTCAGTTGCTGCGGAGGACGGTGCGCAGGGTGTGAATGGCCTGCTCCATCGCGGCAGTTGTGGCCTGCGTGGGCCGGAGGGGGTTGAGCATCATGAAGTCGT
This sequence comes from Streptomyces sp. NPDC002133, assembly GCF_040296405.1. Classification (NCBI taxonomy): domain Bacteria; kingdom Bacillati; phylum Actinomycetota; class Actinomycetes; order Kitasatosporales; family Streptomycetaceae; genus Streptomyces; species Streptomyces sp. NPDC002133. The sequence continues at coordinate 39,543 of NZ_JBEOXF010000042.1, read as the reverse complement.
GGATGATGCCGTTGTAGCGGAGGCTCGTGGTGGGAACGCCGGCCTGGGTCAGCTTGCGGGCGTAGGCCTCGCCTTCGTCCCGCAGCACGTCGTTCTCGTCGACGATGACGAGCGCGGGCGGCAGGCCCTCCAGCTCCTCCAGGCTCGCCCGCAGCGGGGAGGCGGTGACCTCGGCCCGCTGGGCGGGATCGGTGGTGTAGCAGTCCCAGAACCAGGCCATGCCCTTCGCCGTGAGGAAGGGCCCGTCCGCGAACTCCCGGTAGCTCTCGGTGTCCTGGGCCGCGTCCGTGACGGGGTAGTACAGCGACTGGTGCACGAAGGTCACGTCGCCGCGCTGCTTGGCCATGATGGTCAGTGCCGCGGCCATGTTGCCGCCGACGGAATCACCGGCCACCGCCAGACGTGAAGCGTCCAGACCTTCCTCGGCACCCTTCGCAGTGATCCATTGAGCAGTCGCGTATGCCTGCTCGATGGCGACCGGGTACCTGGCCTCCGGCGAACGGTCGTACTCGACGAACACGACGGCGGCATTCGCCCCGACGGCCAGCTCGCGCACCAGACGGTCATGGGTGCCGGCGTTGCCGAGGACCCAGCCGCCGCCGTGCACGTAGAGGACGACCGGCAGCGTGCCCTCGACATCGACGGGCTTGACGATGCGTACCTGCACATCGCCGACCTCGGCTGGCACCGTGATCCACGTCTCCTGCACGTCCAGCTTCGCCACCGGCGCCGCCTGCAGGTCGTCCAGGACCTTCCGGGCACCCTCAGGGCCGAGCTCATACAGGAACGGCGGGTTGGCCGTCGCGTCAGCGAGCTCCTGCGCCGCACGCTCGAGAACGGGCTTGGTCACCACTGCACTCCTTAGGTCGGCAGTTCTTCAGGTCGGCAGGTTCTCTCCTGCTCTCGTCCCTTATGACAGGGCACGTGCTGAAGGTGTGACATACGCCGCACAAAAGGCAGGCGACACCAATATCGAGATCATGGAGCGCACCGCTTGAGGGCACTGGTGATCGAGTACAGCCAGCACTCCCGCCAGTGGCGGTAAGAGCCATCAAGCCGCTCTCGATACAAGCGTTCATGACCTTGGCCAGGACGAGGCTTCCCCGGCTCCAACCGCTGCCCGTGAGGTCGTCGGCGCAAACGGAGCATCGTCGCCTGGAAACGGAGCCGTGAGCTGACCCAGGGTAGTCGCGGCAGCCGATTCCGCTAGACGCCTTCTGCCGCGCCCATCTGCTTGTGGCCGTGAAGGGTGGCCCGGAGTGCCGCGCCGCTCGGGTGCTGCCGGGTGTCGGTCTGCTCGGTCAGCCGTCGGTACCGAGGATCACCGCGATACATATACCGAGCATCGCCATGGTGAAGAGAGTCGTCGCGACGTATGCGCCCCGGCGCAGCTGTGTATGGCGCTGCGCGAAGTGGCGGCGGCCGACCTCGGCCGCCGACCCGATGCTCCTGCATTGATCGGCAGTCGTGCGACATGCCACCGCACGCATGTCACACCGTCCGCGTCGGCGCGGAATCACTGCCGGCTGACAGGGCCCCTGCTGAAAGTGGCATCGCGGAGCCCGCACCTACCACTGCCACACCGTGGCACAGTGATGAGGTGCGGTTCCGGTGCCATCTGGAGCGCAGCACGAGGGCGCCGGTCTCGGTGCCGTGGTCATACGACGCGAACGGGTCGGCCGGTCGTTGTTGCGAAGCCCGCATCCTGCCGTGCGGCCCTTCCCCCATGCGGTGCCTTGACGTCAGGCGAAAGGGCATCCAGATCCGCTCGGCAAGCGCGGCATCGGGCCGCTCGCGCGCGGCGCGCCACTTGTGGAAGCTGGAGCGGGCTGCCTCCAGCACGGCTCACACCATGGATCCCCCAAGGTCCTGGCCAAGTCACGGCGGCTCGCCAGACCGACCTGCCCGAGGGTTCGTGAGAGGGCGGTTTCATGGCCCCACGTCGCGCTTCAACAGGCAGTCCACGGAACTGCCCGACACGCCGAAGGCTTACGGGGCCGTGATCACTCGCGCCAAAGCAGCTCCAGCCCAAAGCCGTTCCACCGACCTGGCCCGTCAGGCTGAAGCCGCCTGTGCGATCAGGGCTGGGTGGTGCCAGTGCTGTCGTGGATGAAAACGGCTCGGTTGTCCGACGGGCTGTACCGCTCCTGGAACTCGAACTCTTCGCCAGTACCTTCCGTCGGGGCATCCGGTGGTTCGAAGTAGAGGACGTAGGTTTTGGCCGTGTCGGTTTCACTCTCCAGTTGCAGCCACCCCGCGAAGCCCACTGCGGGAAAAGTACCCGTCGCCTTGACCGTGACCGCACTGGCCGAGCGAGTGACGGTGAATTGCGCCGTACCGAGCTCAAGGCGCTTGAGGCCACTGCCCTTCCACCGCCTGAAGAGATCGATCCACTCCTGCGGCCACGGGCCGCCGAGCGAGGCCGGCGGCATATCCGCTTCCAGACGGTCGAGGATCTGGTCCGCATGGGCGACCACATCCTCGTACGTCCACAGGTCCAGGGCGACACCCATGTGATCGCGGTCCGTCGCTCGGAACATGGGGCGGATGTGAAGCTCGTACACCGGGGTGCGCATCTAGGAGTACACCTCCATGAGGACCTCTTTCAGCTCGACTTCGTCGAGAGTTGCCACTGGCTGTGGGGGCAGAGCGGTGTCGCTGGGCGCCGGGACGAACGCATCATGAGCACGTGGTCGGCGACAGGCGTCAACGAACCGTCCAACACGGGGTGCGGGGTGGGTCTGCCTCCTGCAGCAGCTTTTTGAAGTAGTACAGGGTGAGCCCGATGCCAGGGCAGGAAGAGGTCACTCTCGTGCTCGCACGGGCCCGCCGCACCGTTGTGCAGTTCCGCCTGGACGTCATATCCAGGCCCAACGTCCGGGTTCACCTGAAGATCGCTGACGCAAGACGTTGATCGCGTGAATATTAATTGAGAGCCGGCCGCGTCGCGCCCTGGCTCAACACTGTCCAGTGTGAAACGGGATGACGCAGGTCGCAACTGTCAGCCTGAGTTGCGTGTTCTGTGTCCTGGCCGGATTCAGCGTGCTGGTGTGCGCCTTCCGGCTGTGCTGGGCGTTCGGCCTGCCGCTCCCGGAGAAGTGCACCGACCTGGAAGCCGGGATCGGCCAACGCTTCAAGGAGCAATACAGCCTCGCCGACGTCGTCGCCGAAGCCGCCCGGATCGAGGCCGTGGAAGGTCCGCTGACCTGGCGCACCGGCGACGCGATCCGCCACCGCCTCGGCGAGGCCCCGGCTACCGTCTACCTCCACCGCCTGGCCCTCGCGGCTTGACCGAACCCGCGGGCCCGCCGCCTGCTGCGGCGGGCCCGGCCCGGTCGACGCCGCGTGGGCCACGCTGGCGGCCAGGATCTCCCACCGGTGTCGGGTCAATTTGCCTCAGAGGCAATATGAGGGCCTTGATGTCACAGTCGATGGACCCTCTCGGTCTTAGAGTCCGACATCGGAAAGCCGGGCCAGAGAGGTGGCGGAGACTCGTGGCGAACGCGGCAGCGAGATCAGGCTTGGCCCCCTTTCGCGCCGGCTCCGGCCGAGGACTGGTTAACCGGCCTCAACGGTGGGGCGGTGCGTAAGAGTCGCTGTCCTGGTACGTCATTCCGACCGCGGACAACGACGTCCCGGCCGTCGCATCCGGCAATGAAGTTGCGTCTCGCGTTCGACAGATCATGACCGGCCATCGGGCCCATCCACTCTCTTGACCGGCCATCGGCCCATCCTAAGGAGCATACTGATGCAACCCGACACCATCGTCCTCGTCCACGGCTTTTGGGTGACGCCACGGGCCTGGGAAAGCTGGATCACCCACTACGAGAACAAGGGCTTCCGCGTCATCGCACCGCCGTACCCTGGATTCGACGTGGAGGTCGAGGCCCTCAACGCCGACCCGACCCCGATCGAGACTGTGACCGTTCCGGCGATCATCTCCAGCCTTGAGAAGCTGATCACGGGGCTGGACCGGCTTCCCATAGTGATGGGTCACTCCGCCGGCGGCACTTTCACCCAGATACTCCTGGACCGTGGCCTCGGCGCCGCCGGAGTGGTGATGAACTCCGCGCCCGTCCAGGGAGTGCCGGTCGTACCGCTGTCCCAGATCCGGTCCCTCTTCCCCGTCTTGAAGAACCCGGCCAACCGGCACCGCGCCGTCGGACTGGACTTCGACCAATGGCGCTACGCCTTTGCGAACGGGTTCCCCGAGGACCAGGCCCGCGCCACGTATGAGCGCTACCACATCCCCTCGCCAGGCAGCATTGTGTGGAACAGCGCGCTGGCCATCCTGAGCCCCGGCCACACCGATACGTACGTGGACTTCCACAACGCCGACCGGGCGCCCCTGCTCTTCCTCTCCGGCGAGCACGACCATCTCATGCCGCCGAAGGTCCAAGAGTCCAACGCCAAGCACTACAAGGCGGAGAACACCACCACCGAGACCAAGGTGTTTCCCGGCCGCTCCCACCTGATGCCCGTCCAGGACGGCTGGCAGGAGGTCGCCGACTACGCTCTCGACTGGGCGCTCGCCCACTCCTGAGCCGTGCCCGCCAAGCGTTCAGGACGGCATTTGTCCATCCCGAGCGCTGAAAGGGAGTACCACACGGATGCCGGACGGTACGGCAGATCGACGACGGGTGCCTGCACCCGGATGAGGCCGCGCAGACGCTTGGGCTCGCGCGGTCGACGCTCTTCAAGTAGCTGCCGCCTACCGTGAGGGCGGGAAGGACGCATTGCGGGCCCAAGCCGGCCCCGGGTCGCCCCTCGAAGCGCACGGGAGCAGTTGGACCGCCTGTACCGGCTGATCGTCGGCGGCAACCCGCGTCAGCTCAGGTCCGACTTCGACTCGGCGGCCACTGTGGCGGGCCTGGCAGCAGGACCCGGCCGCGGTCGAGCGGTGGTGGTGCGAGAAGTTCCCCGCGATCGAGGCCGAGGCGGAAAGGCAACGGGAACCGGAAGCAGTCACACAGTGGGAAACGGCATGATCAACCCGAAGATCATCCCACCCGCTCAGTCAAGGTTGCACCGCCCCGCGGCGGGTTTCTCCTGGGCCTGAGATCGACGCTTCGCACGCGGTCCATGTCAGCAACGCGGATGCCGTCACCCGCATCGTGAAGCGAGCCGCCTTCCACCTCGGCTGAGCCGACGGCCCCGCTGTGGCACGCGGTGCAGCGGCTGCCGGTCCCGACCAGATGAGGCGAAGTGGCGCCCCGGGCCGCACCGCCCGGTCGGGACCGCGGTCAGCCGGCTGTACTGCGGGCCGCAGCGAGCCGGCACGGTCGAGCGGGAGAACGAAGCGGACCGTGCCGGTTCCGGCGCCACTTCCAGGAAGCGGCGGAAGTGGGAGTCCTGGCCGTAGGCGGCATCAGCGGTGAGCCAGGCAATGGGGAGGGCCGCCTTCGGCCGGAGCCTGCGCCGGGCGCGTCGCCGTTCCTCCCGGCGGACTGGACTGCGGGGTCCCGGATGCCACCTTCATGACAGGCCCTCCGACACAGTCAGCTTGGCGTCGGTCCTGGTGGTGATCTCGTCCACGGTCACGCCGTGTGCGGTCTCCACCAGCAGCAGCCCGTCGTCGGTGACGTCCAGGACGCCGAGGTCGGTGATGATCCGGTTCACGCAACGCCTGCCGGTCAGCGGCAGCGCACACTCCTCGAGAATCTTCGGCGAGCCGTCCTTCGCGGTGTGCGTCATCACCACGATGACCGTGCGGGCGCTGTGCACCAGGTCCATCGCCCCGCCGATCCCGGTGATCATCTTCCCCGGGATCGCCCAGTTCGCCAGATCACCCGTGACAGACACCTGCATGGCGCCCAGTATGGCGACGTCGATGTGTCCGCCGCGGATCATTGCGAACGACAGCGCCGAGTCGAAGAAGGAGGCGCCCGGCAGGACCGTGACGGTCTCCTTCCCGGCGTTGATCAGATCCGGGTCGACGGCGTCCTCGGTGGGGTAGGGCCCGGTGCCCAGGATGCCGTTCTCCGACTCCAGGACCACCTCGACCCCCTCGGGCAGGTAGTCGGGGATCAGGGTCGGCAGACCGATGCCCAGGTTCACGTACTGGCCGTCGCGCAGCTCGCGCGCCGCTCGGGCGGCCATCTCTCCCCGCGTCCAGGCCATCAGCTTTTCACCGTCCGCTTTTCGATCTGCTTGTCGGCGGCCTGCCCGGGGGTGAGCGCGACCACCCGCTGCACGAAGATGCCCGGAAGATGCACCGCATCCGGGTCGATCTCACCCGGCTCGACCAGTTCCTCCACCTCCGCGACCGTGATCCGCCCGGCCATCGCCGCCAGCGGGTTGAAGTTGCGGGAGGACTTGTTGAACACCAGGTTCCCGTGCCGATCGCCCTTCGCCGCCCGCACCAGCGCGAAGTCGGTGCGAATGCCGCGCTCCAGCACGTACTCCACTCCGTCGAAGGTGCGGACTTCCTTCGGCGGCGAGGCAAGCGCCACCCCGCCGGAACCGTCGTAGCGCCACGGCAGACCGCCGTCGGCCACCTGCGTGCCCACCCCGGCCGGCGTGTAGAAGGCGGGGATCCCGGCACCGCCGGCCCGCAGCCGCTCGGCCAGCGTGCCCTGCGGGATCATCTCCACCTCCAACTCCCCGGCCAGATACTGTCGCGCGAACTCCTTGTTCGCCCCGATGTACGAACCTGTCACCCGCACGATCCGCCCCGCCGACAGCAGCACCGCCAGCCCGGACTCCAGTGCGCCGCAGTTGTTGGAGACGACCGACAGCCCGGACACGCCACGCTCGTACATCGCCTGGATCAGCAGGTTCGGCACACCGCTGAGCCCGAAACCACCCACGGCAAGTGACGCACCGTCCGGCACGTCGGCCACCGCCTCCACGGCCGTAGCGAGCACCTTGTCCATCACGCCACGACCTCCCCGGCCACGGATGTGGAACGGTCTGGAGCCAGTTCGACGGCGGGGGATTCGCCCGCCCACGCTGCCTGCAGCAGCCGGGCGACGCCGTCTCGAGTGACCGGAACCGGGTTGGCGTAGGGGCTCGTGACGACCTGCTCGACGATTCGGGCGATATCGGCCTCTGCCATACCCAGTTCGGCCAGCGACCGGGGTGCGCCGAGCTCACCCGCGAGAGCCCACAAGGCGTGTGCGGGATTGTCGGCTCCGAGGGCACGGGACAACGCCGCTACCGCAGCCGGGGCAGCCCGCTGGTTGTAGGCCAGCGCGTGCGGCAGGACCACCGTGTGGGTCGGCGCGTGCGGCAGGTCCAGTGTGCCCCCGAGCGCGTGGCAGAGTTTGTGGTGCAACGACATCGTCGTCGCACCAAGGCAGGCTCCGCACAACCAGGCACCGAAGAGCGCCCGCGCGCGGGCGTCCAGGTCCGATCCGGCGGCGACGATCGCGGGCAGCGCGGCCGTCATCGCCCGTACGCCCTCCTCCGCCATCATGGACACGATGGGGGAACAGTCGGGGGCGTAGAGCGATTCGACGGCGTGCGCGACGGCGTTGAGCCCGCTTGTCACCGACATGCCGATCGGGAGGCCAGTGGTGAGCTCGGGGTCGTAGAGCACGCTTACCGGCAGCACACGGGGGTCACGCCCGGTACGTTTGCGGCTCCCCTCGGTCAGCCCCCACACGGGCGTCATCTCCGAGCCGGCGTAGGTCGTCGGCACGGCGACGACCGGCAGCCCGTGCTCGAGTGCGACGGCCTTTCCCAGCCCGATCGCCGAGCCGCCACCGACTGCCACGCACCCGTCGGCGCCCAGTGCGGCGGCGCGCTCGCGGGCCAGGTGGGCGACCTCGATCGGAACGTGCATCCGGGCCTGCGCCAGCACCCCGGCGGCGCGTCCGCCGAGCGCCTCCGCGACGAGCTTGCCGGTGTTCTCCTGCTCCGGCGAGCACAGCACGAGTGTGCGGCCAAGTCCCAGTCGGTCGAGCTCGGCACCGAGCTCGGTGATGACGCCGGGTCCGAAACGCACGCGCATCGGCGACGCGTCATAGGTGAAACCCGTGGTGAACGGGTCCGCGAATGCCACTGCGGACGATTGGGCGGTCATCAAGCCTCCTTCCCAGCGGCCTGCAGGACCACGGCGAAGTCCACTGTGCGGAACGGGTTACGCAGGCCGGCCTGAGCCGCCCGTGCCGGGTCGTCGACCCACGGGAAGTCCCGGACGAGGGAGGGCTTCACCCCGAACACCGTGTCGCTGTCGATGTACGGCGAGTCCGCGACGAACAGGTGGGTGGTGATGGTACGCATTCCCGGCGCGGACACCTCGAAGTGGATGTGTGCCGGCCGGTTCGGGTGCCGGGACGTCGCCGCGAGCAGCTCCCCCACGGGCCCGTCGCCGGGGATCGGGTAGTGGCGCGGAACGATGGTGCGGAACCAGAAGTGGCCGTGGTCGTTCGCGGTGAACAGGCCGCGGAGGTTCTTCTGCGGCTGCACGTTCGGCTGCTGCACATCGTAGAAGCCCTCGGCATCGGCTTGCCACACATCGATCTTCGCTCCCGGCACCGGACGGCCGTCCGGCCAGGCGACGCTGCCGGTCACCAGGCACGGGTCCCCCTTGCCGCCCTCGGCGATGGTGGCGCCAAGTTCCCGGGCCGGGGAGGTGACCACGTGGAACGGCCCCTCGACGGTCGACTCGGTGAGTACGCCGTCCGAGCGGTGGTTGATTGTCTCGACCAACATCGAGATGCCGAGTACGTCCGAAAGCAGGATGAACTCCTGCCGGGTGTCCGAGCACGTCTGGCCGGTCTCGGTGAGGAAGCGGATCGCGGTGGCCCATTCATCCTCGGTCAGCTCGACATCCTTGACGAACTCGTGCAGGTGCGTCACCAGCGAGGTGAACACCCGCTGTAGCCGTGGATCACCGGTGTTCGCGAAGCTGGCGGAGACCACTTCCGCCGAGCGGGCCTCGCTGAAAAGCTCCGGGCCGGCTTGGGCCGGTTGAGCAGGCGCGCCGCGGTCGGACGTGGTAGGGCGCAGGTTCACGGTCATTCGTGCCTCTCGTGGTCGGGTGCCGTTACGGCCCTGGGCGAGGTCGGTCCGGGACTGCCGGTGGCGGGCGCGCGAGACGGTTGCCCACGCATGTGTGGAGACCGAATCCGAACGCAACGTGCTTCGCCCGACGGCGCGGTCGATATCGAGCTCGTCCGGGCCGAACGTGCCGAGAGACGTGTTGCGCGCATCGTGTCGGTGAGGTCGGTCTCAGCCCAGGGCCCGGCCCTGGCCGACCCGTCGGGCCTTGATCGTTCGGATGATCGGCGCGGCTGCGGCCAGGACGGCGAGCGCTGCTGCTCCGGCCCCGATGGCCAGGGCGCCAGGGCCATCGGCCACTGCCCAGGGCAGGGCGAGTGCTGCATCGAGGGACCAGGCGCCGGCGCCGGTGAAGGCGAGCGCGGCGGCGAGCACGGCCAGCACCAACGGATACTCACCGCCGCCGGCGGAGTTCCAGGAATTGCCTGCATTCGTCGTCATGGCGACTCCGGCGACGAGCATCGTCCCAGCCGCGATCGCGGCACCCAGTGGAACGCCGAGTCCGAGGATGAGCAGCACGGCGGCGGCCAGCTCGCAGGTTGCCGCGAGCAGCGCCATCGGCCGGCCGGGCACCTGGCCGAGCGCCTCGAAGATCACGGCGGCCCTTTCGGGACCCGGCCCGTTGAACCATCCGGCCAGCTTCTGGGTGGCGTGGGCGAAGAGAACGAACCCTATGAGCACGCGGAGCAGCAGCAGTCCAACATCGAGCGACATGGCATTTCCGTTCGTTCGTTTGGCGATGACCGGGCGACGCAGGTGGCGTCGGTAAGTGCTCCTGACAGTGGTCGGACCGAAGGTTGGGGTCAGCCGCGGGGTAACAGCGGCCTCCTCCTGGCCCGGTGAAGTTGCCCCGCTCGGATGAGACGGAAGCAACTTCACCGGAGCCGAGGGACGTTCATCGCCTTCGAGCTTCTCGCGACAACTCGGACGACCCGTTGCTGTCGAAGTCGCTTCCGGCCTTCCGGCCTCAGCTCCTGCGGAGGATCGAGACGTCGTCGTTGTCGATGAGGTCGGGGACGGTCCACCCGTTCAGGTCGTACTCCGCCATGCACTGCTCGGCGTAACCGCGCATCTGGTCAGCCGCGCCGGAGGCCTCAGAGTTGAGCAACGCATCGATCCGGATCTGCTCGTGGTTTCCGGCGTAGTTCATCTCGTACAGCTCGTGGCGTCCACCGAACTCGGAGCCGATGGAGTCCCAGATCAGCTTCATCAGCTTGACCCGCTCGACGGCGTCAATGCCGTTCGAACCCCGCACGAACCTGTCGAGGTAGGGCCGGACCTCGGGGTTCTTGAAGTCTGCGGCGCTGGAGGGCAGGTAGACGAGGGCCGAGCCGAGATCCCGCATGATGATCTCGCGGATGCGTGGGTAGCCCTGGGTCATGAACCAGCGGTAGACCATGCCGTACTCGAGGTTGGGCAGCAATGCCCCGTTCTTCCACTCGGTGGGCCGGGCGACCTGTACGTCAGAGAGCGCCCAGAACATATTGCGCCAGTTGATGACTTCGCCGACGCGGGTCTGCACGCCGCGGAAGTCCTTCGTCCCCGTGGCCTCCAAGCCCTTGAGCAACAAGCCGGCAAGGAAGTCGAGCTTGACTGCAAGCCGCGTGACCCCGTGGAAGGTGAGGCGGTGAAGGAAGCCCGAGTGCGGCAGGAAGCTGCTCGCGGCCTCCGTGTCCCCGTAGATGAGGACGTTCTCCCAGGGCACGAGAACCTTGTCCATCACGAAGATGGTGTCGTTCTCATCCAGCCGGCTCGACAGCGGGTAGTCGAACGGGCTACCGGTGACTGCGGCGTTGTACGAGTAGGAGGGACGGCAGATCAGCTTCATCCCCGGGGCACCGGCCGGGACCGTACAGACGAGCGCGAACTCGCGCTTCTTGATCGGCAGCCCGTAGTGGGCGATGAAGTTGTAGTTCGTGATGGCCGATCCGGTGGCCACGACCTTTGCGCCACTGACGATCAGTCCTGCGTCGACTTCCTTTTCCACATGCAGGAAGACATCGGCGACCTCGTCCGGGCTTCGGTGCCGGTCGACCGGGGGGTTGATGATGGCGTGGTTCCAGTAGTGCAGGTTTTCCTGGGACTCGCGGTACCAGCGGAGGGCGTTGGGCGCGTACTCGCCGTAGAAATCGGAGTTCGCGCCGAGCGTGCCGAGGAAGCTGGCCTTGTAGTCGGGGCTGCGGCCCATGAAGCCGTAGGTCATGCGGGCCCACTCGGCGATCGCGGCCTGGTCGGCCTTGAGATCCTCGATGCTGCGGGGCGTCCGGAAGAACGGATGGGTGAAACCTTCGCTCCCGGTGTCGGTCGGCGTGGTGAGGACGTCGCGGTGATCGGGGTCGTGCATCGCGTCGTAGAGCCGCGCGGTCATCCGTACGGCGTTGCGGAAGGCAGGATGCGTGGTGACGTCGGTGACCTTCTCGCCGTGCAAGAAGATCTCGCGGCCGTCGCGGAGACTCTCGATGTATTCATCCCCCGTCATGGGCCTGGACACCGTCTGGGCCGTGGGGGTCGGCGCCGATTCATGCTGAACGGTCATAACTTGCTCCCTCGTGTGTTCGGGACTGTGCGGCAACCTGCTGCGGATGGCCGGCCGTGGCCTTTCCCATCAGCCGGCCATCCGGGCGGGCCGGTCGCGCTGGGAGGTGGCAAACCAGGTGGTGCTGGAGGGCGCGTCGCCGGAGCCGTCCCAGGGGACGGGACCGTGGTGGGCAGGAAGAGCGTGGAACTCACCGGTGTGGAACAGCAGCGGTCGCCCGGAGTGGACTCGGAATTCCTGCACCTCGCCCAGATACAGGACGTGGTCACCGCCGTCGTAGTGGCGCCATGCGGTGCAGGAGACAGTGGCGAGGCAGCCTGCGAGACGCGGCGCACCGCAGCGGCTGTCGTCATCCCACTCGACCACATGCGGAGCCTGCCGTCCTGCGAAGTGCAGCGCCACATCGTGCTGCTGTGCCTCGAGGACGTTCACGGAGAAGGCGGTTTGCTCCATGAGGCGGCAGAGCCGCGAGCGCCGGTCGAGTGAGACAAGCACCAGGGGTGGATCCAGGGATACGGCGGTGAACGCGTTGACCGTCGCGCCGTGCAGCTCGCCCTCGCGCGCGCGGCAGGTCACCACCGTGACACCGGTGGCGAAATGTCCGAGGCACCGGCGCAGTTCCCGTGGGTCGATCGCCATCTGCCACACCTTCCGTCAGGAGTGCTGGACATCGAGACCGGTCTCGCTCGCCCCGTCCGAGCGGGCGAGGAGCCCGGTCAGTACCCGGCTGAGCTCGGTCGTGGGATCGGCCACTCCACCGCGGCTGCGCCAGCCGACGAATCCGTCGGGACGGACGAGCGCGGCTCCGTCCGGGCCGATCCCGTAGGCGGCCGCGATGTCATCGCCTCGTGTGCTGACCAGCGGGCTGGCCACCGGTAGGCCATTGCGGGCCGCCGTCTGTGCCGCCTCCTGCCATGGCCGGCCCAAATCCCCGGTCAGAAGGACGAAGCCGGTTCCGAACAGGTCGAGGGTGGATCGATCGGGGGCGAGTTCGACATGAGGTGCGCGGGTTCCGGGTTGTCCGCTCGCCTTCCGGGGGTGCCCGACCAGTGTGTCGTCGTCTGCCGCATCGGGATCGGGCAGGATCGCTGCCGAGTGGTAGCGGTAGCCGATTTCCATGCTGAAGTCGTCCACGAGCTCAGGGACGTCCTCGGTCATCAGCTCTGGCGTGACACGGTGGCGGTAGCGTGAGTATGCCTGGTCGATCGTCAGGTCACCGACCGGGCGGCGCTCGGCGTCGTAGCTGGCCAGCAGTGCTTCGCCGGCTGTGCCTTGAACGACCATCGCGAGCTTCCACGCGAGGTTGTGCGCGTCGTGAATACCGGTGTTGCCGCCGAACCCTCCGTTGGGCGGTACCACGTGGGCCGCGTCTCCGGCGAGGAAGATCCGGCCCGCCTGGTAGCGTTCGGCCACGTCGGCGGTGGCCACCCATTCCGCGACGTCGTCGATCTGCACAGGAAGATCCGGCAGTCCGATGGCACTCCGGAGGAGTCGGGCGGCCCGGTCGGTCGTGAGCTCTGACGTGACGTCCAAGGAGCCCGAAACGGTGGGATCACCAAGGGTGTTGACGACGAGGAATCCCGACGTCCCCGTTCGCTCGAATCGGAAGAAGCCACGCAGGGCCGGGTTGTTGACGTAGATGACGCCGAGTTCGGTCCCCTCGAGGAGTTGACGGCAGTCGGCGCGGAAGTAGATCGTCGCGCTGCGGGAGAGCCGGCCATGTCCGCCCATCTTGATCCCGAGCTGCTCGCGGATTGGGCTGCGGTTGCCGTCGGCTGCGACGAGGTACCGGCTCCGAACCCGGTCCAGCGCGCCGGTCCCATGGTCTCGGACGGTGGCGGTGACGCCTTCGTCGTCCTGCTCGAGGGACACAACTTCGGCGTTGTAGCGGAGGCGCGCCCCGAAGGCCTCGGCGCGCTCCCGCAGCAACGGCTCCAGAGCATCCTGGGCAACGAACAGGCGGCGGGAGGGACTGAACTCGGCCACCCCTTGATTGAGGTCCGGGATATAGGTCGCGACCTCGCCTTCGGCCAGGGTGCGGACCTCGTTGATACCACCGTTGGGGAAGTACCGCTCGGCCGAGAGCTGCTGGAGGGGCCGTTCGAGCCCGACCGCACGCATCAACTCGAGAGTGCGCAGGTGCAGGTGTCCTGCACGGGGGTGGATGGCAGTGCCTGGGTGGCGCTCGACTGTAAGAACTTCGACGCCCTGCTGGGCGAGGAACAGCGCCGTGGACAGCCCGACGAGGCTGCCGCCGACGATCAGGACTGGGACCTCTTTCGTGTTCATGGTGTGCGTCACACCAGGAACGATGAGGCCCCCGGGCCAGATTTGTCGATCTGCTGGTGATGATGTATAGCATCAATCCCAGCTATGGTCGCAGCTCATGAACCTGGGAAGCGTCGATCTCAACCTTCTCCTGGCGTTGGACGCCCTGCTCGCCGAGCGGAACGTAACCCGGGCGGCCTCCCGGGTGGGGCTCAGTCAGCCCGGCATGAGCAGCGCTCTGGCCCGGTTGCGGAAACTGTTCGGGGACCCGCTGCTCGTTCGCGAGGGCACGACGCTCGTCGCGACGGCACGTGCCGAAGCGCTCGTGCAACCGGTCCGGGAGGCCCTCGACATCATCGAGCGCGCACTGAACGACAGGCTCGGCTTCGACCCCGACAGCGACGAGTGCACGGTCAGGGTCAGCTGTTCCGATTACAGCGTGCTCATATTGATCGGGCCGCTCGTGCGCCGTCTGGCCGCCGAGGCGCCCGGTGTCACGATCCAGGTCCGGCCCCGCTCGCCCGATCCTACGCGGATGCTGCTCGACGGCGCGACAGACCTCGTCATCGAGCCGACTGCGATCATGGGAGAGGTCTCCTTGCCTTCGCTGCGGCTGTTCACCGATCGATGGCTGTGCTGCGTCTGGGAGGGCAACAGCAAGGTTGGTGACGAGCTGAGCTTGCAGACGTACATGCAACTCGGCCACGTCGTCTATTCGATGGGGCGTCATGCACCGGCCGCCGTTGTGGACACCTACCTGGCCCAAACCGCGCTGCGCCGACGGGTCGAATTCACCGTGGAGAGCTTCCTGCTCGCGCCGACGGTTCTGGAGGGCACCGACCTGGTCGCCTTCGTGCTCGAGAGAGCAGTCCCCCTCCTGCAACGTGCCGCGGCGATCCGGTTGCTCGAACCCCCCCTGCGGATTCCACCGATCACCCAGACGCTGTGGTGGAGCCCGCACCGCACCACGGACCCGGCACTCGCGTGGGTCCGGGCGAAAATCGGTGAGATCGCCGCCGACCTGGACGCTCCTGACGCGTGACCTTACGCCCACCTCCACCGGGTCCACCGCTGCCCCAGGGCGGCCGGCGGCAGTAGGGACCTGTCCCCGAGTGGTGGACACCTCTGAGCCCGGCCCCGGAAAGGGCCGGGGGAGGGGTCTGGGCAGGCAGCGGTGTGCAGGGGCGGGGCCGGATGGCCGCGCCCTCACACCGCGCCGCCAAGACGCAGAAGACGGCGCGCAGGGGCGCACTGTGTCACAGCCCGGGCGTTTCGGCTCGTTACTTGCGCGAGCGAGCGATCCACGGACGGCGTAGAGGCGAAACGTGGTGGTCGGAAACGCCGTCCGACCCGACGAGTTCCCGGCCGCCTGTACCACTGGGCCGTCCCTCGACGCCTCCGGCGGGCTTACGTCCTTGAACTCGTCGGCGCCTCCGCAAGAACGGCCTGCGCGTCCTGTCGTCGGCGTTCAAAGCGGGCGCCTGCTGACTGCCCGCCAGCCGTGGCGAACACACCCTGAATATTCGGTAACTCGAGACGAATGTCCTGTAAACAAATTGTGAACGGGCCAGTTCCTGACCCCGGCTTCGCGGCACACGACAGGCGATATCTCCGACCAGGCCGGACAGAGGGACGCTGCTGGAGTACCCGCGCCAAGACTGGTGCAACGCCGCCTAGTTGGCCGCTTCCTTCGCGGTTCGGGGAGCTCTGCATGCGGAGTCATCCGGCCGGGCTCCCACGTTGTTGATCCACTGGCGTCCCTGCTGCGCGCGCGGGCCCGACTCGACCCGGACCCACTGTCATCGCGTGTCACACCGTCCTGCTCTGTCCTGTCCATTGACTGACAGTCAAGAACAGAGGCGACACATGGCGCGCTGAGTGCGTCATCCGCCGACGTCAAGAAACGAGGACATCCCCATGGGTCTGAATCGCGAGCTCACCGACGCCGAGATCGTGGCCACCCCCACCCCGAGCCCGGACCTGCTGACCCCGGACAACTCGGTGTTCCTGTTTGTCGACCACCAGCCGCAGATGTTCTTCGGTGTCGGCAGCGGCGACCGGACGGCGATCGTCAACGCCACCGTCGGGCTGGCCAAGAGCGCCAAGGCGTTCAACGTCCCGGTCATCCTCAGCACCGTTGCGGCGGAGACCTTCTCCGGCCCCCTCCTTCCTCAGCTCGCCGAGGTCTTCCCCAAGGAGCCGGTCATCGACCGCAGCACGATGAACCCCTGGGAGGACAGCGCCTTCATCGAGGCGATCAAGGCCACCGGCCGCAAGAAGATCGTCCTGGCCGGCCTCTGGACCGAGGTGTGCGTCGCCCTGCCCGCCCTCTCCGCGCTTGCCCAGGGCTACGAGGTGTACGTCGTCGCCGACGCCTGCGGCGGTCTCACCCCCGAGGCCCACGAGCACGCGATCCAGCGCATGATCCAGGCGGGCGTTGTCCCGGTCACCTGGATCACGGTCCTGCTGGAGCTGCAGCGTGACTGGGCCCGCACCGAGACCTATGACGCTGTCGTCGACATCGCCATGGAGCACGACGGCGCCTACGGCCTCGGCCTGGTCTACGCGAAGAAGTTCATCGGCGCCAACGCCGCCGGCTGATCCACCCCCACTTGGCAGGCCGAGGCCGGACATCCTCCGTCCCCGGCCTGCCGGCCGGAACCGCCGACCGAGGCCGACGGGCCCTCACCAGGCAGCCCACCGGGGCCTCATGTCCCGGGCAGCGGCACAGCGCACCGTTCGAAGGAGCCCCACCCGCCGTGAACGGCAGCACCCCCGACAACCACGGTCCCCGGCACGCACCGGCCCACGGCGATCGACTGCGCGTCCCACTCACCGCGCTCACCGTCGTCACCGGACTCGTCGACGCGATCAGCTACCTGGGACTCGGCCAGGTCTTCACCGCGAACATGACCGGCAACGTCGTCATCATCGCGTTCGCCGCGGCCGGGGCTCCGGGCTTCTCGCTTCTCGCGTCCCTGGTCTCCCTCGCCGCGTTCCTCGGTGGAGCGGTCGTCGCGGGACGCCTGACACTGGCATTGCGTCAGTATCCGCCCCACCGCTGGCTCTGCATCTCCCTGGCCGTCGAGGCGGTGCTCCTGCTCATTGCCGCGGCCGTGGCGTTCGCCGTCCCGCACCAGGCGCGCTACCCGCTGATCGTCCTGACGGCGGTGGCCATGGGCATACGCAACGGCACCATACGCAAGCTGGCAGTGCCGGACATGACCACCACCGTGCTCACCCTCACCGTCACCGGGCTGGCCTTCGACTCCTCACTCGCGGGCGGCACCAACCGCGGGGCCGCCCGCCGCATCATCGCGGTCCTCGCCATACTCGCCGGTGCCCTGCTGGGAGCCTGGCTCGTGCTGCATCACGGACTGGGCTGGCCCTTGCTCATCAGCGCCGTGAGCGTCGCGGCCACGGCCCTCGTACTCCTCCGCATCCCCGCGGCGCAGCCCCGCAGCGCGTGAGCGGACCGAACGCCGCAGGCGACCGTCCAGGCCCCGCGGCCGCAAAGCGCCCACCGCAACCCCACCCCACACCCCTTGACCTACTTTCGGGAGATTCCCATGGCTACGATTCCCGTCGGCGGGCTGGTCCCCGTCGCCACCGACGCCGCCGCTGACGTAGTGGTCCGTAACGCGAAGGTCTACACCGCCGACCCCGCCCGCCCGCAGGCCGGCGCGGTCGCCATCCGGGACGGCCGCATCACCGCCGTCGGCGACGACGCCGACGTCGCACCATTTGTCGGGCCACGGACCCGGGTGGTCGACGCACTCGGCCGCAGAGTCGTCCCCGGCCTCAACGACTCACACCTGCACGTCATCCGCGGCGGACTCAACTACGTCCTCGAACTGCGCTGGGACGGCGTGCCGTCACTGCGGCAGGCGCTGGCGATGCTGCGCGAGCAGGCGGGCCGTACCCCCAAGGGGCAGTGGGTGCGGGTGGTGGGCGGCTGGACCGCGGACCAGTTCGCCGAACGCCACCTGCCCACGGTCGCGGAGCTGAACGCCGCGGCCCCGGACACCCCCGTCTTCGTGCTGCACCTCTACCAGTCCGCGATCCTCAACCGCGCCGCGCTGAAGGCAGCCGGGTTCACCAAGGACACCCCCGACCCCAAGGGCGGGCAGATCGTCCGCGGACGCGACGGCGAGCCCACCGGGCTCCTGCTGGCCGCGCCCAGCGCGCTGATCCTGTACTCGACGCTGGCCAAGGCCCCGGTGCTGGAGGGCGAGGACAAGAAGACCTCCACGCTGCACTTCCTGCGCGAGCTCAACCGGTTCGGCCTGACCTCCGCCATCGACGCCGCAGGCGGCTTCCAGAACTTCCCCGACAACTACGGCACCGTCACCGACCTGGCCAAGGAGGGCAGGCTGTCCTTGCGGATCGCCTACCACCTCTTCCCCCAGACCGTGGGCCAGGAACTCGCCGACCTCAAGCGCTGGATCGGGATGGTCCGGCCCGGCGACGGCGACGAGTGGCTGCGCCTCAACGGCGCCGGTGAGAACCTCACCTGGGCGGCGGCCGACTTCGAGAACTTCACCGAACCCCGCCCCCAGCTCGGCAACTACGAAGCCGAGTTCGAGGAGGCCGTCCGCCTGCTGTCGGAGAACGGCTGGGGCTTCCGCCTGCACGCCACCTACGACGAGACCATCCGGCGCGACCTGGCGGTCTTCGAGAAGCTCGCCGCCGAGGGGCTGTTCCCGGCCGGCAACCGCTGGCTGTTCGACCACGCCGAGACCGTCACCCCGGAGAGTCTGGACCGCATCGCCGCACTCGGCGGGGCACTGTCCATCCAGAACCGGCTCTCCTTCCAGGGCGAGGCGTTCGTCCGCCGCTACGGCGCCGCCGCAGCCGAGCAGGCCCCACCCGTGCGGGCCATGCTGGAGCGCGGGCTGACCGTGGGCGCCGGCACGGACGCCACCCGCGTCTCCTCCTACAACCCCTGGGTCGCCCTGCACTGGCTCGTCTCCGGCAAGACCGTCGGCGACCTCACCATCCACTCGCCCGGCAACCGAGTCGACCGCGAGACCGCACTGGCCCTCTACACCCAGGGCGGCGCGAAGCTGACCGGCGAGGACGACGTCAAGGGCGTCCTGCGCCCGGGCTACTACGGTGACCTGGCCGTCCTCTCCGACGACTTCTTCACCGTGCCGGAGCAGGACATCCCGCACATCGAGTCCCTGCTGACCGTTGTCGGCGGCCGCATCGTCTACGCGGCCGGCGCATACGAGGGCCTGGACGAGGAACTCCCCGTGATCAGCCCGCAATGGAGCCCAGTCGCCCACTTCGGCGGCTACCAGGCCACCGTCAAGCCCAGCATCTCCGGCGCCCGCCAGGCCGAACTCCTCGGCCAGGTTGTCGCCGAATCCGAGCAGCACCGCCAGTGGCGCGCCCAGCGCGGATTCACCCCCGAAGAGCCCACCGAGATCTTCGACACCTGCTTCGCCCTCTGATCCCGGGAATCCACGCACAGCACATCAGGAGCCCCCATGAACGACCCCAACGCACCCTCCTCGGCCTTCCGGCACAGCGCCCAGGAGTTCCTGCTCACCTTCGTCCTGCTGTTCGGCGTGACGACCATCGTGCGCTGGGTCATCGGACCGTCCGCCGTCTCCGACGCGATCCCCGGGATCCACCTGAAGCTGGTCGTCGTGGGTGTGGCCGTCGGCCTCCTTGTCGCCGGGCTCATCCTCAGCCCTCCCGGCAAGCAGTCCGGCGGCCACATGAACCCGGCGATCTCCCTGGCCATGTGGCGCTTCGGGGTCTTCCCCGGCGCGGCCGTGACGCCCTACATCGTGGCTCAGCTCGCCGGATCCCTGCTCGGCGTGCTCGCGGCGCGGGGCGTGTGGGGCAGCGCCGTCGGCGCTCCCCAGGTGGCCTACGCCGCCCTGCAGCCCGCCCCCGGCTGGTCGGCCACGGGGCTCTTCTTGGCGGAGACGGCGTCCATGGGCGTCCTCGTGCTCGTCGTGGGGCTGTTCCTGTCGGTGCACCGGCTGACGCACTTCATCCCCTACCTGGTGGGCCTGCTCGTCGGCCTGTCCATCGCCCTGCTGGGCACGAGCACCGGCGGCAGCCTCAACCCCGCTCGCCAGTTCGGCCCGGCGCTGGCCGCCGGACAGTACGCCTTCCTGTGGGTCTATCTGCTCGCCCCGATGCTCGGCGCCGTCCTGGCACCGGTCGTACGGGACCTCTGCTTCGGACACCGCCAGGTGCGCACCCACCGCCTGCACGGCGCCCGCCCCGGCGGGACCCCGCTGCACCACCCCGAGACCGTCGCCAGAGACTGAGCTTGACGTTTGTTGTCGCTGGTAAATCGACCTGCTGAGACCGGCGGGATTCGGGCATACGCAGGGCGGCCGCCTGCGTGGCTTCGTACCCGGCACCGACGACCGGGCGGAGAAGTCCGCGCCCAGCTCCTCCTTCCCCGGCCGCGCTGCCCGCTTCCCGACCTCCTCCAGGAGCGCACGATCGACACAGTCCCCGCCTGCGGCGCACCCGGGCTCAGTGGGCGGCAGTGAACGTGAGTTGCGCCCAGTCGGCGAAGCTGGTCCAGGCGATTCCCGGGTGGGCCGCATGCAGCACAGGGATGTCGACGCGGTAACCGGGTCCGTTGAGAAACGCCCACATTGCGTGCATGTCCGGATCGCCGACCGCCTCCAGCGGTAGGTACTCATGCCGGACTTCCCGTCCCAGGGCGGCGCTCAGCGCGGCTGCCATGTGTGCCGGGGTGGGTGCATCGCTCGCCAGCTCAATACGCCGGCCCACGTAGGGGGCGGGGTTGAGCAGCACCTCGGCCGCGAAAGCACCATGGTCGGCGCGGGCAAGCTGCTGCAACGGCCTGTCGGAGGGGAGCGGCAGGTCGAGCACCCCGCCGAGGATGCGCTCCGCTCCGCCAAGGGCGTTGTCGAAGAAATACGTGGGACCCAGAATCGTATATGGCACATCGCTGGAGTCCAGCTCGGCTTCAATGCGGGCCTTACTGTCGAAATGCGGTACGCCGCTTCCTTTGTCGGCCCCGGCCACCGAGCTGAACACCAAATGCGGTACGTACTTCTCGCCGGCGGCAGCGAGGATTGCCTGCCCCTGGGCGACCTCGGCGTCCAAGCCGGCTTCAAAGGGAGTGGTGTAGGCGAAGACCCCCGCCACCCCGTCCATCGCTGCGGCGAGGGTTCCGCGGTCACTCAGGGAACCCGCCACAAGGTCCACACCCTGATCGGCCAGTCGGCGCGCGGACTCTCGCTCGGGGTCCCGAACCATCGCCCGCACCCTGGCGTCGCGACCCAACAACGCGCCGGTCACGGCCTTGCCCTGTCCGCCGGTCGCGGCAAGCACCAGAACAGGCTTATCAATCATCAAAGAGCTCCCTCGTTGTGGGCATGAGCAATGGACCGTCAGCGGCGGCACCAACCGTATTTGTTCGTGGCAGGCGGCACGCGCATGCGCGGCGGCGCGGACGCAGGATCCCTTTACCCGTCAGGGGGTGTCGCTGCTCTCAGCCCGGTCGAAGAACTTTTATCGCCATGAAGCCGTGGGCGTTACTGCCGCCTGTGCGCGGCGCTGCGGCGATTGTCCGGGCTCGCCGGTCCGAGAAGGCTGGTCTGTGTGTACGCCGTCCTCGACGGCCGCGCGATGCGCTGGGTCGTGGAGGCCGCACCCGACTTCCCTGGGATCGGGGACTCAGTGAGCCTGGTCCATGACGCGCCGAACTCCGGACCGGCCAAACGTCAGGTCGAGGCGAAGGCAGGGATCTCCCTCGGTACGGGCTGGAGCCTGCCGGCCGCTTCCCTGCTCGTGGCGGGGTGCTGGGAGTGTCCGTCTTCTGACGTGCCCACGTGTGCCGTCACCCCGGTCCTGCGACGCCACCCGACAAGGCACTGCCAGGTGGTAGCCGAACCGAATTCTCGCTCGTGCCGTTGGGGTCACCCGCCGGCTGTGTGAGACGGACCGTTTCAGGACGTGCGAGCCTGACCGGGGTGTCGCACGGACAGTCCCCGATTCAGTCGCGGCGTGTCGTGTCGCTGAGGACTTGCTCGCGAAGGATGTCGGCGTGGCCGCAGTGCTGGGCCAGTTCGCGCAGCGTGTGGAGGTAGATCCAACGCAGCGGCAGTGGACCCCGGCGATTGCCCCGTACGAGTTCGTCCAGCGTCAAATGTGCCGTGGCGCGACGGGACTCCGCGCATGCCTGCTGGTAGGCACGCTGGACTGTGGCGATCGTGTCGCCGTCGTGGAGGTCGAACGACTCGTCCGGCGAGTCGGGAATGCCGATTTCAGTACGGGATCGGCAGGTGATCGCCTCATCGAACCAGACCTTCTCGACGAACGTGGCGTGCTTGACCAGGCCGAGCAGCGTGGTCTTGGACGTGACCAGCGACCGGCGTGCCTGCTCTTCGGTCAGCCCGTTCAGGCTGTCGTGCAGCATGGATCGATGCTCCTCGAGGAATGCCTCGAACTGATCGCGGAGCGCTCCGTGGAAGGCGGCGGGTTCCGCCGACGGGTGGAAGACCATGACCGCAACGATAAGCTGGTCAGCTCCTGTTTCGAGGTCCCACCTGCGTGGAGCGCATCCAGGCGACGATGGCTTCCACGGCGTTGACGACTGCTTCGAAGCGCAGGGAGTGGAACAAGTCGAACGTGTGCTGCGCTCCGGGGAGTTCCACGCCGGCGCTCCGGGCACGTACACGCGCGATGCCCGTACGGCGGGCGGCCGTACGGGCATCGCGCAGTGTCGCCCGGTGGCCCTAGGTGACCAGCGACCACTTCTGGTTGCCGGCGCCCGTGCAGGTCCAGATCTGTGTCGGCGTCCCGTCCGCCGGATTGTTGTCCAGCACGTCCAGGCACTTGTTCGCCGTCAGATTGACCACGTCGTTGGTCGACGCGTTGTACGCCCATCTCTGCGCGCCCGTGCCGTTGCAGTCCCACAGCTGGACGCGGGTGCCGTTCGCCGTGCCCGCGGCCGCCGCGTCGAGGCACTTGCCGAGCGCTCGGACGGTGCCGTCGGTGCCCACCGTCCAGCGCTGGGCGGCGGTGCCGTTGCAGCCGTAGAGCTGCACCGGCGTGCCGTTGGCGGCGTTGGCGCCGGCGACGTCCAGGCATTTGCCGGCGAGGCCCCTGAGCGTTCCGCTCGTGCCCCCGCCGCCGTCGGATGTGGTGACGCGTACGTAGTCGACGACGAGTTGCTGGGGGAAGACGGTCGAGCCGTCCGGGTCGCCGGGCCAGTAGCCGCCGACGGCGAGGTTGAGGATGAGGAAGAAGGGCTTGTTGAAGACCCACTGCCGGCCGCCGAGGTCGGCGGGGGTGCGGCGCTGGTAGACGTTGCCGTCCACGGACCAGGTGATGGCGTCGGGTGTCCAGTCGACGGCGAAGGTGTGGAAGGCGTCGGCGAAGGCCTGGCCGCCGGGCAGGGAGTAGGCGGCGCCGATGCCGCCGCTGCCGAAGTAGCCGGGGCCGTGGAGGGTGCCGTGCACGGTGCCCGGCTCGAAGCCGACGTTCTCCATGATGTCGATCTCGCCGCTGTTCGGCCAGCCGACATCGCCGATGTCGCTGCCGAGCATCCAGAACGCGGGCCACATGCCCTGGCCGCGCGGGACCTTCATCCGGGCCTCGACGTGCCCGTAGGTCTGGGTGAAGCGGCCCGCCGTGTTGAGCCGGGCGGAGGTGTACTCGCACCGGCCGTACCAGCACGAGTAGTTGCCGGGGTTCTCGCGGCGGGCCGTGATGACCAGTTGTCCCTGGCCGTTGAGCGCGGCGTTGGCGTTGCCCGGGGTGTAGTACTGGCGCTCGTGGTTGGCAACGTTGTCGCCGGTCTCGATCTGCCACTTGGATCCGTCGACGGCTGCTCCGGCGGGACCGTCGAAGTTGTCCTCGAAGTTCACGGCTTGAATCGTGGGGGTGGGAGCCGCCGTTGAGCTGGGTGCCCAGCTCAGTGCGGCGGTCAGTGCCGCGACCGTCAGGGCGATGGCGCGGAACGGGCGCCTGTGCATCCGTAACGGGCGCCTGTGCATGCGGAGTGACATGGGGGGTGCCTCGATTCCTGGTGTGGGGACGCCAACCGGGCCGGGGGAGCGGTGGTTGGCGATCGTGCACTGGTTGGCGGGAATTCCGGCGCTGGTCTGTACCAGCCTTCAGGGAGTGAACTCTCTTGATGGGGCCCTGTCAACGCGTGGAGCGGCGCGTGCGCGTCCGCGAAAGGTCCTGGGCGAAAGAGCGCTCCCCGCGCAGCCGTGGCGACGCGCTGAGAGCGCTCTCCGGAGTGATGTACCACCCCCACCCCACAGGGACAACCGAAGGCGGGCGAATCCGGTGCCACGGACCCGGACGATGCCCGGTGTCGTCCGCCGCGGCCGGGCGCCTGGAGTGCAGACTCATCGGGACGAGCGCGAAGGGGACGTCATGAGAGGGAGATACGGGATGCGACAAGCGCAGAGCAACGGACCGTCCCTCCCGGAACACCGCGAACGATGAATCGACGAAGCGACGAGTCGACAGGCGACCGACCCGACGACACACCGGCGGAGCCGGGCGCGGCGGTGCTGCCCGAGCGACGGGTCGTACGCCTCCTCGCGATGCTCACGGCGGCGGCCGGCAGCCTCGATGCCGTGTGTGTGACGGGACTTGACGGTGTGTTCGCCAGTGTCATCACCGGCAACCTCGTCCAACTCGGCCGTGCCCTCGTAGCCCTGGACGGCCGGCTGGCGGCGGGCGCGACGGTGGCGGTCGGGTGCTATGCCCTGGGCGTTGCGGCCGCCACTGCCGGGCTGGGCCGTCGCGGCGCGGGCTGGTACCGGCGAACAAGCCTGATCGTGACGGCCGAGCTGGCGCTGCTCGCCGGTGTCGCAGGCGGGTGGCCCGCCACCGAGGGGCACCCCGGCGCCGGCGCCGGCCTGCTCTTCCTCGCGGCGGCCGGCGCCGCGATGGGAGTGCAGAGCGCGGTGACGAGCAGCTCCGGTGTGCCGGGGGCGTCGACCACCTACCTGACCGGTACGTTGACCGGCCTCGCCCGCGCCCTCGGCGGTGAGCCGCACCGGTTCGCCGCCGCGGCCGCCGCCCGGTTGGCGGCGTTCCTGTGCGGCGCCACGGCCGGCGCCCTGCTGCTGCGGTTCGCGCCCCTGTGGGCGCCGGTCCTGCCGATGGTGCTGGTCGCTGCCGTCGTGGTGACCGCTACGGCATTCATCCAGGAACGGGTGGAGGAGAGCGGCTGATCAGTTGGAGCGGTTCCCATGGACACCGGTGCGGAACACCGTCCAGTACCACCGAGACCCGCGACCGCCACCCGTGGCGCACGTCGGCGGACCGCTGCGCACACGGCGCCTTCGTGCGCCGTGTCCGTCCCTGCCGCGCCAGTCCGCCTCCGGAGATCACACGGCGGCCGGCGGTGACGACGCCTCCAGGGCCACCACGGCCTCACTCGTGTACACCAGGAAGGTCAGCGTCTCCTGGAAGTACAGCCGTATGTTCCGGTCGTCGTGCGACAGGTAGCCGATGGACACGTCCTGGCCGAGGCACAGCTCGAAGTCGCCGCCCCGCGTGGACACCAGAAAGGCCCCGTCGATGGCGGGCGCCCAGATGATCTCGCCGTCCAGCAGCCGCGCGAGGTGCTTGATGATCGGGTAACCGTAGTCGGAGGTCTCGCTGACTGCGGTGTACGCCTCGGCGCTGAGCGCCAGCATGTACTCGCCGCCGACACCCGCCAGCCGCAGTGCGGTCATGGCCTGGCTGATGGCGTTCGGGTACTCGCGTACCTCGGCCGGCAGGGTCAGGGCGGGGTTCGAGGAGCTCTCGCGCAGGCCGGCGATGCCCGCGGCGGCATAACCTTCGAACACCGCACGGTCCTCGGCGAACGCAATCTGCCGGGCAGCGTCCTTGACCGGCTGCCAGTCCGCGTCCTTGGCCCCGCGTGCGACGTCGTCGACCTGTCGGCGATCGACGGTGAAGGGAACGCGGAGCTCCACGATCGGCTGCGCGCAGCGGACGTGGGCGATGACCCCCTCGGCCGGTGCGTCCACGCCATCCAGATGCCCGGTGCCCACCGCGGACAGCTCAAGGCCGCCCTGCTCGGGAACGTCGACGATCCGTCGCCCGGCCACATGGCGCTTGAACGTACGTCGCGCCTCCTCCTCCAAGTCGGCCCAGGCGGCAGTGGAGATGGGCGCCAGTTCACGGTGCAGGTTGTTCATCGGCGGTGCTCGCCTTCATGTCGCCGATCCTCAGGGAAACGTCCGAGGGGCGCGCTCCGGCGTCGGACACCGTCGCCGTGTGGGCCTCGGAGTACGCGCCCGTGCCGGGCGGATCGGGAAGATTGTCGAGGAAGTCGGTGGTCGGCACGTAGAACAGCGAACCGGTGACCGCGGTGGAGAAGTCCAGGATGCGGTCGTGGGACGCCGGCGGCTCGCCCAGGAACATGCGCTCCAGCATCGTCTCGGTCACTGCCGGGGTACGGGCGTACCCGATGAAGTACGTACCGAATTCGCCCTGTCCGACGCTCCCGAAGGGCATGTTGTCCCGAAGGATCTCGTGCTTCGTCCCATCAGGATCGACGACAGTGGTCAGGGCGACATGGGAATCGGCCGGTTTGATCTCGTCGTCCAGTTCGATGTCGGACAGCTTCCTCCGTCCGACCGCCATCTCCTGCGCTTCCACCGGCAGGGCGTTCCACGCCTGCAGATCGTGGAGGTACTTCTGCACGATCACATAACTGCCTCCGGTGAACTGCGGGTCCTCGTCGCCGACCAGGACCGCCCCTCTCGCCGCCGGCCCCACCGGGTTCTCGGTTCCGTCGACGAATCCGAGCAGGTCACGCATGTCGAAGTACATGAACCCCTGCACCTCGTCGCGCACCGTGACCGCGCCCTGAAGACCATCCATGATCTCGGCGGCCAGGCCGAAGCACAGATCCAGCCGCTCGGCACGGATGTGGAAGAGCAGGTCACCGGGCGTCGACACCGCGCGGTGCCTGGCTCCGACCAGTTCACGAAAGGTGTGCAGCTCCGCCGGGCGCGGCCCGGCGAACAGGCGCCCCCATACCCGTGATCCGATGCCTGCGACACAGCTGAGCTTCCCGCTGGTTGCCCGGAAGCCGACGGCCCGCTGCAGTCCCATCAGGTCGGACAGCAGCTTCCGCACCGCGGGCTCGCCCCCTGGATCGACCGTCATCACCAGAAAGATCGCCGCAGCCGTCAGGGGGGACAGCACAGTCTGGGGCACCGGTTCCTCGGGGAGTCCGGCCATGGCCACACCTCTTCCCGGTCGTCGCGAGCGGGGCCCGCCGGCACGGTCGAAGTCGGCGCATGTCCCCTCGCTCCTCACCGTCCCGGTGCACGTACCTCGGTCGACGGCGTGGCGGAAACCGAAGGGAAACGCCCTTTTCACTGTAAGACGGGTACTCCGGCACCTGCCACCGCAGCCCGGGCCCCCCGGTTGTCCGTACGCGTCGGGCGGGCCCGAACGGTGGCCCTGAAGGCCGCGGCGCCGCGGCACGCCACTGCCGACACAGGTGCGCGAAAAAGGGTGCGCGCGGCGGGACAGTAGCGTGGCGCGATGACCGCGCCACCCGATTTGCTCTCCCGAGCCCTGGGCGACCCGGGCGACCCGCCGTTGCGGCTCCTACCCCGGCCCGCGGAGCAGCTCCTGCACCGCGTGCAGGCACCGCCGCGCCTGGCCGCCCATCTGCGGGCCGTCCACGATGTCGCGCACCGACTCGTCGCGTGGGTGGCCGACCGATATCCGCACCTCGACGTCGACCGCGAGGCCGTGCTCTTCGGGGCGGCCACGCACGACATCGGCAAGACCGTGTACATCGCCGAACTCTCCGGACCCGGGGCCCTGCACGAGGAGGCCGGGCGGCAACTGCTCCTGGACCACGGCTTCGCCCCGCACCTGGCCCGGTTCGCCGGGACCCACGCGTCGTGGACGGCCCCGGATGCGACGCTCGAGGACCTGCTGGTCAGCACGGCCGACAAGGTATGGAAGAACAAGCGGGTCCCGGATCTCGAGGACCTGGTGATCTCACGGCTCGCCGAGTCGACCGGCCGTGCGCGCTGGGAGGAGTACCTCGCCCTGGACGAACTGCTGGGCGCCATCGGTGAGGGCGCGGACCAGCGGCTGGCCTTCCAGGCGTCGTTCCCGGTGCACGCCTGAGGCTCGGGGGATCCGGACGGCGAGCACCGCGCCCGGCCGGGCCGCCGGGACCCCGACCGGGTCGGACGGTGCCAGGTCGCAGGTGAAGCGGCGGGCCTCGGCGATGCTCTGTTCGGCGATCGACTCGGCGGTGGGGACACGGCGGCGCGCGGTCGCCGTGTCCGCGTCCCGGGTGCGGGCGGCGGCCTGTACGAGCACCTGCAGGCTGGGCGACGGGGAACACGCGGGTTCGCACCCGGGCGGCCGGCCTACTTCGGCCGTGCGCCCCGTTCGCCCAGCGCGGCCCTCAGCCGGGCGATGTCCTCGGCATCCTTGGCCCGCCTCGGCAAGCCGGGAACCCACACCGGCATCATCTCCTTGATCTCGATCTGGGCCTCGGGGCTGACGACGGCACATCGCAGCGCACCGATACGCCCGTGCTCCGCGTCGAGCATTCCCTGCGGCCAGGGCGCACCGGCCCAGGGGCCGCCCGCGACCACCAGGCGCCCCGTCACGTCCTCGGCGACGAACGTGAAGCTGCTGTCGAGGCCGTCCTTGGCGAAGTCCACCTGCAGATCGGGCGGTGGTCCGGGCACCGGTTCGAAGCCGCGCCGCAGCAGCCCCTCGGTCAACTCGGCCGCGTGCTCCGCCCTCGTGGTCGCGAGTCAACTTCTCGGCCGTAAACGACCGAGCGTGTTGGCTCTGTCGTTTGCGCCTTGTCGCGCTCCCGACTGCCCCCTACGACGGGGCGGTCACGGGTCGCATCTACCAGCGAAAGGAGGTGTTCAGGTCCTTTGTGGTACGGGTCCGTTGACGAGAACCCACGCCGAGCGTGCGCGGTTGCGCACGTTGACCCCGGCGACGTGGTCGGCGGGGCCGGCGAGCCCGCACCGACGACAGGAGAAGGTGTCCCGGACGGGACGGTTGTTTCTTGCGGTGTGCCCGCATCTGGGGCACATCTGCGAGGTGTAGTGGGCGTCCACCCAGATCACCGGCACTCCGGCCCGCCGGGCCTTGTAGCGGAGGTGTTCTTCGAGCTGGTGGAACGGCCAGGAGGAGAGCGCGGCCCGCTGGTCGCGGAAAGGCCGTACCCGGTCACGGATGCCACTCAGTTCTTCGAGGGCGATTCCGCGTCCGGTGCGTTGTGCGACGGCCACGATCTCCTTGCTGATCCTGTGGTTGACATGAGTAGCGTGCCGGGCTTCCTTCTTCGCCCGGCGTTTGGCTCGCCTGGTGGCGGAGCGGGTCTGCTTCGCCTGGAGTTCGGCTCGCTTGCGGGCGTGCCAGCGCCGGTAGCGGCCAAGGCGGCGGCCCTGGTAGTTGGTCCCGTCGGACGTGGTGGCGAGGTTGGCGATGCCCCGGTCCACGCCGACCCAGTCCACCGGGTCGGTGTTGAGCGGCGCTTCGGGAATCTCGCAGGTGGCGATCAGGAACCACATGCCGTCCCGGTGCACGAGATCCGACTCGCCCCGCCGGAATTTCTCGAGCATCGCCAACTGGTCGGGGTGCCCGGTGTACCGGACGTTCTTGATTCGCCCGGCCACGGTCCAGATGCTGACCGTCTGCGCGTCGTGCTGCCAGGACAGGATCCGGTCGTCGTACGGCTGGGCCGCATCAGGCCGGAAAACGATCGGCTTCGACTCCGCGCGCCTGCGCCGCTTCGATGCGGCCGGACCCAGGTTTCCCGCCCGGATGTTGGCGCGCAACGTGGCGTAGGCGTCCACGACCTTCTTCACCGTGCGTACGGCCGGTTGGGCAGCCAGCCCGAACTCCGCCTTCAAGCGGGCGTAGACGAGCTTTTGCAGCTCGTTGCGGGTGGTGGTGCCCGTCTTGTGCGCCACCGCCGATGCGGCATCGGCCGCCCGGTTGCACACGGCCAGGGTCGCCGCCAAAGCCGCCGCCACCTCGGGCGACGGCAGCAGTTTCACCTGCACCACGACCTTCACCCCTTCAACCTAACCTCCACCACTGACATTGATACTCGTAGCCGGTTCTCGGCGGCTGTGGCTCTACCACTGACTGACGCCCTGCTGGGCTGTCTTCTAGTTGTTCTGTCAACAGCCGAAAGCACAGGTCACGACAGACACGGAGCGAACTCCGCCGCTCCGCGGCTCCGCTCCAAGCACCCATGCCTCCCCGGCCTGAAGGCCCGGGCCTCCTGGGAGAAATCAGGTGAATTCGCCGAGTTAGAAGTCCATGGCCCAGCCCCCGCGCAGCCATACGGCGACGTCGAGGGCATCGGCCAACTGCGTCACCTCGGAGATGAGGCGCAGCTGCCGGTCGGCGCGTGTCACGTCCATGGCCGAGCAGGCTATGCGGCGGCCGCGCGGGGCGCCTGGCCCATGACCGCGGTGAGTGGTGGAACCGCCGCCGCATCGGGCCGTTCGCCGGGCGGTTTCCACCGCTTCTACCGCGTCGCCGGCCGGGTCACCGCGGTGACCAGTTCCGTGAGCGCCGCGGCCAGCGCGGTGATGCCGGGGCCCGCGGGGCCGCCGGGCTCGCGCATGTAGACGTCGCGGCGGATCTCGATCATCAGCGCGCTGACCCGGTGGTCCTTGCCGTAGTGCTCCAGGGGCACGTAGGTGCCGGCGAAAGGGCTGTCGATGCCCGTGCCGCCGAAGCCCGCGAACGCCTTTTCGGCGAGGCCGAGAAGGGAGGCCGGTGTGTGGAAGGGGTCGGTTCCGAGGCAGATCGGCGGGCGTGGTCCTTCGCCGTGGAGTTCGTACGGCAGCGGCTCGGTCGGATACGAGTGGACGTCGATGACCACCGCTCGGCCGGTCGCGGCGAGCCGGTCGGCCACCGCCGCGGTCATCGCGTCGGTGTAGGGACGGAAGTAGCGGTCGATCAGGGGCTGCGGGTCGGTCTCCGATGACCGGAGCGGCTCGCGGTGCGTGGTCCGGGTGTACACCGCGCCCATGCCGACGGCGAGCATCTCCTCGCGCTCGTCGGGGAATCGCTCGGGGTCGACGACGAGGCGCGAGAGGCCGTTGACGAACCGCCAGGGCGTGAGCGGCGCGGCCTCGGCCGCCGCGGCGGCGAGTTCGGCCGTGTGGGCGTCGGTGATGTGGTCCAGTTCGCGCTCGAGTGCGCGGTCGTCCAGGACGATTCCTCGGCGGACCGCTTCGGGGACGGCCCGGGAGGAGTGCGGGACGTGGAGGAGGACGGGGGAGTCGTCGGCGCCGGGGAGGAGGTGGAAGGGCCGGGGTGTCTCGTTCATGGGTGGTGGTGTCCTCTTCTTGGCGCGTCGCGGCACTGGTTCTGTAGTCGAATTCTCGTCCGAGTCGTATTCCGGCCAGCCTTCGCCGTGCCCTTCCCGTGGATTGTCATGTCCACCTACCGTGGCCGGGGTCCACTGCCAGTGGATGCGGACAACGGGGGAACGGGGGAAGGGCGATGCTGTCCATGCGCGCAAGTGGGGCCCGGGCCAGGGCCCGGGCACTCATCCTAGGGGCGGCGTTACTGGCGCTGCCTGCGACAACGGTGGTGCCGGTGGCCGCCGTCACGGCCGACGCGGATCGCGTGAGCCAGGAGAGAGACACGGCCGGGCACGGCGACGAGCGACAGGACCGGCCGTATCCCAACATCGACGTACGCGGAGACACGCGCGTCCCGCCCGAGGCCGCACAGCTGCGCGCGGCGCAGGAGTTGGACGGCGCCGCCGTGCGCTGGGGCCGGTACGGCACGCCGCGGACGGTGTCGCCGCTCGGGAAGGACAAGGCGCTCGGTGCCGCCAGGAGCGGCGACCCGCAGGCCCTCGCCCTCGCGTATCTCCGTGAGCACGCCGACCTGTACGGGCTCTCCGCGTCCGACCTCGAAGGCCTGGAGATCGTCAAGTCGTACCGGACGAAACACAACGGGGTACGGCACGTGTTCATCGGGCAGACCGACCGGGGCGTACCCGTGCACGGGGCCCGCCTCCAGGTCGCCGTCGACAAGGACGGCCGGATCCTCACCGCCACCGGAAGCCTCGTTCCCGGGGCGCGCGCCGGCGCAACCGCCCCGCTGGACAAGGGCGCTGCCGTGAAGCGCGCCGCGGGCGCCGTCGGTACGGACGAGCCCCGAGGGACCGTCACCGCCGAGCGCGTCACCTTCCCGCTCGCGGACGGCACCGCCCGGCCCGCCTGGCGGACCACGCTCACCGCCCGGAACGGGCATCTGTACGACACCGTCGTCGACGCCGAGGACGGCCGGATCCTGCTCCGCAACGACCTCACGCACAACGAGGGACCGGAGGGCCGCGTCTTCACCGGGCAGAACCCGACGACGGGAGCCGCCACCGTCGTACCGTTCAGCGGGCTCGGCCGGTCCTGGGTGTCCGGGCGGGTCACCACCGGCAACAACGCCGAGGTGTCGCACAATCCGGACGGGCAGGAGTCACTCGGCTACCAGCCGCAGACCCCGGCCGCGGGCGACCCGGCGTACCAGCACTTCACCTACACCTTCACCGACGCGTTCCGCAGCAGCGGGGGCACGGACCTCACGACCGACCGGGACGCGGTCGTCACGCAGGCCTTCTACTACACCAACCGCATGCACGACTTCCTCTACGGGCTCGGGTTCGACGAGGCATCCGGCAACTTCCAGGAGGACAACCTCGGGCAGGGCGGCGCCGGCGGCGACCGCGTCCAGGTGTACGTCGACTTCAACGCCAACGGGGACGCCGCCTGCAACGCGAACTTCGGCACCCCGGCGGACGGCCAGAACCCGACCATGCGGCTCTTCGTCGGCCGGGCCTCGTGCGGCAACCACAACACCCACCGCGGGATGAACGGCGACACCGTCGCCCACGAGTACAGCCACGGACTGTCCCACCGCCTCGTCGGCGGCGGCGACATGGGCGACGGCGAGCAGACCGGAGCCCTCGGGGAGGGCTGGAGCGACGCGGTCGCCACATCGATGTGGAGCGACCCGGTCTACGGCGAGTACAACAACGGCGAGCCGACGGGTGTGCGCCGTGTCGCCTACGACAACAGCACGCTCACCTACGGCGACCTGTGCGACGACGGCTCGTGCCAGGTCCACGACGACGGAGAGATCTGGGCCACCGCCATGTGGGACATGCGTACCGCGCTGATCGGGGCCCACGGCGCGGCGGGTGGCAAGCAGCGGCACGAACAGCTCATGGTCGACGGCATGAAGCTGACCCCGTCCGCACCGGACTTCCTCGACGCCCGCAACGGCATCCTCGCCGCGGACCGCGCCACGTACGGCGGCGCCGACCAGTGTCTGCTGTGGGGCGTCTTCGCCCGGCGCGGCATGGGCGCGAGCGCCACGTCACCAAGCCAGGACCAGGCCGATCCGGCCACCGACTTCCCCGCCGCCTGCCGGCCCACCGCCGACGCGGGCGGCCCGTACACCACCCGGGAGGGCACGGACGTACGGCTCGACGCGAGCGGCAGCACCAGCCCGGGCGGCGGCGGGGCGTACGCCTGGGACTTCGACGGCGACGGCGCCTACGACGACGCCACGGGCATCAACCCGGTGTTCGACCGCGTCGGCCAGGACGGCACGTACACCGTGGGCCTGCGGGTCTCCAACGCCGCCGGAGCCGACACGGACACCGCCACCGTGACCGTCACCAACGTCGCGCCCGCGATCAGCTTCACCGTCGCCGGGCCGCGCGAGGAGGGCGGGAAGCTCACCGTCAGCGGTACGGTCACCGACCCCGGCTGGCTCGACCCGCTCACGGCCACCATCGATCCCGGTGACGGCAAGCCCGTACCCTTGCCGGGGCAGCTGGAGAACGACCGACCGGACGCCACGCTCACCTTCAGCCGGCAGATCGTCTTCGGCGACAACGGCACCTTCACAGTGAAGGTGTGCGGCAGCGACGACGACACCACGACCTGCCGCGACGCCGAGATCACGGTGGCGAACGTCGACCCGACCGCGGCGATCGACACGTCGGAGGCCGTTCAACTCGCCGGAGGCAGGACGCTCGTCGTGCACGCGGGCAAGGAGGAGACGTACGCCGCGCGCGTGACCGACCCCGGCAGCGACGACGAGACCATGACCTGGTCATGGGGCGACGGCTCGCCGAACACCGCGACCACCTCGCTGGTCAACCCGCCCAACCCCGACCCCGTCCGCAGCCCGAGCGTCCAGCCGCGCGATGTGACGGACAACCAGGCACACACGTACGACAAGCCGTGCCTGTACCAGCTGTCGTTCACCGCCCGCGACGACGACGGAGGCACCGGCTCCGACGGTGTCCCGCTGATCGTGCAGGGCAACGCGCCGCTGTCCCTCCTCGCCGACATCTGGTACGTCAAGTACCTGACCGGGGACCTCTCCGGGCTCGGCAAGGAACGGCTCGACTGCTATCTGAAGATCGTCGAGCACTCGAGCGCGGTCTTCTCGGAGCTCGTCGACGTGTCCACGCAGGAGAAGGCGGCGAGCACGCTCTTCCTCACGCTGCTGAACCCCAAGCGTGCCTTCGACCGCCAGCTGCTCGCCGCCTGGCTGAACTTTGCCAACGGTGCCTTCGACGCCGACGAGCTGGTCGACACCGACGGTGACCTGAAGGCGGACACCCCGTTCCTGGAGGCGGTGCAGAACGCCGAGAAGGTACGCCTGGACCCGGACGCGACCAGTGCCGAACTCGCCCGGCAGGCATCCATCCTGACCTGCATCAACGTGCCGCTCGTATGACGAAGGCACGCGCGCTGTGTGCGATCGCCGCCGCCCTGCTCCTCGGGGCGGCGGCGACCGCCTGCACGAGCGGGTCCCCGGACGACGACCCGGCTCAGGGCAGCACCTCCGTGACCCCGGCCCCCGATCCGTCGACGGCCCCACCGACAACCGGCCCCCCGACGCCCCTCCCGCCGTCCCCTTCGGGTTCCGGTTCACCGCCGGGCTCGCCCTCGGACTCGCCTTCTCCGTCGTCACCCGCCCCGCCGCCGACCGTCCTCACCGAGGCCGACAGCGGGCTGACCGTCACGCTCGCCGTGGGAGCGACGGTGCCGCTGCGGCTCGACAGCCGCCTGCGGTGGGAGACCCCGTCGACCAGCGGCCGCGCCGTCACACTCGTACCCGTCGCGTACGAGTCCGACCCCGGCTACCGCGAGTGGGAGCTCCGCGCCGAGCGCCCGGGCGAGACTGTCGTACGCACCACGGGCACGGGACGGTCCGGCCCGCTGGATGTGCGCATCACCGTTCGCGTCAGCCGCTGAGGGGGAGAGGGGCGGTGTGTCCGTCTCGGACGGGCTGGAATCGCGGGCCGGCTGCGGCGACGCCGCGAGGGGCAGCCGGGTCCCGGCTGCCCCTCGCGGTTACTCCCGTAGTGGGACTGGCGTCTGTCAGGTCAGTCGGCGGCGGATCCACCAGGCGCAGAACCCGGTCAGGGCCAGGGCGAGGCCGAGGTAGAGCCCCGTCTCGGCCCATTGAAGGGCCCAGAAGTTGCCGGCGGGCTGGTACGTCACCTGCTGCTTGTAGCCCTGGGCGCCGAGGTCGGCGATGCAGCCTTCGAATTGCTGCAGGGTGGGCGGGCCCGACTCGGTGTGCAGGCAGTCGGCGAAGGACGACGGCACGGGGGCCGGCTGACCGGCCGCGTTCAGCGTCTGTTGGGAGGTGACCCAGGCCCCGGGCACTTCTTCGAGGTGCGCGACGACCTGCTTGGCGCCCTCCTGGACGCTGATGGGGGCGCCGCCGGGCTCGATCGGCACGGTGGTCCGGTCCGTGGCGGCCAGGTGGGGCCGGATCCACATCGGCACGACGATCTGGACTGCGGCGTAGAGGGCGAACGTGGTGGCCATCGCGGGCAGGGTGCGGCGGATGAGGACGCCGAGGGCCACGCCCAGGACGAAGGCGAAGGCGGCATGGGCCATGGGGACGACACCCCGTGCGGCGAAGGCCACGGGGTCGAGCCGCGGGAAGTACGTGTCCGTCGCGCCCCCGCCGTTGACAGCCCGGTCGATGGGGCTGCTCCACCAGCTCACCGCGAGTGAGGCCAGTCCGGCAGCGGTCATGGCGGCCGCCGCACCAAGGCCCAGCTTGGTCGCCAGCCAGCGCGTGCGGGTGACGCCCTGGTTCCACGCGAGGTAGTGGGTGCCGGTCTCCAGTTCACGGGAGACCAGTGGCGCGCCCCAGAACATCCCGATGACCGCCGGCACGGCAAGTACGACCATCAGTCCGGTGTAGTAGAGGGTCTGGTCCGAACTGGAGATCTGGTCCACCAGGCTGCTGCCGGCAGCTCGGTAGAGGTCGGCCAGCTGCGGGCCGGTGCCCGCGAGGGTGGCGGCGAAAGCAGCCACCGCGGCAAACATCACGGCGGCCTGGGTGCGGAACTGGCGCCAGGTCAGCCAGATCATCGGAGTACCTCCAGCGCAGGTCGGGTGTCACGTACCGCATCGGCGGGCCGGGTCATGTAGGCCAGGACAATGTCTTCCAGACCGAGCGGGCTGACGGTCCAGGACGGATCGTGGACCGCGGTGTCGGTGCGCACCAGGAGGGTGGTCTGCCGTTCGGTGTGGCTGGCGGTGATGACGTGCACACCGGCCGGCAGCGTGTCCGGGTCCCGGCGCGGTCCGGTGAGCCGGTGGTGGCAGGCGACCAGGTCGTCGATGTCGCCGGCCACCTGCACCCGGGAGTCGACCAGGACGATGACGTAGTCGCAGGACCGCTCCACGTCGGAGACCAGGTGGGAGGAGAGCACGACGCTCAGCTCGTGCTCGGCGACGGCCTCCATCAGGTCCTGCATGAACTCCCGTCGGGCGAGCGGGTCCAGGGCCGCGACCGGCTCGTCCAGGATGAGCAGTTCCGGGCGCTTGGCGACGCCCAGGGTGAGAGCGAGCTGCGCGCGCTGGCCGCCGGACAGCTTGCCGGCCCGCTGCTTGGGGTCCAGACCGAGGCGACGGATCCGGTCGCGCGCCAGGCCGTCGTCCCAGTTCGGGTTGAGGCGCTTGCCGAAGTCGAGGTGGTCGGCGACGCTCAGCGCGGCGTAGGTCGGGGTGTCCTGGGCGACGAAGCCGACCTTGGCGAGCTGTTCCACACCCTCGGCAGGACGGCCACCGCACACCTCGATGGTGCCTGCTGTCGGGGTGAGCATGCCGGAGGCCAGGTTCAACAAGGTCGACTTGCCTGCGCCGTTGGGGCCGACCAGGCCCACAACCCGGCCGGCGGGAACGTCCAGGTCGCAGTTCTGCAGCGCCCAGCGCTGCTTGTACCTCTTGCCCAGGCCCTGGGCTCGCAAGACAGCGCTCACGCTACGTCCTCTCCGGCGGCGTCACGAAATGTATTCATGAACAGCGCCTCGATGCTCTCGTCGTCGAGCCCGGCCAGGCGGGCCTTGGTCAGCCAGCGCTGCAGGTCCTTGCGCAGCGGTCCGTGCGCGGCGAGCGTGGCGTCGGCCAGCGTCCGGGTCACGAACGTTCCGACGCCGGGACGGGCGGCCACCAGACCGTCGTGCTCCAGCTCGCGGTACGCCTTGAGCACTGTGTTCGGGTTGACCGCCATCTGCTTCGCCACGTCCTTGACCGTCGGCAGCCGGTCCCCCTCCTTCAGCAGGCCCAGGCGCAGAGCATGCCGAACCTGCTGGACCAGCTGCTGGTACGGGGACAGGCCGGACCGGCCGTTCAGGTGGAACTCAATCACCGGTTCCTCCATTTATCTAGTTGCCTAGCACTATAGCTCTCTACGTCGGCCGTTCGGCAAGGCGTGCACTGCGGCGCCGGCCGCCGGCACCGAGGGGGGCAACCGCACAAGGTTGGCGCTCGCCAGACCTCGCCCCTCTCCTTGTATGTGGCGATGCTTGGCAGTTGCGCCGCGAGCTGGCCGCCGAGCTCTGCTCAAAAGCGACCAGGGGCGGGCAAGGTTGGCCCGCACTGAACGGGAACGGGGGAGCCATTGCGTGGCATCCGTCCAGGGCGGACGCTCTAACGGCTGGTTCCGAGAGCCATCCCGAGCACCAGGCCGCACGAGGCGCTGATGCCGATGATGAACAGGACTCCGGCGTACCGGCCGATGACGCGCATCACAGACCGACCCGGCTGTTGCCGTTCCTGACGGCCAAGCGTGCGCTCAATTCCTCGCGCGCCTTGAGCGCCACAACATTGCCGGGCAAGGCGTCCCACTCGACGCCGCCGCGCACCGGCCGCATCTGCGCGCGCCCTCCGACCTTCCCCATGACGACACCGATACGCCCACTGGCCGCGTCCTTACCCAGTTCGCCGATACCTGGTCCGGTCTGCTGCTTGCTCGTCATGCCCAGCAGGATCGCCACTGATGCAACACCGTCAGAAGGTCCGACTGATTACCCAACTTGGGTAAGATCACAGGAGGTAGAGAACTAGCGACGTTGCGTAGCCCTCGTCAGGGAGCTTGCCGATGCGCGAGCCGTCTCGTCCGCAGGAGCTTCCTGTCAGGCTTCTCACCGATCCTCAGATGATCGAGGCGTGTCGAGCCCGGGACTTCGCCAAAGTCTTCCTGCTGGTGAAAACGCACGCGGGCATCTACCCGTCGATGATCGCCCGGCGCTGCGACATGACCCCCAGCCGCGTCGGCGAAGTGATGGCAGGGCGCCGCCAGTTGCTGCACATGGACGTCATTGAGCGCATCGCGGACGGCTTACGCATCCCAGGACACATGCTCGGACTCTCCCGTCGGTCCTGGGAGACTCCCGCAGCCCTCGCGCTCGCCGAACGAGAACCACCGCAGGCGGCGGAACCGGAGCCGCCCGCACCCGCTGCTCTGCCGGGTGCCGATGTCGACAGCATCCTTGCCCTCACCGCGCGAACGAGTCCCAGTCCGTCGACCCTTCAGGCGCTCCAATCCTCGATCGAGGATTACTGGCGACGGGACGACCAGCACGGCGGCGAAGCTCTCCGGCCGGCTGTAGTCGGACAGCTCAGATATGTCGTCGGGCTCTTGAAGGAGAACCGACCAGCGCCCATTCGGCACGGGTTGTACGGGGTGGCGGCCGAGCTGGCACGCCTCACCGGCTGGACGTACTTCGACGCGCGCCAGTTCAACCAGGCCCGTGCGTACTTCACCGAGGCGCTGCAATTTGCCAGGGAGATCGACGACCGGCATTTCATGGCCAACGTGCTGTCCTGCTTGAGCTTGCAGGCGACCTATCAGGACAAGCCGGCGGGCGCCCTGGCCTTCGTCAACGCGGCCCAGGACGAGGCCCGTGCCGCCCTCGGCACCACGCCGCGTGTCCTGTCGATGCTCTCCATGCGGGAAGCTTTTGCGCATGCCTCACTGGGCAACGGGGGCGCTGCCCATGAGGCGATCGGCGAAGCCCATCGCCGATTATCAAGGTCAGTACTGCCGTTGGCCTCGACCACCCCGGGGGCTGCCATCACCGCGGATCACGGTCGCCAGACTGTTTACGTGCGCACGGCCCGGGACAGGTGGACGAGCAGCGCCCGTCATGCGGTTGTTGTAGGACGGACTGAGGGCGTCTGGGGTCAGCAAGGCTTACCGTGAGGCCAGAACCCCCGTTCGAGCCGTTACGGCGAGGCCGTCCGCGAGGCGTCGGTGTCTCGCCGTGCCAACTCATTTCTCGCTGCTCGGCCAAGCGCCTACGAGTACGGCTCACGATCTTCCGCGCGTCGACGACACCGAGCTGAAGGATCTCAGCGATCTCGGAGTAGTCGCAATCGAACGCCTCTCTCAGG
>NZ_JBEOXF010000041.1:70880-71737 GCF_040296405.1 Streptomyces sp. NPDC002133 | reverse complement strand
GGTTGATAGGCCAGATGTGGAAGCCCGGTAACGGGTGGAGCTGACTGGTACTAATAGGCCGAGGGCTTGTCCTCAGTTGCTCGCGTCCACTGTGTGGTTCCCGGGTTGCGAACAGTCGCACCGGTCGAACCAGATTCACTTACTTAATTGAAGAGTGTGCTTGTTCGCTCGAACCCGATAGGGTTTCGGTGGTCATAGCGTTAGGGAAACGCCCGGTTACATTCCGAACCCGGAAGCTAAGCCTTTCAGCGCCGATGGTACTGCAGGGGGGACCCTGTGGGAGAGTAGGACGCCGCCGAACAATCTTTCAGGACCCGTGGTCCCAGCGTTCAGCTGGGCCCACGGGTCCTTTTGTTTTTCCTTGATTTTCCCCGAAGCGCGTCGGATGGCCGGCTGCGCGAGAATGAATGCGGTACCCGATGACAGGAGCCATGCCGATGTCCACCAACTCCTCCGACGATCGTCCGGAGCGCGAGCCGCGTCGCCGGGACGGTGGTGGCGGCGACCGGGGCGGTTACCGAGGCGGGCCGCGTCGGGACGACAGCCGCGGTGGATACGGCCGTCGTGACGACCGTAGGGACGACAACCGTGCAAGCGGTTTCCGCCGTGACGACCGCAGTGGTGAACGGGGCACCTTCCCCCGGGACGACCGCGGTTACGGCCGTCGCGACGACCGACGTGACGACAGCCGCGGAGGTCGCTTCCCGCGCGATGATCGTGGTCCGCGTCGGGACGATGATCGTGGTGGGTTCCGCCGCGATGACCGTCGTGACGACCGTGGTCCGCGCCGAGACGACGACCGTGGTGGCGTCCGCCGCGATGATCGTGGTCCGCGTCGGGACGATGATCGTGGTGGG
>NZ_JBEOXF010000041.1:70621-70783 GCF_040296405.1 Streptomyces sp. NPDC002133 | reverse complement strand
GGTTCCGTCGTGACGACCGTCGTGACGACCGTGGTCCGCGCCGAGACGACGACCGTGGTGGCGTCCGCCGCGATGATCGTGGTCCGCGTCGGGACGATGATCGTGGTGGGTTCCGTCGTGACGACCGTCGTGACGACCGTGGTCCGCGCCGAGACGACGACC
>NZ_JBEOXF010000041.1:0-70525 GCF_040296405.1 Streptomyces sp. NPDC002133 | reverse complement strand
GACCGTGGTGGCGTCCGCCGCGATGATCGTGGTCCGCGTCGGGACGACGACCGTGGTGGGTTCCGCCGTGACGACCGTCGTGACGACCGTGGTCCGCGCCGAGACGACGACCGTGGTGGCGTCCGCCGCGATGATCGTGGTCCGCGTCGGGACGACGACCGTGGTGGGTTCCGCCGTGACGACCGTCGTGACGACCGTGGTCCGCGTCGGGACGATGACCGTGGTGGGTTCCGCCGTGACGACCGTGGTCCGCGTCGGGACGACGACCGTGGTGGGTTCCGCCGTGACGACCGTCGTGACGACCGTGGTCCGCGTCGGGACGATGACCGTGGTGGGTTCCGCCGTGACGACCGTGGTCCGCGTCGTGATGACGACCGTGGTGGGTTCCGCCGTGATGATCGTGGTCCTCGTCGGGACGATGACCGTGGTGGGTTCCGTCGTGACGACCGTCGTGACGACCGTGGTCCGCGTCGTGATGACGAGCGTGGTGGGTTCCGCCGTGACGACCGGCCGCGTGGGCCCCGTCGCGACGACCGCGGGCGGGACGACCGCGGTGGGTACGGACGCAGGGACGACAGGGACCGGGATCGTGGGCGCGATCGGGATCGGGAGCCGATCAAGCGGCTGCCGATTCCCGAGGACGTCTCGGGCGACGAGATCGACAAGGACGTGCGGCAGGAGCTCCAGAGCCTGCCGAAGACGCTTGCCGAGGATGTCGCCAAGAACCTCGTCATGGTCGCGCGACTGATCGACGAGGACCCGGAAGGGGCCTACGGCTACTCGCGCGTGGCGCTCCGGCTCGCGTCGCGGGTCGCCGCAGTGCGAGAGGCCGCCGGATTCGCCGCGTACGCGACGCAGAGGTACTCGGAGGCGCTCGCGGAGTTCCGGGCTGCCCGGCGGATGACCGGGAGCGTCGATCTGTGGCCCGTGATGGCCGACTGCGAGCGCGGGCTCGGCCGGCCCGAGCGGGCGCTGGCCATGGCCGGTGAATCCGAGGTGCAGAAGCTCGACAAGGCGGGACAGGTCGAGATGCGGCTCGTCGCCGCCGGGGCACGCAGGGACATGGATCAGCTGGAAGCCGCGATCGTCACGCTGCAGAGTCCCGAGCTGGCGTCGAGCTCGGTGCAGCCGTGGAGCGCGCGACTGCGTTACGCGTACGCCGATGCGCTGCTCGCTGCCGGCCGCGAGGACGAGGCGCGCGAGTGGTTCGCCAAAGCCGTCGAGGCCGACAAGGACGGGGCCACCGACGCTTCCGACCGGCTCGCAGAGCTGGACGGGGTTGAGTTCGTCGACGCCCTGGCCGACGAGGGTGACCTCGCCGATTCGGACGCGGACGACTCCGACGCCGAAGCCGAGACGGACGAGAAGCCCGAGGCCGACGATGAGGGCGACAAGGCCTGATCCCGCCCCACCGCAGGCACTTGGAAGGCCCGGCACCCACGAGGGTGCCGGGCCTTTCGCGTCCGCACGGTCCGCACCGATTCCTGCCGTCAGCCGATGCTCAGGCGTCGATGCTCAGGCTCCGCAGCACCAGGCCGGTCGCCGGCTTCGGGCCGAACGACGTCGACTTGCGCGGCATCGTCACGCCCTGCTGTGCCAGCTCCCGTACGACGTCCTCCCTCACCGGATGCATCAGCACCGC
This sequence comes from Streptomyces sp. NPDC002133, assembly GCF_040296405.1. Taxonomy (NCBI): domain Bacteria; kingdom Bacillati; phylum Actinomycetota; class Actinomycetes; order Kitasatosporales; family Streptomycetaceae; genus Streptomyces; species Streptomyces sp. NPDC002133. Next base: position 68,883 of record NZ_JBEOXF010000041.1, on the reverse strand, counting down.
CGTGCCGCCACGACGCTCGGCCTGGATCACCGCAGCCTCGGTGTCGTGGATGTAGGTGATGTCCTCGGGAGAGTCCGGGATCCGCCAGACGTGCTCCAGGAGCGCAGCATGCAGGACGGTCGCGTCGAGCCGCTGCCAGGCCTCCGGCCGGTCGGCCGGGACCGTGCGTGCCAGCAGGCCGGCGTCCGCGCGGTCCAGGAGGTGGAAGCGGCCGTCGCCCGCGAGCAGGAACGCGTTGCCCTCGGCGGCGGCCGAGGCCAGTGCATCGAGGGCGCACGGAAGAGGTCCGTCGATGTCACGTACCCGGAAGAGCCCTTCGACGGCGGTCAGGGCGTCCGCGACCGGGAGGCGGTTGAGCAGACGGTGGATCGCCCGTACCTGGAGCGGGTAGCGGGCCGTGTCGATCAGCAGGACCAGGCCGTAGTTCCACGGCCCGGGAGCCGGCAGCTCGTCGCGCAGGCGGAGGTACGTGGCCCAGCGGTGGTGACCGTCGGCGATGAGAGCCTGGTGGTGGGTGAGGTCCGCGGCGATCTCCGCCAGGTCCGCCGGGTCGGTGACCGACCAGAGGCGGTGGCTGAAGCCGTCCTCGGTGGTCGTCGCCAGCAGTGCGCTCTCGTGGATGATCCGCTCGATGACGGCGGAGGCCCCGGTCGTGGTGCCGTCGCTGCGGTACGTCAGCAGCAGCGGCTCCAGATTGGCGGCCGTGGTGCGCATCAGCGCCGTACGGTCGGCCACCACATGCGGCATCACGTCCTCATGGGGCATCACAATGCCCTCGTCGGGGGCCGACAGGGCCAGCGCACCGATGACGCCGCGCTGCAGGATCTCTCCCCTGCGCTGCTCGTAGATGTACAGCGCGGGCTCGGGATCGGGGGCGAGGACGCCCTCGGCCAGCCAGCGGTCCAGGGTCTCGGCGGCCTGCTCGTTGCGGGCGACGGGGCTGGCGGCCTGGGGGAGGATCAGGCGGACGATGTTGTAAGGATCCGCGGACTCCAGGTGGTGCAGTCCGTCGGGGCGTACGACGACGTCGTACGGAGGAGAGGTCACCGCGGCGAGGCTGCCGACCCGTTCCGAGACGTAGCGCAGCCCGCGGAACGGAATCATGTGCAGACCGTCTTCGGCCGCCTGACCTCTCTTGTTCATTGATGCATCGTATGTGGATGCGGCGATGCGCGATGATCGGGGGAGTGTCGGGGGATCGAAAAAAGCCACGAAATGAGGAGCGGACCAGCATGGGCGAGCAGGGCAGGACCAGGCCGAGCGGCAGCGCGCAGGCGCTGTGCGCGGTGTACGACACGGCGCTGCTCGATCTCGACGGGGTGGTCTACGCGGGTGGGGAGGCGATCGCACACGCAGTGGATGCGCTCGGGTCGGCACGCGGCACCGGGATGCATCTCGCGTATGTCACCAACAACGCGCTGCGGACGCCCGACGCGGTGGCCCGGCACCTCACCGAGCTCGGTGTGCCGGCGGAGCCCGCGGATGTCATCACCTCGGCGCAGGCCGTCGCCCGGCTGATCGCCGACCAGGTCCCGGCGGGCGCCCGGGTGCTGGTGGTCGGCGGTGAGGGGCTGCGGGTCGCGCTGCGCGAACGCGGGCTGGAGCCGGTGGAGTCGGCGGACGACGAGCCTGCCGCCGTGGTGCAGGGCTACGGCGGGCCCGAGCTGCCGTGGGGGCGGTTCGCCGAGGCGTGCTACGCGATTGCGCGCGGGGTGCCGTGGTTCGCGTCCAACACGGATCTGACGATCCCGAGCGCCCGGGGGATCGCGCCGGGGAACGGCGCGGCGGTGGAGGTCGTACGGATCGCGACGGGCGCCGAGCCGCAGGTGGCCGGGAAGCCGCTGCCGCCGATGCACCGCGAGACGATTCTGCGGACCGGCGCCGAGCGGCCGCTCGTGGTCGGGGACCGGCTGGACACGGACATCGAGGGCGCGTTCAACGGGGGTGTGGACTCGCTGCTCGTCCTGACCGGAGTGACGGACCCGGCACAGCTGCTGGCCGCGGAGCCGAACCACCGGCCGACCTACGTGGACGCCGATCTGCGCGGGCTGCTGACCGGGCAGCCCGAGGTGGCCGGTTCCTCGTCGGAGGACGGCTTCCGCTGCGGGGGCTGGACGGCGTCGGTGCGCGGGGACGCGCTCCTGCTGGACGGCGACGGCGAGGCGCTGGACGGGCTGCGGGCGTTGTGCGCGGCGGCGTGGACCCGTGCGGAGGATGCGGCGGGCACGCTGGATGCGGGCAAGGCACTGGCCCGGCTGGGCTGGTGAGCCGCTGCCTCGGGTTCCCTCGGTGAGGCGGCGGGTTCCCGCAGCGGGGTGAGATAGCAGGGTAGGCTAACCTAACCGCGTGTTGGTCGACAGTCCCTCCGAAAGTCCCCCCGAACCGAGCGCGGAACCGACGTCCGCAGCAGCGACGCCCGAGCCGCGCAAGCGCCATGCGCTGCGCGCGGCCGGGCTGCTGCTCGCCGTCGGTGTCCTGCTGCTGGTCTGTGTTGCGAGCATCGCCATCGGCGCCAAGTCGGTCCCGGTCGCCGATGTGTGGCACGGGCTCTTCCACAACTCCGGCACCGCCAACGACGTGATCGTCCACGATGTGCGCGTGCCGCGGACCGTGCTCGGGCTGCTCGTCGGCGTGGCGCTCGGGCTCGCCGGCGCGGTGATGCAGGCGCTCACCCGCAACCCGCTCGCCGAGCCGGGGCTTCTCGGGGTCAACGCGGGCGCGGCCGCCGCCGTCGTGTCCGCCATCAGCTTCCTCGGCGTCACCTCCCTCACCGCCTATGTGTGGTTCGCGTTCCTCGGCGCCGGTGTGGTGTCGGTGGTCGTGTACGTGCTCGGCGGAAGCCGCGGCGCCACGCCCGTACGGCTCGCGCTCGCCGGGACCGCGGCAACCGCCGCGCTCTACGGGTACGTCAACGCCGTACAGTTGCTGGACTCGGCGGCGCTCGACCGGCTGCGTTTCTGGACCGTCGGCTCGCTCGCATCGGCCGACCCCGGGACCATCGGCAAGGTCGCGCCGTTCATCGGCGCCGGAGTGGTGCTCGCCCTGCTGATCGCGCGGTCGCTCAACGCGATGGAGATGGGTGACGACACGGCACGCGCGCTCGGGGCGCATCTGACCCGTACGCGCGTGCTCGCCATGGTCGCGGTGACGCTGCTGTGCGGTGCGGCGACCGCCGCCTGTGGGCCGATCGTCTTCATCGGGCTGATGGTCCCGCATCTCGTCCGGGCCATCACCGGCCCCGACATGCGCTGGATCCTGCCGTACGCGGCCGTGCTCTCGCCCGTGCTGCTGCTCGGCTCCGACGTCGTCGGCCGGATCGTCGCGCGCCCTTCCGAGCTGCAGGTCGGCGTTGTCACCGCGTTCATCGGCGGGCCCGTCTTCATCTACCTCGTACGCCGCAAGAGGATGGCGCAGCTGTGAAGGCCGTGAAAGCGATACGCACCCCCGGCGGGCTCTCCGCCCGGGTCGACCCGAGGGCGGCACTCGTCGCCGTGCTGCTCCTGGCTGCCGCCCTGGCCTGCGGTGTCGTGCTCGTCGGCAGCGGCGACTTCCCGATGGCGCCCGGCGAGGTCGTGGCCACGCTGCTCGGGAACGGCACGCCCGCGCAGGAGTTCATCGTCCACGACGTGCGGTTGCCGCGGGTGCTGGTGGCGCTGCTGGTGGGCGCGGCGCTGGCGGTGGGCGGGGCGGTCTTCCAGTCCCTCTCCCGCAATCCGCTGGGCAGTCCCGACGTGCTCGGTTTCGGACAGGGTTCGAGCGTCGGCGCGCTGATAGTCATCGTGCTCTTCCACGGCGGTTCGTTCGCCGTGGCGGGCGGCGCGATCGTCGGCGGTCTGGCGACCGGTCTCGCCGTCTACCTGCTCGCCTGGAAGCGCGGAGTGCACGGCTACCGACTGGTCCTGGTCGGCATCGGTGTCGCCGCGATGCTCACCGGCGCGATCCACTACCTCGTCACCAAGGCCAACCTCGTCGACGCCACGCGGGCCGTGGTCTGGATGACCGGCTCCCTCGACGGCCGGGACTGGAGCCAGTTCTGGCCGCTCCTCGTCGTGTGCGCCGTGCTGATCCCGCTGTGCCTGGCGTACGGACGGCCGCTGCGGATGCTGGAGATGGGCGACGACGCGGCGTACGCGCTCGGGGTCGGCGTCGAGCGGACCCGGGCCGTCCTCATGGGCTCGGCCGTGCTGCTCACGGCGGTCGCCACCGCGGCGGCCGGGCCGATCGTCTTCGTGGCGCTCAGCGCCCCCCAGCTCGCACGCCGGCTGACCCGCTCCCCTGGGCCGAACATCGCGGCGAGCGCCATGATGGGCTCGGCGCTGCTGCTCTCCGCCGACTGGATCGCCACCTCCGCGTTCGGCGACCGTGAACTGCCCGTCGGCGTCGTCACGGGAGTGCTCGGCGGCGCCTATCTGCTGTGGCTGCTCGTCACCGAGCGCAAGGCGGGCCGTGTATGAGCGCCCGGTCCGAGCGTACGAACGCGGCGCGGACGAGCGCAGACCGTGTGCCGACGGTGCGTACGGCTGACGAGCGTACGGCCGCAGAGCAGCAGCGTGGCGCAGGCCCGCACCCGACCGAGAAGAACTCCAGGAGTACGTCCATGCAGCGCCTCACCGCGGAATCGGTCACCCTCGCCTACGACCAGCGGGTCATCGTCGAGAACCTCTCGGTCGAGATACCCGACACCTCGTTCACGGTGATCGTCGGGCCCAACGCCTGCGGCAAGTCCACGCTGCTGCGTGCGCTCTCGCGCATGCTCAGGCCCAGCCAGGGCCGGGTGCTGCTCGACGGGCAGACCATCCACTCGATGCCCGCGAAGAAGGTCGCGAAGACGCTGGGGCTGCTCCCGCAGTCGTCGATCGCCCCCGACGGCATCACCGTCGGCGACCTCGTCGCCCGGGGCCGTTACCCGCACCAGGGCCTGCTGCGCCAGTGGTCGCGGGAGGACGAGCGGATCGTCCAGGAATCGATGGCCGCGACGGGGGTCGGCGAGCTGGCCGACCGCTATGTCGACGAGCTCTCCGGCGGCCAGCGCCAGCGGGTGTGGATCGCCATGGCACTCGCCCAGCAGACCCCGCTGCTGCTGCTCGACGAGCCGACCACGTTCCTCGACATCCAGCATCAGCTGGAGATCCTCGACCTGTGCGCCGAACTGCACGAAACGCAGGGCCGTACGCTCGTGGCCGTACTGCACGACCTCAACCAGGCCGCCCGGTACGCGACGCATCTGATCGCGATGCGCGGCGGGAGGATCGCCGCGGAGGGCGCGCCCGGCGACGTCGTCACGGCCGAGCTGGTCGAACACGTCTTCGGCGTGCGCTCACAGGTCATCGACGACCCGGAGACGGGTACGCCGCTGGTGGTGCCCCTGGCGCGGCGCCGTAAGGCCGGCGCGGCGGCGTCGGGGGCGGTGTCTGCGGAGGCGGTGACTACAGCAGCGCCCTGAGACGGAGCAGATCGCGAAAGCCGGCCTCGAGCCTGACCCGCCCCGAGGCCCAGGCCTTGGCGAAGTTCAGCTGCCCGTCCACCATCGCCACCAGGTCGTCACCGGCCATCGTCAGCCGGATCTCCGCCCTGTCAGGCGGTGGGCCGTCCAGCGTGTCCAGCACCTGGATCCGGCCCGCCGCCAGGCGCCCGGTGAAGGTGATGTCCAGATCCTTGATGTGGCAGCTCAGGGAACGGTCGAGTGCGGCCGCGCTGCGCACCTCTCCGTCCGCCTTCGCCAGATTGTCCGAAAGTCTGTCGAGTGCGCTGCGGCACTCCTCCGTGGTCGCCATCGGGACCGACGGTACCCCAGGGCTTCGCGGTAGCGTCTGGGCATGAGCGACTCGATTCCGGGACCCACCCCCGAAGCCCCCGAGGAGGCCGCCGCACCGGCGGCGGAGGCGTACGACCCGGCCGCGCCCGCCCCCCTCGGTGTCGAGCGCGCCCCCACCGGCAATGCCGACGTCGACGCGTACCTGGAGCGGCTGGCCGACGCCGACCACCTCCCGGCGGACGGGCACGTGGAGGTGTACGAGGATGTACACAGAGGGTTGCGCGACACGCTGACCGCGCTCGACGCACGGCAGGGACCGCCCGCGCCCCAGCCCTCGCCCTCACCTTCGTACGACCACAGGAGCTGAACCGAACGTGGCAGGAGTGGCACGCCGCCGCCTCGACGCCGAGCTGGTACGCCGCAAGCTCGCCCGCTCGCGCGAGCACGCGAGCCTGTTGATCGCGGCGGGGCGGGTGACCGTCGGCGGCAACACCGCGACCAAGTCCGCCACCCAGGTCGAGACGGCCGCCGCCATCGTCGTCGCCGAGGACGACAGCGATCCGGAGTACGTCTCGCGCGGCGGTCACAAGCTCGCGGGGGCGCTCGCCGCCTTCGTACCGCAGGGGCTGAAGGTCGAGGGACGGCGGGCGCTGGACGCCGGCGCGTCCACCGGCGGCTTCACCGACGTGCTGCTCCGGGCCGGAGCGGTGCACGTCGTCGCCGTCGACGTCGGTTACGGCCAGCTCGCCTGGTCTCTTCGGAGTGATGAACGCGTGACGGTCAAGGATCGTACGAATGTGCGTGAGTTGACCCTGGAGGCGATCGACGGGGAGGCGGTGGACCTGATCGTCGGAGATCTGTCCTTCATCCCCCTCGGGCTCGTGCTGCCCGCACTCGTGCGCTGCACGGCGCCCGGCGCCGATCTCGTCCTCATGGTCAAGCCGCAGTTCGAGGTCGGCAAGGAGCGGCTCGGCAGCGGCGGAGTGGTGCGCAGCCCCGAGCTGCGCGCCGAGGCAGTACGCGCCGTGGCACGACAGGCCGGGGAGCTCGGCCTGGGCGTGCTCGGCGTGACCGCAAGTCCGCTGCCGGGGCCTTCCGGCAACGTCGAGTACTTTCTGTGGCTCCGGGCAGGGGCGCCGGAACTCGACCCGGCGGACGTCGATCGTGCAGTGGCGGAGGGGCCGCGTTGACCGATACGAGCGATACGAGCACGGACACGAAGACACGTACACGTACCGTCTTCCTGCTGGCGCACACCGGACGGCCCGCGGCCATCCGGAGCGCCGAACTCGTCGTCCAAGGGCTGCTGCGCGCCGGCCTGGGGGTGCGGGTGCTTGCCTTCGAAGCGGCGGATCTTCCCCTGCCGGCGACCGTGGAGACGGTTCCCGAGGCCACGCCCGAGGTCCTCGACGGCTGCGAGCTGCTGATCGTGCTGGGCGGGGACGGGACGCTGCTGCGCGGAGCGGAGTTCGCCCGTGCGTCCGGCGTGCCGATGCTCGGGGTGAATCTGGGGAGGGTCGGCTTTCTCGCGGAGGCCGAGCGGGACGATCTCGACAAGGTCGTCGACCGGGTCGTGACGCGTGCGTACGAGGTCGAGGAGCGGATGACCATCGATGTCGCCGTCCGCAGCAACGGGGACATCGTCCACCGGGACTGGGCGCTGAACGAGGCCGCCGTCCAGAAGGTCTCGGCCGAGCGGATGCTCGAGGTCGTCCTGGAGATCGACGGACGGCCGGTGACCGGCTTCGGCTGCGACGGGATCGTGTGCGCGACCCCGACCGGATCGACCGCGTACGCCTTCTCGGCAGGCGGTCCCGTGGTGTGGCCGGAGGTCGAGGCCCTGCTGATGGTGCCGATCAGCGCGCACGCCCTCTTCGCGAAGCCGCTGGTCACGTCGCCGACGTCGGTCCTGGCGGTGGAGGTGCAGCCCGGCACGCCGCACGGGGTCCTGTGGTGCGACGGCCGCCGCGCGGTCGAGCTGCCGCCGGCGGCGCGGGTGGAGGTGCGGCGGGGTGCCGTGCCGGTGCGGCTGGCGCGGCTGCACCACGCGTCGTTCACGGACCGGCTCGTCGCGAAGTTCGCGCTGCCGGTGTCGGGGTGGCGGGGCGCGCCGCACTGAGGTGCGCGGGGGCGCCCGGCGGGCCCGTTCTGAGCCCGTCCGGGGGTCGAGGACGAGGACCTGGTCGACAGGGCGGTACGGGTCGTGCCCCGGGAGGCCTGCGGGGGCGGGGCACTCCGCGCCCATCCACGGGCGGGTGACGGAGGGCGTCCCCGACCTGCGGGTCTGCGCCTGCGTGGTGGGGGTCGTCGCACACACGGCCCCCGACCTCGTATGGTCTTCTCCGTGTTGGAGGAGATGCGGATACGGTCGCTCGGGGTCATCGACGACGCGGTCGTCGAGCTGTCGCCCGGATTCACGGCTGTCACGGGCGAGACCGGTGCGGGCAAGACCATGGTCGTCACCAGCCTGGGGCTGCTGCTCGGCGGGCGCGCCGACCCTGCCCTCGTGCGGATCGGCGCCAAGTCGGCGGTCGTGGAGGGGCGGGTCACCATGCCCGCCGGCGCCCCCGCGGCCGTACGGGCCGAGGAGGCCGGGGCCGAACTCGACGACGGCGCGTTGCTGATCAGCCGGACGATCTCGGCGGAGGGGCGCTCACGCGCGCACCTCGGCGGGCGTTCGGTGCCCGTCGGGATGCTCACCGAGCTCGCCGACGAGCTCGTCGCCGTACACGGGCAGTCCGACCAGCAGGGGCTGCTGAAGCCCGCACGGCAGCGGCAGGCACTGGACCGATACGCAGGCGACGCGGTGGCCGGGCCGCATGCCAAGTACGTGGCCGCGTACCGGCGGCTCAAGTCCGTCTCCGCCGAACTGGCCGAACTGACCACGCGCGCCCGCGAGCGCGCCCAGGAAGCCGATCTGCTGCGCTTCGGGCTGAACGAGGTCGCGGGCGTCGAGCCCAGCGCCGGTGAGGACGTGGAGCTCGCCGCCGAGGCCGAGCGGCTCGGCCACGCCGAGGCCCTCGCCTCCGCCGCCTCCCTCGCGCATGGCGCGCTCGCCGGGAACCCCGAGGACCCCGAGGCAGTCGACGCGACCACGCTCGTCGCCGGCGCGGGCCGGGCCCTGGACGCCGTACGGTCCCACGACCCCGCGCTCGCCGCGCTCGCCGACCGCATGGGCGAGATCTCCATCCTGCTCGCCGACGTGGCGGGCGAGCTCGCCGGGTACGCCGACAACCTCGACGCCGACCCGCTGCGGCTGGCGGCCGTCGAGGAGCGGCGGGCGGCCCTGACCGGGCTCACACGCAAGTACGGCGAGGACATCAACGCCGTGCTGGCCTGGGCCGAGGAGAGCGCCGAACGGCTCATCGAGCTGGAGGGCGACGACGACCGGATCGGCGAGCTGACCGCGGAACGCGATGCGCTCCGCGCCGAACTCTCCGGACTGGCCCAGGCGTTGACCGACGCGCGCACGGAGACGGCGGCACGGTTCGCGGAGGCGGTGACGACTGAGCTGGCGCACCTCGCGATGCCGCATGCGCGCGTGACCATCGACATCCGTCAGACCGACGACCCGGACGGGGTCGAGGTAGGCGGCCGCCTCGTCGCGTACTCGTCGTCCGGCGCGGACGACGTCGAACTGCTGCTCGCCCCGCACCCCGGTGCCCAGCCGCGGCCGATCGCCAAGGGGGCGTCGGGCGGTGAGCTGTCGCGGGTGATGCTCGCGGTCGAGGTCGTCTTCGCCGGGACCGACCCCGTACCGACGTACCTCTTCGACGAGGTCGACGCGGGCGTCGGCGGCAAGGCGGCGGTGGAGATCGGGCGACGGCTGGCGAAGCTCGCGAAGACCGCGCAGGTCGTCGTCGTGACGCACCTTCCTCAGGTGGCGGCGTTCGCCGACCGGCAGCTGCTCGTCGAGAAGACGAACGACGGGTCCGTGACCCGTTCCGGGGTCACGGTGCTGGAGGGCGAGGACCGGGTGCGGGAGCTGTCGCGGATGCTGGCGGGCCAGGAGGACTCGGAGACGGCGCGGGCCCACGCGGAGGAACTGCTGGCCACGGCGCGCGCGGAGGTCTGAGGGGGCTGCGGTCCCCGGACCCCGGCCACGGACGGCGTACGGCGGTGCGGGTGCGCCATTGCCCTGGTGGGCGTGCGTACCGCGGAGGGTCCCAGGGCGAGGCCCCAGGGGGACGACGGCGATGCGTCGGGCGTCTGGGGCGGGTGCCTGGCCTGCTCGCTTTCGCTGATGTCGGCATGCGTTCCGCAGGCCGGAAGGGGTGGGCACAACCCCCGGTGCCGGGTGCCGCCTCGTTGAGCGTCTGCGCCGGTGGGCCGGTCCACTGCCCGTGGGCTGGTGCAGGCTCTCGGATCGCACTGGCGGGGTGCGTCGCCGGAGGGCCCCATCCGGCCAGGTGGGCGGCTCTCCGTAGGGTGCTGATCACGGCAACCTTCAGCAGGTCGGCAGCCTTCGCCCTTGTCGTGGGCAGCACACGTGTGGTGTACGGCGCGCTCAGGGTGCACACGCGCGGGCAGGCGCGCTGGGAGCGCACGAATCATGCCGGGCGCACCGTCGATCTGTGCGCCGGGCCCGCCGTGGTCGCAGGGGCGGTCGCCGGCGCGGTCGCCGCCGGGGTGCCCGGGGCCGCTGTGGCCGTGCCGGCGGCCGGGGCCTGTGGGGCTTACGACGATGTCGCCGGGGACGACCGGCGGGGTTTCAGGGCCCACCTCCGGTCCCTGAGACAGGGCGAAGTCACCGGTGGGGCCGTGAAGCTCTTCGGGATCGGGGCCGCCGGACTGCTCGCGGGAGCGCTGATGAAGGAGCGCGCCGTCGACGAGGTACTCGCCGGTGTGGTGATCGCCGGCTCCGCGCACTTCGTGAACCTCGTCGACGTACGGCCGGGCCGCGCCGCGCTCACGGTGCTCGGGCTCGGCGCACCCGGGCTGCTGCGGGGACCGCTAGCCGCCGCTAGCCGCGGCGCCCATGGGCGCCGCCGTCGCCGCCGACGATCCGGGCGAGAGCACGGTGATCGGCGACACGGGTGCGCACGCGCTCGGCGTGGCGCTCGGCGCCGCGATGGCTGCGGGGACCGGCCGAGCCGGCCTGGCCGCCCAGGCGGCAGCGCTGATCGCGGCGGCGGCGTACGGCGACCAGGTCACGCAGCTCGCGCGCTCACCCATGTGAGTGATCCGGACCGTGCAGTTGAGGCGCCGGACACGGCAAGGACGCCTCGGCGGTGCCGGAACGTGCGTACGGACTGGCATCCTTGGCGCGTGACACAGCTGCATACGGTCCAGGTGCTGGGCGGCGGCAGCGCGGGCAGCAGCGCTCACGTCAGGTCACTGGCCGCCGGGCTCGTGGCGAGGGGAGTGCGGGTGACCGTGTGCGCCCCCGCGCCCCTGGAGCACGACTACGACTTCCTCGGCGCCGGAGCGCACTTCGTGCCCGTGCCGCGGCGCAGCGACCCCGCTGCCCTCACGGTGCTGCGGGCGGTGTCCGCCGCGGCGGACGTCGTGCACGCGCACGGACTGCACGCCGCGGTCCGCACCGGGCTCGCCCTGGGCCGGCAGCGCCGGGTGCCGCTCGTCGTCACCTGGCACACCCGGGCACTCGCCGACGGCGCGCGGGGCCAGGTGCAGCGGCTGCTGGAGCGCAGGGCGGTGCGGACGGCGGCGGTGGTGCTCGGCACGTCGTCCGAGCTCGTCGACCGGGCCCGTGACCGGGGCGCACGGGACGCCCGGCTCTCGCCGGTGGCGGTGCCGGGGCCGCGGCGCGCGACGGGTTCGTACGAGAACAAGGCGCGGGCCGAACTGGGCGCCGTCGACCGGCCGTTGCTCATGGCGGTCGGACGCCTCGAACCCGACCGCGGGTACGCCACCCTCCTCGACGCGGCCCGCGACTGGCGCAGGCTCGACCCCGCGCCCCTGGTCGCGATCGCGGGGGAGGGACGCGAACGGGAGCCCTTGCAGCGGCGCATCGACACCGAGGGCCTCCCGGTGCGGCTGATCGGTCGCCGCGACGACGTCACGGACCTGCTCGCATCGGCGGACCTGGCGCTGCTCCCCAGCCGCTGGGAGGCCCGCTCCCTCCTCGCCCAGGAGGCACTGCGTCTGGGTGTCCCGCTCGTCGCGACCCGTGTCGGCGGCATCCCCGAACTCGTCGGGGACGCCGCGGAACTGGTGCCCTACGGCGACGCGGCCGCGCTCGCCAGGGCGGTCACCGGCCTGCTGGCCGACCCGGACCGCCGCATGCGCCTGTCCTCGGCCGGCCCCGCCCAGGCGGCCACATGGCCGACGGAGGACGAGACCATCGCGCAGGTGCTGTGCGTCTACGACGAACTCACCCAGGCCCGCACGGGCATCTAGGACGTGTGCCGCCGGGCCCGCAGGGCCAGGGACAGGGCCAGGACCGTCTGAGGGTCGTCCAGGTCCGTGCCCAGCAGCTCGGAGATGCGAGCCAGACGGTTGTAGAGGGTCTGGCGGTTGAGGTGGAGTTCACGGGCCGTTTCCGCCTTGCGGCCCGCGTGCGCCAGGTACGTCTCGAGCGTGGGAAGCAGGGACGGGCGGGAGGTGCGGTCGTGATCGCGCAGCGGACCGATCGCCCGGTCGACGAAGGCCGCCAGGTCCGGGTGGTCGCGCAGCCGCCACAGCAGCAGGTCGATGTCGAGGCGGCGCGCGTCGTACCAGGGGTGCTCGGCGAGGCCCTGCGCCGCCGTCGCCGTCTCGGCCGCGTGCCGCAGGCTTGCCGAGGCGGCGGCCCAGCCGCCCGCGACGCCGACCACGACCACCGGCGGGTGGGCTCCGGCCCGCTTGAGGCCCGCGCGCTCGAGACCGGCGCGCAGGGCGGCGGCAACCCGGTCCGCGACCGCCGTACGCTCCGACTCCGAGCGAAGGCCGAGCAGGAGCGGCACGCGGCCCTCCACGGGGCGTACGCCCAGCAGGACCGGGACGCCGACCGACGACAGCTCCTCGAGGACCGCGCGGGCCAGCAGCGACCAGTTGCCCGAAGGGGACAGCTCGGGAGCCAGCCGCATCACCACCGGCAGCAGCGGTCCGTCGCCCGGCCGGAAGCCGAGCACCCGGGCCTGCTCGGGTGCGTCCTCCGCCGTGATGCGGCCCTCGGCGAGGTCGGTCAGGAAGTCGCCGCGACCGCGCGCCGCCAACTCCTCCTCCTGGCGGGCCTGCATGAGGACCACCGCGAGGACCGCCGCCGCCCGCTCGGCCGCCATCCGGTGCACCGGGAGCAAGGGCGAGGACACGGCGAGAAGGACGAGGCGGGCCCGTACCGCAGCGGCCCCGTGCCCCCCGCCAGGCACGTCCACCAGCACTGCCCCCGTCGGCGGACCGGCCTCGCGCGCCGCACGCTGACCGCGCAGCCCTTCCCACACCTGCAGCGGGTCGGCGGCGGCAGGCCCCGACTCGGTGTCGGCGGCGTACAGCAGCTGGCCGTCGGCGGTCTCCAGGAACACCGGATTGGCCGTGAAGTCCGCGAGGATCCGCAGCACTTGAGGGATCCCGCCACCACCGAGCAGAGCCACCGTGCACCGGTGCGCCACCTCCTCGGCCCGCTGCAGCAGCGCGTAGTGGTGGTTGACGATCTCGGTGTGGATCTCCTCCGTCACCGAGACGAACGGCACCTCGCGGTGCAACTGGATCAGCGGCAGACCGGCCGACCTGGCCGCCTCGATGATGGTCGCGGGCAGCCGGGTGAACCGTGGGCCGAGTTCCACGACCAGTGCCGCGATACCGCGCTCAGCGAGCCGCCGTACGAAGGCGCGCTGCTCGGCGGGACGGGTGCCGAGGCCGAGGCCGGTGGTGAGGAGGAGCTCGCCGCCCTTCAGCAGCGACGCGATGTTCGGCACCTCGCCGGCGTGCACCCAGCGCACGGTGTGGTTCAGCCGGTCGGCACCCGCCACGACCTCCGGGAGCCCGCTGCGGAGTCCGGGCAGCTCGAGCGCCCGCTGCACGGTGATCCCGCCCTGTGTTTCCATTGCCGGGACGCTACCTGGGCGAAAGTTCGAAGGACAACTGTCAGCTGGGCTTGATGTTGTGGTTGAGCCTGAACACATTGTCGGGGTCGTACTGTGCCTTCACCGCGGCGAGGCGCCGGTAGTTCTCGGCTCCGAAACCGGCCACGACCCGCTGCTCGCCCTCATCGCCGATGAAGTTGAGGTACACCTGCCCGATGGACCACGGCATGACATCGGTCCGCGCGTCCCGCACCCACTGCCTGCCCTGCTCGTCGTCGGCCGGGTTCTCCCAGATGCCGAAGGGGTGGGACACCCACCGGGCGGTCCGCCAGGGTACCGGGTAGGCGGAGTCGCCGCGGGCCATCGCCCCGCCCATCGGGAAGAGGATGTGCTGAGAGTTCGACGGCACGATCATGCTGTCCGCGCGGGCGCAGAAGACGTCCACCGCCTCCGCCGGAAGGGCCCGGAGATACTCCGCCGACCAGTAGTTCCGCAGCCCCGGCGGGTCGTCGATCATGCACTGCAGCTCGGCGTACGGGAGCTCGGTGATGACCTCCGCCTCGTGTCCCTGTCCGAGCAGCGGCCCGGCCGTCCGGCGCAGTTCGGGCTCGGTGCCCGCGTACGTGATCAGCACCAGGCACACGGCCTTCCCCACCAGGTGCTCGGGCATGAAGTCCTCGGGCGGGCCGGTCAGATAGATGAAGCCTCCGCCGGCCTCGTCCGGTGCGGACTCCAAGACGTCGCGGTAGACCGGCAGCACGTCGCCTCCCCTGGCCGCCGGGAAGAACAGGAACGCGACGGACATGGCGGGCAGCGGATGCAGCCCCAGCGTCATCGACGTGGCCACCCCGAAGTTGCCGCCGCCGCCGTGCAGCGCCCAGAACAGCTCCGGGTTCTCGTCCTTGTCGGTGTGGACCTCGTTGCCGTCGGCCGTCACCAGATCGACGGAGACGAGACTGTCGCAGAGGAGTCCGAACTTCCGCTCCAGCCAGCCCGATCCGCCGCCCAGGGCGAAGCCGCCCACGCCGGTCGTCGAGGCACGGCCGCCGGTGACCGCCAGGGCGTACGGCTGTGTGGCCCGGTCGAGATGGCTCATCGTCGCCCCGCCGCCGACGCGCGCCGTGCGGGCGTCAGGTTCGACCGTGACCGCGTGCATCCGGCGCAGATCGACGACGAGTCCGCCGTCGGTGACCGAGAGCCCCGAGACACTGTGGCCGCCGCCGCGGACGGCCAGCTCCAGATCGTGCTCCCGGGCGAAGCCGATCGCCGCCGCCACATCCGCCGCCGACTCGCACTGGACGATCACGGACGGGTGCCGGTCGATCATCCCGTTGAAGATCGTGCGGGCCTCGTCGTACCCCGGGTCGCCCCGGGTGATGACATCGCCGGTGAGGGCTCCGCGCAGTCCTTTCAGGGCCGCTTCCACGAGGGGCCGGGGCGCCATGATGGCCCCCTTCCGGGGCGCGAGCAGGACCTTTTCATCGTAGGTACGAGCGGTCCTGCCCCGCACATCCGGGCAAGGGGCCGGGGCCCGGCTCAGCCGCCGTACGCGCCGGAGGCGGTGAGCCGCAGGGCCGTGTCGATCAGCGGAACATGGCTGAACGCCTGCGGGAAGTTCCCCACCTGACGCTGCAGCCGCGGGTCCCACTCCTCGGCGAGCAGCCCCAGGTCGTTGCGCAGCGACAGCAGCTTCTCGAAGAGCCGCCGCGCCTCGTCGACACGCCCGATCATCGCCAGATCGTCCGCGAGCCAGAACGAGCAGGCGAGGAACGCGCCCTCGTCGCCCTCCAGACCGTCCACGCCCGCCTCGTCACCGGCTGTCGGGTAGCGCAGCACGAAACCGTCCGGCGTGGACAGCTCCCGCTGGATGGCCTCGATCGTCCCGATGACGCGCTTGTCGTCCGGCGGCAGAAAGCCCATCTGCGGGATCAGCAGCAGGGAGGCGTCGAGCTCCTTCGAGCCGTACGACTGCGTGAAGGTGTTCCGCTCCTTGTCGTAGCCCTTCTCGCACACATCGCGGTGGATGTCGTCGCGCAGCTCGCGCCAGCGCTCCAGCGGCCCGTCGGCGTCGCCCGACTCGATCAGCTTGATCGTGCGGTCGACGGCGACCCAGGCCATGACCTTGGAGTGGACGAAGTGGCGGCGCGGTCCGCGGACCTCCCAGATGCCCTCGTCGGGCTGGTCCCAGTGGTCCTCCAGGTAACGGATCAGCTTGAGCTGGAGCAGCGAGGCGTAGTCGTTGCGCGACAGACCGGTCATGTGCGCGAGGTGCAGGGCCTCGGTGACCTCGCCGTAGACGTCGAGCTGGAGCTGGTTGGCGGCGCCGTTGCCGACCCGCACCGGGGCGGAGTTCTCGTACCCGGGCAGCCAGTCCAGCTCCGCCTCGCCGAGCTCGCGCTCGCCGGCGATGCCGTACATGATCTGCAGGTTCTCCGGGTCGCCCGCGACGGCGCGCAGCAGCCACTCACGCCAGGCCCTGGCCTCTTCCCGGTAGCCGGTGCGCAGCAGCGAGGAGAGGGTGATCGCCGCGTCGCGCAGCCAGGTGTAGCGGTAGTCCCAGTTCCGTACACCGCCGATCTCCTCCGGCAGGGAGGTGGTCGGCGCGGCGACGATCCCGCCGGTCGGGGCGTACGTGAGGGCCTTCAGCGTGATCAGCGAGCGGACCACCGACTCACGGTAGGGCCCGTGGTACGTGCAGTGCTCCACCCACTCGCGCCAGAAGTCCTCGGTCGCCTCCAGCGATCCCTCGGGGTCGGGCAGCGCGGGCGGCTCCCGGTGCGAGGGCTGCCAGCTGATGGTGAAGGCCAGCCGGTCGCCGGGGGAGACGGTGAAGTCGGAGTACGTCGTCAGGTCCTTGCCGTACGTCTCCGTCGGGGTGTCCAGCCACACCGAGTCGGGCCCG
The DNA here is from genome assembly GCF_040296405.1 of Streptomyces sp. NPDC002133. NCBI lineage: Bacteria > Bacillati > Actinomycetota > Actinomycetes > Kitasatosporales > Streptomycetaceae > Streptomyces > Streptomyces sp. NPDC002133. The sequence goes on along the minus strand of NZ_JBEOXF010000041.1, from coordinate 52,262 downwards.
GCGACCGCGACCGTACGGTTCTCGAACTTGTGCACCCACGGCACCACGCGTCCGTAGCTGAACCGCATCCGCAGCGCGGACCGCATCGGCACACGGCCGCTCACGCCCTCCACGACCCGGATGAGCTGCGGTGCCCCGTCGCGAGGCGGCATGAAATCCGTCACACGGACCGTGCCGCGCGGCGTGTCCCACTCGGACTCCAGGATCAGCGAGTCCCCCCGGTACCTGCGGCGGTCCGCGGCGGGCGGCTCGGCATGGCCCGGATATGCGGGCCCGAGCCGCCAGAAACCGTGTTCTTCGGTGCCGAGCAGTCCGGCGAAGATCGCATGTGAGTCGAAGCGGGGCAGGCACAGCCAGTCGACCGTGCCGTCCCGGCAGACCAGGGCAGCGGTCTGCATGTCTCCGATGAGTGCGTAGTCCTCGATGCGCCCGGCCACGTGGATCTCCAGTCGAACGGCCACGTCCGCCCTGCGTGGCGCTTACTGCGGTCAAGGGTGTCAATCGGTCAATCGGTCATTGACGAGCTCTTGTTCCGGTTGAAGGGCGGGGGTGGTGCCGATCGCCGGCCTGGCTCGGCAGCGAGATCTCCGAATCAAGTGTCCGAGCAGGATACGACGCACCCGGGTGATCCGCGCGACGCTCCCGGCAATGCGGCGCCGCCGAACGGGTGAGCGGCGGGTGAACCCGTGGAAGCCCGTGACCATGATGCCCCGTGTGGCCGGAAGCAGTCTCCCTTCGGCGCTGATACCCTGGTAGCCCGTGGACCGGTGGGCGCAGACCCCCGAACCGCAGCGACGGCACCCCAGGAAATCTCCGGATCTCCGCCGCGGGATCGCCGGTACGCACGACCGCCTCGCGACCACGGGAGCCCCCTCTTGGCCATGCCGCCCAAATCCACGACGACCAAGCACATCTTCGTCACCGGGGGTGTCGCCTCCTCCCTCGGCAAGGGCCTGACCGCCTCCAGCCTGGGTGCGCTCCTCAAGGCGCGGGGTCTGCGGGTCACGATGCAGAAGCTCGACCCGTATCTGAACGTCGATCCGGGCACGATGAACCCGTTCCAGCACGGTGAGGTGTTCGTCACCAACGACGGCGCCGAGACCGACCTGGACATCGGCCACTACGAGCGGTTCCTCGACGTCGACCTCGACGGCTCCGCGAACGTCACCACCGGCCAGGTGTACTCGACCGTCATCGCCAAGGAGCGGCGCGGTGAGTACCTGGGCGACACGGTCCAGGTCATCCCGCACATCACCAACGAGATCAAGCACCGCATCCGCCGCATGGCCACGGACGACGTGGATGTCGTGATCACCGAGGTGGGCGGCACGGTCGGCGACATCGAGTCGCAGCCGTTCCTGGAGACCGTTCGCCAGGTCCGCCACGAGGTCGGCCGGGACAACGTCTTTGTGGTGCACATCTCACTGCTGCCGTACATCGGTCCGTCGGGCGAGCTGAAGACCAAGCCGACGCAGCACTCGGTCGCCGCGCTGCGCAGCATCGGTATCCAGCCGGACGCGATCGTGCTGCGCGCCGACCGTGACGTACCGACCGCGATCAAGCGCAAGATCTCGCTGATGTGCGACGTCGACGAGGCGGCCGTGGTCGCGGCGATCGACGCCAAGTCGATCTACGACATCCCGAAGGTGCTGCACACCGAGGGTCTGGACGCCTACGTCGTGCGCAAGCTGGACCTGCCCTTCCGCGACGTCGACTGGACGACGTGGGACGACCTGCTGGACCGCGTCCACAACCCCGACCACGAGGTCAGTGTCGCGCTCGTCGGCAAGTACATCGACCTGCCCGACGCCTACCTGTCGGTGACGGAGGCGCTGCGCGCCGGCGGCTTCGCGAACCGGGCGCGCGTCAAGATCAAGTGGGTCACGTCGGACGACTGCAAGACTCCGGCGGACGCGGCGAAGCAGCTCTCCGACGTGGACGCGATCTGCATCCCCGGCGGCTTCGGCGACCGCGGTGTGAGCGGCAAGGTCGGCGCGATCCAGTACGCCCGCGAGAACAAGGTGCCGCTGCTCGGCCTGTGCCTGGGTCTCCAGTGCATCGTGATCGAGGCCGCGCGCAACCTGGCCGAGATCCCCGAGGCGAACTCGACGGAGTTCGACTCCGCCACCGCCCACCCCGTCATCTCGACGATGGAGGAGCAGCTGGCGTACGTGGAGGGCGCGGGCGACCTGGGCGGAACGATGCGCCTCGGCCTCTACCCCGCGAAGCTCGCCGAGGGCTCGATCGTCCGCGAGGTCTACGACGACCAGCCGTACGTCGAGGAGCGCCACCGTCACCGCTACGAAGTGAACAACGCGTACCGCGCGGAGCTGGAGAAGAAGGCGGGCATCGTCTTCTCGGGCACCTCCCCCGACAACAGGCTCGTGGAGTACGTCGAGTACCCGCGCGAGGTGCACCCGTACCTGGTCGCGACCCAGGCCCACCCGGAGCTGCGCTCCCGTCCGACCCGCCCGCACCCGCTGTTCGCGGGCCTGGTGAAGGCGGCCGTCGAGCGCAAGACGGGCAACTGAGGCAAGGCACCACAAGGCGTTACGGTGGACCGGGGTACGGACTGGGAGAGATTCCGTTCCCCGGTTCCGGCGTTTGGGAGGACGTTCATGACCATCAAGGACACCCCTGAGGAGTGGCAGGTCACCGCGACCGCCACCCCCTTCAAGGGCAACAAGACGAGTGTCCGCACCGACGACGTGGTCATGCCCGACGGCACGGTCGCGCGCCGCGACTACCAGGTCCATCCGGGATCGGTCGCGGTCCTCGCCCTCGACGAGTCCGGACGCGTCCTCGTGCTCCGCCAGTACCGGCACCCCGTGCGCCAGAAGCTCTGGGAGATCCCGGCCGGCCTGCTCGATGTGCCCGGTGAGAACCCGCTGACGGCGGCTCAGCGCGAGCTGTACGAGGAGGCGCACGTCAAGGCGGTCGACTGGCGGGTGCTGGCGGACGTGTACACGACGCCGGGCGGTTGCGACGAGGCCGTACGGATCTTCCTGGCCCGCGACGTGTCCGAGGCGGAGGGCGAGCGCTTCCAGGTCGCCGATGAGGAGGCGGACATGGAGCTGGCCCGGGTGCCGCTGGACGAGCTGGTGCGGGGCGCACTGGCGGGGGAGCTGCACAACAACTGCCTGGTGGTGGGGGTGCTCTCGCTCACGGCAGCGCTGAAGGGCGACGGCGTGGAGTCCCTCCGCCCGGCCGAGGCGCCCTGGCCGGCCCGGCCGTTCGCAGCGTAGCCCTCGGGGCGCGGACGGGACGGGACCTGCCCCAGGCCCGCGGCGCGCCCGCGACCGATGGGGCGGCCCGTGTGCCCGTCGTCGAGCGAAGCCCCGGCGCCGGTGGGTGAGGCCCGCGTGTCCGTCCTCAAGCGCCGGACGGGCTCGGTGTGTGCCGGTGCCGGTGGGTGGGCTGGGGTGTGCGTCCTGGGTGGTCGGACGGGCTGGGTCTGTCTCCGGTATCGGGCGGTGGGTCTGCGTGTCCGTCCTCACTGTCGGGCGGGTCGGGTATGGGCCGGTACCGGTGGGCTGGGGTGTGCGTCCTGGGTGGTCGGACGGGCTGGGTATGTCCTGGGTGACGGTGGGTGGGCCGTGTGTCCGTCCTTGACTGTCGGGCGGGTCGGGTGTGTGCCTGGCGCCGGCAGTTGGGCCGGGCGTCCGTCCTACGTGCCGGGCAGGCTGAGAGTGCCTGGGTGTCTGTCCCCGTGTGCGGGGCGAGCTCCCGGAAGGAGCCCCGCCGCGGATCGAGGCAGGGCACCGTCCCCCACGCCCGCCAGGGTGCAGGGGCAGCGGGTCCGGGGCGGAGCCCTGAAGGGGGTCTGGGGCGAAGTCCCCGGTTCGGCCCGCAGGCACCCCCGCCCCCCGGTGGGACCATCGGCTGATCCGATCGGGGGAAACGGGCGCCGCGCGTCGTCGCGGTGTGTCGGGTTCGCCGAGATGACTGAATTACGCTGCGGAGCGCCCGCACGGAAACCCCGGTGGGTTCGGCTCGTTCGGCGGCGGACTGGGAGCGTGGCCCGTGAGGGAGCAGGCGGTGGAGTGGAACGGCCCCTCGCCCCAGGGCCGTCCGTCGCCGGCCGGGCCGGGGTCGGGGCCGGAGCCCGGCTCCGCGGAGCCGGCCGGACGTGGCACCGTAAGCAGTGTGGTTGGGCAATTCTTCGGGCGCCAGCGTGAATTGAAGGCGCTGCGGTCCGACATCGAGCGGGCCGGTCTGGACACCCTTGCCGGGCGCAAGGCGCCCCGCGCCAGAGTGCTCCTCGTCGCCGGGCGGCCCGGATCCGGGCGCAGCGCACTCGCCGGTGAGCTGGCGCGGCGGCTCGCCGACGAGTATCCCGACGGCGTGCTGCGGGCCCGGCTCACGGACCCGGGCGGCGCCCCCGTCCCCACCGATCGCACCGCGCGCGAGCTGCTCGACGTCCTCGGGATCGACGCCCCGGCCGGCGGCGGCGAGGACGAGCTCACCGAGATGGTCCGCGAGGCCCTCGCCGTACGCCGCTGTCTGCTCCTCCTCGACGACGCGGACGACGCCGAGCAGGTCGACCCGCTGCTCCCCGACAACCCCGACTGCCTGGTCGTCGCCGTCGCCAAGGGCCCGCTCACCGGTATCCCCGACGTCCGGCCGTGCACGCTCGGCGGCATGGACCCGAAGTCCGCCATCGAACTGCTGAGCCGATACGCGGGCGAGGTCCGGATCACGGTCGACCCGCAGGCCGCCGAGTCGCTCGTGGAGGAGTGCGGCGGCCAGCCCGCCGCGATGGTCCTGGCGGGTGGCTGGCTCGCGGCTCGCCCCAAGTCCTCGGTCGCCGACGCGGCCAAGCAGCTGCGCGCTATGCCGGACGACCCCGAGCAGCCCGCCGGCGCCCGGCCGCTGGCTCGCGCCTTCCGGCTCGCGTACGAGTCCCTGCCGCAGCCCGCCGCCCGGATACTGCGACTGCTCGCTCTCGCGCCCGCCGGGCTCGTCGACGCGCACACTGCGTCGGCGCTGGCCGGCTGCTCCGTCTCGGCGGCGCGGTCGACGCTGGAGGACTTCGTCGCCCTGGGCCTGCTGCGGGCGGGCGAGCCCGGTGAGACGTACGAGGTGCCCGGCTGCCTGGCCCCGTTCCTGTACGACCGGATGACGACGCACGACCGGCCCCCCGAGATCCAGCTCGCCCGCGCCCGGATGCTGGAGCGGACCGTACGGCTGCTGCATTCCTGCCGGGCCGTCACCGAGCCCGACGGCTCCCCGGCCCGCCGCAAGGTCGGCGGGCTGCCCAGGGCCCTGCGCTTCCCGAACCCGCAGGCCGCGCAGGCGTGGCTGCTGGATCGCCGCCCCGCGCTCCTCGCCGCGGCGCGCCTCGCGGTCGCCGACGGAGAGCTGGACACCCTGGCCCGTCGGCTGATCGCCGCACTCGTACGCGCCCTGGTCGCCCACCGTGGCACCGGGGCGGCCGCGCCCGATCTGTACGGGCTGCACCAGCTCGTCCTCGATGTGTCCGAGCGCCGCGAGCTCCACCGCGAGCAGGCCGCGGCACTGCTGAACCTCGCCGATCTGGATGCCGGGACCGGTCGCACCGAGGACGCACTGGTCCGATATCGGGCGGCACTGGATGCCGGACGCAGGGCACACGATCCGTACGCGACGGGTCGCGCGATGGAATCCGTAGGCGGTGCGTACCAGGAGCTGGGGGACTGGCAGCGGGCCGCGGACTGGTTCGGCCGCGCCCTGTCGCAGCGTCTCGCCCGCGGGGAGCGCGCCGACGAGGCGCGGCTCTACGGCCGCCTCGGCGCCGTGCACACGTATGACGGCCGTTACGGCGAGGCCCTGCGCAGCTGGCGGGCGGCCGCCGCCGCACACCGCAGGGCGGGCGATCTGGCCGGATACGCACGGGCGTTGAGCGAGGCGGCCCGGGTCCAGGAGTACGCCGGGCGCCCCCAGGAGTGCCTGCGCACGTGTGCGGACGCCGTGGCCTGGGCGCGGCAGGCCGGAGACGTGCGGCTGCAGGGGGCGCTGCAGCTCAGGCTGGCCGACACGCTGGACCGGCTCGGAGATCCGGCAGCGGCCCGGTTGCACCGTGCTGCTGCCGAGCAACTGCTTGGAGGCGCCGCATCCGGCCTGCGAAATCCGTAGTGCCTTCGTTGAGGAATTTTGCTTTGCAAGGCTAGACAGCGAGAAGTCCTTCATTAGACTGGCTCTGCCGGGTGTCGACCCGGTCTCTCCCGTTGCGCCTGGCGTATCCGGGTAACTATGGAAGTGCACCAGAAATCCCCCTGAGCCAAGGACCGTGATCGACGTGAAGGTCGGCATCCCCCGCGAGGTCAAGAACAACGAGTTCCGGGTGGCGATCACCCCTGCCGGAGTGCACGAGCTCGTGCGCAACGGTCACCAGGTCTTCATCGAGGCCAATGCCGGTGTCGGCTCCTCGATCACGGACGAGGAGTTCACCGCCGCCGGTGCGCAGATCCTGCCCACCGCCGACGAGGTCTGGGCCACCGCCGACCTGCTGCTGAAGGTCAAGGAGCCCATCGCCGAGGAGTACCACCGCCTCCGCAAGGACCAGACCCTCTTCACGTACCTGCACCTCGCCGCCTCCCGTGAGTGCACGGACGCCCTGCTCGATTCCGGCACCACCGCCATCGCGTACGAGACCGTGGAGCTCCCGAACCGCGCCCTGCCGCTGCTCGCTCCGATGTCCGAGGTCGCGGGCCGGCTGGCCCCGCAGGTCGGTGCGTACCACCTGATGCGCTCGGTCGGCGGCCGTGGCGTGCTGCCGGGCGGTGTCCCGGGCACCGCCGCCGGTGAGTGTGTCGTCATCGGTGGTGGCGTCTCCGGCTGGAACGCCACCCAGATCGCCGTCGGCCTGGGCTTCCACGTGACCCTGCTCGACCGTGACATCAACAAGCTCCGCGAGGCCGACAAGGTCTTCGGCACCAAGGTGAAGACCGTCGTCTCCAACGCCTACGAGCTGGAGAAGGCCGTCGTCGAGGCCGACCTCGTCATCGGCGCCGTCCTCATCCCGGGCGCCAAGGCCCCGAAGCTGGTCACCAACGAGCTCGTCGCCAAGATGAAGCCCGGAAGTGTCCTTGTCGACATTGCGATCGACCAGGGTGGCTGCTTCGAGGACTCCCGTCCGACCACCCACGCCGAGCCGACCTTCATGGTCCACAACTCGGTCTTCTACTGCGTCGCCAACATGCCGGGCGCGGTGCCCAACACCTCCACGTACGCGCTGACCAACGCCACGCTGCCGTACATCGTGTCGCTGGCCAACAACGGCTGGGTCGAGGCGCTGCGCCGTGACCCCGCGCTGGCCAAGGGGCTCAACACCCATGACGGCCAGGTCGTCTACAAGGAGGTCGCCGAGGCGCACGGCCTCGATTCGGTCGAGCTGAGCGCGCTGCTCGGCTGAGGCGACCCCGACTGACAAGCGACCGATCCGTCGAACACGGATCGTCAACAACACGCAACCGGCCGGGCCTTGTCGAGCAAGGTCCGGCCGGATGTGTGTCCGGACACTTCGTGGTACCGGCCCAACTCGCCTCGAACGTAGCCCTTTAACCCTTTCGCACACCCGTGAAACGCGCCGACCGGCTGCTGCGCACCCTTGACAGCGGGGTGTTCGGTTGCCGACACATCGGGCCGGGTCCGGTGGATTGTGTTGCTGCGGACCGGTGACACGCCATAGAGTCGCCAACCGTCGGCATGGTGCCACGCTGACCTATCGATAAATTTTCCTGGTCACGTCCAAGGAGGTAAGACGACTTGTGAATGAGTCGACATTTTCTCCCGGGGGTGGTCATGCGGGAACTCCCCCCCGACGCCCTGAGAGCGTGGGGGCGGTGCCCCCAGCGATGCGGGGGCAGGGTCCTGCGTCCGGGCTCGAAGCTGTCGGCTCCGTCGCTGTCCGAACCTTCGCGACCCACCAGCTCCTGCCGACGACAGCCCACACGATGAAGATGATGGACGGCCAACACGTGAACGCCATGGCCGGCAACGAGAGTGGCCGAGAGTCCACCCACTTCGCCGACTACGACGAAGTGCCCGAGGGGCACTTCTACGACCCAGACGCCGAGTACGAGCCGGACCCGGAGTACGCGGCCACGCTCGCGCCCGACGCGGCCCGCCAGCGCCGGGAGCGGATCGGCCCCACCGGACGGCCGCTGCCCTACTTCCCGATCCCCGGCCCGCTGACCTCCCACGGCCCCGCGAAGATCATCGCGATGTGCAACCAGAAGGGCGGCGTCGGCAAGACGACGTCGACCATCAATCTGGGCGCCGCGCTCGCGGAGTACGGACGACGCGTCCTGCTCGTCGACTTCGACCCCCAGGGGGCTCTGTCGGTGGGGCTGGGCGTGAACCCGATGGAGCTCGACCTGACGGTCTACAACCTGCTCATGGAGCGGGGCATGTCCGCCGACGAGGTCCTGCTGAAGACCGCCGTGCCCAACATGGACCTGCTGCCGAGCAACATCGACCTCTCGGCCGCGGAAGTGCAGTTGGTGAGCGAGGTCGCGCGCGAGTCGACCCTGCAGCGCGCGCTGAAGCCGCTGATGCAGGACTACGACTACATCGTGATCGACTGTCAGCCGTCGCTCGGTCTGCTGACGGTGAACGCGCTGACGGCGGCTCACAAGGTGATCGTGCCGCTGGAGTGCGAGTTCTTCGCGCTGCGTGGTGTCGCGCTGCTCACCGAGACGATCGAGAAGGTCCAGGAGCGGCTCAACCCCGAGCTGGAGCTCGACGGCATCCTCGCGACGATGTACGACTCGCGCACGGTGCACAGCCGCGAGGTGCTGGCACGGGTGGTCGAGGCGTTCGACGACCACGTGTACCACACGGTCATCGGGCGCACGGTGCGGTTCCCCGAGACGACGGTCGCGGGTGAGCCCATCACGACGTACGCGTCCAACTCCGTCGGTGCCGCGGCCTATCGTCAGCTCGCCAGGGAGGTGCTCGCCCGGTGTCACGCCGAGTGAGTCTGCCGGGGGCCGACGAGCTGTTCCGTACGACCGGGGGCACGGCCCTGCAGTCGTCGTCCCCGAGGCGGGGGACGAGCGGCGCCAACGGCGCGAACGGTGAGGCGCGCGTGCCGGCGCAGGCGGATGAGCCGTCACCGGAGGAGCACTCCCCGGCGGAGGAGGAGACGGGGACCGCCGAACCCCGGAGCCGGGGCGCATCCGCGGAGGGCGAGCCCGGCTCGGCCACGGCCGCCGCCACCGCTGCTGCCGCCGCCGCCGCGAAAGGGCGCTCCGCGGCCCCTGCCGCCTCCGCGGCGGGCGCGGCGCCACGGCGCCGGGGTGGACGGGGCGCCAACCGGCGGCCCAGCGGGCGTGAGCGCCACGACGAGAAGATCACGGTCTATGTCTCTGCCGAGGAACTGATGGACCTCGAGCACGCGCGTCTCGTGCTCCGTGGCGAGCACGGTCTCGCCGTCGACCGCGGGCGCATCGTCCGCGAGGCGGTCGCGGTCGTGCTCGCTGATCTGGAGTCGCGGGGCGACGCGAGCATCCTGGTGCGGCGGCTGCGCGGTCGCTGACGGGGTAGCCTGCGCGCGCCCCTTCTTTTCCGCTTCCTGGACCACGATGCCCCCGACCGACGACGCCCCCACCCCAGCCCCGCGCGGCTCTCGCCGCGCCCTGGGCCGCGGCCCGGGCACGTCCGGGTCCCGCCCGTGGACCCCTTCCGCGGCATTTCCCCCGGCGCCGGCCGAGCCGTCGGCCGGGCCCGTGGAAGACCTGTCGGCGGAGCCTGCGGAAGACCCGTCGGCCACCTCTTGTCCGTCGATCGATTCCTCGACCGAGGCCGATCCCTCGACCGAGGCCGACCTCTCGACCGAGGCCGATCCCTCGACCGAGGCCGACCTCTCGACCGAGGCCGATCCGTCGACCGAGGCGGCGCCGGGTCCGGTGGTCGCCGAGGAGCCCACTGGCGATGCCGCCGGGTTCCCGTTGAGTCCCGAGGGTGCGAGGGCTGTCCCGGACGTGCCCGAAGCCGTGGAGTTCCCCCCGGAGCCTGCCGGGCCGACCGTCGCCGACCTGCCGGCCGAGGCGCGCCCCGGTCCGGTGGGCCCTGGAACGGACCTCATCGCCCCATCGGCTCCCGCCGGCTCGTCGGCCGAGCCCTGGCCCTCTTCGGCGGCGGACCTCGCGGTACCCATGCCTGCAGGCTCTGCCGACTCGGTGGCACAGGGCTTTGAGTCCGATATGCCGGGAGCCGAGGGAATCGACTCCCGCTCGTCGGCCGAGCCCGTGCAGGTCCCGTCGGCCCTGGCAGGCCGGTCGGCCGAGGTGGCTGCCGGTCTGACGGCCCCAGGAACGGACCCTGTGGAGCCCGGGCACGGGGCTGACGGCCCGCGGACCGTGGACGAGCCGGTCGTCGGCTCCGTCGACGGCCCGGGCGACACCGCGCGGCCGGTGGAGCAGAGCACCGGCCCCGACGGACCCGGGGGCGGCGACCCCGGCAACCCCGGCACCGCCCTTGGGCCGGCCGCCCACAAGGCGAAGGCCGAGGGGGACGGCCTCGCCGACGCGGTCCCCGGCGACACGGAGCCCGCGACCGGGAGCCTTCCCCGTCAGGGAGCCGAGGGAGTCGCCCCGGACGAGTCCGGTCCCGCCGAGGACGGGCGGTTCACCGTCCGGCTGGCAAACTTCGAGGGGCCCTTCGATCTGCTCCTGCAGCTGATCTCGAAGCACAAGCTGGACGTCACCGAGGTCGCGCTGTCCAAGGTCACCGACGAGTTCATGACGTACATCCATGCCATGGGGCCCGACTGGGACCTCGACCAGACCACGGAGTTCCTCGTCGTGGCCGCGACCCTGCTCGACCTGAAGGCCGCCCGGCTGCTGCCCGCCGCCGAGGTGGAGGACGAGGCGGACCTCGCGCTGCTCGAGGCGCGGGACCTGCTCTTCGCGCGGTTGCTGCAGTACCGGGCCTACAAGCAGATCGCGGAGATCTTCAACGCCAGGCTGGAGGAGGAGGCCCGGCGCTACCCCCGTACCGTCGGCCTCGAGGACCACCACGCCGAACTCCTCCCCGAGGTCGTCATCAGCATCGGCGCCGAGGGCTTCGCCAAACTCGCCGTCAAGGCCATGCAGCCCAAGCCGAAGCCCCAGGTGTACGTGGACCACATCCACGCGCCCCTCGTGAGCGTGCGCGAGCAGGCGGAGGTGGTCGTGGGCATGCTGCGCGAGCGCGGGAGGGTCAGCTTCCGTGAGCTGACCGAAGGCGTCGGTGACACCCTCACCGTCGTCGCCCGCTTCCTCGCCCTCCTCGAGCTCTACCGCGAGAAGGCGATCGTGCTGGACCAGGAGGAGGCCCTCGGGGAGCTCGTCGTCACCTGGGCCGCAGGCGAGTCCGCCGCGCCGCACGTCACCGATGAATTCGACCGCCCCGCAGAGAGCCCAGAGAGCTCAAAGAGCCCCCAGAACCGGGAGGAGAAGGCGTGAGCACCGTGAGCACCCTCAAGCCCGCCCTCGAAGCCGTCCTCATGGTCGTCGACGAGCCGGCCACCGAGGAGCATCTGGCCAAGGTGCTGGAGCAGCCCCGTCGCGCGGTCGCCGACGCGCTGCGCGAGCTCGCCGACGAGTACACGGTCCAGGGCCGCGGCTTCGAGCTGCGCCTCGTCGCCGGCGGCTGGCGTTTCTACACCCGCCCCGAGCACGCCGCCGCCGTCGAACGCTTCGTCCTCGACGGGCAGCAGGCCCGCCTCACCCAGGCGGCGCTGGAGACCCTGGCCGTGGTCGCGTACCGCCAGCCGGTGAGCCGCTCGCGGGTCTCCGCGGTGCGCGGAGTGAACTGCGACGGCGTCATGCGCACCCTCCTCCAGCGGGGTCTCGTCGAGGAGGCGGGCGCGGAACCCGAAACAGGTGCGATCCTGTACAGGACGACGAACTACTTTCTGGAGCGGATGGGCCTGCGCGGCCTGGACGAGCTCCCGGAGCTCGCTCCCTTCCTCCCGGAAGCGGACGCGATCGAGGCCGAGACGCAGGAAGGGGTTCCGTCGTTCGATCCGGACGCTCCGGACACAGACGACGACGACAAGACGACGACGGAACTTTGATGCGAAGCAGCGGCAGGAACAGCAGCGGACGCGGCAACTACCGGGGTGCCGGGAACGCGCGCGACGACAAGCAGAAGCGCGCGGGCAAGCCCCGTCCCGAGGAGCGCCGCTACGACGTGGGAGGTTCCTCGGAAGCGCCGAAGAAGGGCCGCGGTGCGGCCGCCCGAGGCGGTGCCAAGGGCGCTCCGAAGCAGTCCCCGCAGCGCGGCGGCGGCCGCACCGTCCCGGCCCGCTCGCGTGAGTTCGACGCCCGCGCCGAGGAGCGCAACCGCGAGCGGTACGCGAACAAGCCGCAGATCAAGACCCCGAAGACCTTCGGTGACCAGGAAGGCGAGCGGCTCCAGAAGGTCCTGGCCCGCGCCGGCATGGGCTCGCGGCGTGCCTGCGAGGAGCTGATCGACGCCGGCCGCGTCGAGGTCAACGGCAGCATCGTCGTCGAGCAGGGCACCCGCGTGGACCCGGAGAAGGACGAGATCAAGGTCGACGGTCTGACCGTCGCGACCCAGTCCTACCTGTTCTTCGCGCTGAACAAGCCCGCCGGTGTCGTCTCCACGATGGAGGACCCGGACGGCCGCCAGTGCCTCGGCGACTACGTCACCAACCGCGAGACCCGCCTCTTCCATGTCGGCAGGCTCGACACCGAGACCGAGGGCATCATCCTGCTCACCAACCACGGCGAGCTGGCCCACCGCCTCACCCACCCGAAGTACGGCGTCCAGAAGACCTACCTCGCCGCCATCCAGGGCCCCCTCCCGCGCGAGGTCGGCAAGCTCCTCAAGGACGGCATCCAGCTCGAGGACGGGTACGCCCGCGCCGACCACTTCCGGGTCGTCGAGCAGACCGGCAAGAACTACCTCGTCGAGGTCACCCTCCACGAGGGCCGCAAGCACATCGTGCGCCGGATGCTCGCCGAGGCGGGCTTCCCCGTCGACAAGCTCGTCCGCACGTCCTTCGGCCCCATCGCGCTCGGGGACCAGAAGTCGGGCTGGCTGCGCCGCCTGACCAACACCGAGGTCGGCATGCTGATGAAGGAAGTCGGCCTCTAGCCGGACCCTCTGGAAGAGCCCGCGGCCGTCGTTTTCGACGGCCGCGGGCTCTTTCGTGCTTGTCGGGCCGCCCTCCCCGCTTTATAGTCAGAATGACTCTTAAGGAGGGGGGCGGGCGTGAGCCTCGCGGACGTACTCGGACCTCTGCAGCAACCGCTGGTCACGCTGCTCGGCACGCCGTTCAGCTGGACCGACGCCTTGTCGGGCCTCGGTTTCGGCAGCGGCGCACTCTGCGTCTGGCTCGTCGCCCGCCAGCACATCGCCAACTGGCCCGTCGGCATCGCCAACAACGTCCTCTTCGTCCTCCTGTTCACCCAGGCCGGCCTGTACGCCGACGCGGGCCTGCAGGTCGTCTTCATCGCCCTCGCCGCCTACGGCTGGTGGACCTGGACCCACGGGGGTGGACCAGGCTCCTCCTCGGACGCCCTCCCGGTGCGCCGTACCACGCGCACCGAGTGGACGTGGCTGCTCGTGGCGGGGGCGGTGGGGACCATCGGCCTGACGCTGCTCCTGGACCGCGCCACCGACTCGACCGTCCCCTTCTGGGACGCGCTGACCACCGCGCTCTCCCTGATGGCGACGTACGGACAGTGCCGGAAGCGGCTGGAGTCCTGGCGGCTCTGGATCGCGGCCGACATCGTCTACGCACCGCTGTACGCGTACAAGGAGCTCTATCTCACCTCGCTGCTGTACGTCGGGTTCACGGCCCTCTGCGTGCATGGGCTGCGCAACTGGACGCGCGACCTCTCCGTGCAGCGGCGGCAGTCGGCGGAGGAACCCGCGGAGGCGACAGCATGAAGCGCTACCGGCACGGTCTCGTACTCGGCAAGTTCTATCCGCCGCACGCCGGCCACCACCATCTCGTACGCACCGCGGCCGACCGCTGCGACCGGCTCACCGTGCTCGTCTGCGCCGCGTCGGTGGAGTCGGTCCCGCTCGACGAGCGGATGGCGTGGATGAGTGAAGTCCACCCGGGCGTCCGGGTGGTGGGCGCCATCGACGACATTCCGGTCGACCTGACCGACCAGGCCGTCTGGGACGCGCACATGGCCGTGTTCCGTGCCGCCGTCCCCGGGCGGGTCGACGCCGTCTTCACCTCGGAGCCGTACGGGGACGAACTCGCCCGTCGCTTCCGCGCCGAGTCGGTCTGCGTCGACCCCGGCCGTACGGTCTTCCCGGTCTCCGGCACGGCGGTGCGCAAGGATCCGGTCGGCTGCTGGGACTTCCTCGAGCCGCCCGTACGCGCCGCGCTCGCCCGCCGCGTCGTCGTGCTCGGCGCCGAGTCGACCGGCACCACCACGCTGGCCACGGCGCTCGCCGAGCACTTCCGGCGGCGTGGCGGGGTCTGGACGCGGACCGGCTGTGTACCCGAGTACGGCAGGGAGTTCAGCGAGCGGAAACTCGCCGAGCTGCGCGCCGAGCGGCCCGGAGCCACCTGGTCCGACGTCCGTTTCGCCTCCGACGACTTCTCGCTGATCGCCCGGCGCCAGACCGAGCTGGAGGATGCCGCAGCCCGCACCGGATCTCCCGTGCTCGTCTGTGACACCGACGCCTTCGCCACGACCATCTGGCACGAGCGGTACATGGGTGGGCCGAACGAGGAGGTCGCGGAGATCGCGGCACGCGGCCGCGGTGACCTGTGGCTGCTCACCGACCACCGCGGAGTGCCGTTCGAGGACGACGGACTGCGCGACGGCGAGGAACTGCGGCCCTGGATGACCGCGCGCTTCGCGGCCCGGCTCGCCCGCACCGGGCGGAGGTTCGCCACCCTGAGCGGTCCGCACGAGCAGCGGCTGGCCAAGGCCGTGGCAGCCGTCGACGCACTGCTCGCCGAGGGCCGGCACTTCGCCGACCCCCTGCCGGAGAGGCGGTGAGCGACATGACGGAGGGACCCGATCCCGGTGCCCTCGATCCCGGTGCCCTCGATCCGGGCGCCTACGACGCCGGCGCCTACGACCCTCGCGCCTTCCCGCCTTTCGCGGTCACCGTCGACCTCGCCGTCTTCACGGTCCGCGACGGCGAGCTGCACGTACTGCTCATCGAGCGAGGACAGGAACCGTACAAGGGTGCCTGGGCGCTGCCCGGCGGATTCGTGCTGCCGCACGAGTCCGCGGGCCAGGCCGCCCGCCGTGAACTCGCCGAGGAGACCGGCCTCTCGGCAAGCACCGCCGCCGCGCTCCACCTGGAGCAGCTGCGCACGTACAGCGACCCGGACCGCGACCCCCGGATGCGGGTCGTGTCCGTCGCGTACACCGCACTCGTACCGGATCTGCCAGAGCCGCGGGGCGGCGGCGACGCCGCGCACGCCCGGTGGGTGCCCCACGGCAGCCACGGGCATCCCCCAGCCTTCGGCCGGGGGGACCCCCATCCCGCTTCGCTCGCCTTCGACCACGACCGCATCCTCGCCGACGCGCACGAGCGCATCGGCGCCAAGCTCGAGTACACGTGCCTCGCCACCGCCTTCTGCCCGCCCGAGTTCACGCTCGGCGAGCTGCGGCAGGTGTACGAGACCGTCTGGGGCGTCGAGCTCGATCGTCCCAACTTCCGGCGCAAGGTCCTCACCACGCCCGGCTTCGTCGAGGTGGTGGAGGGGGGCGCGCGCCTGACCGGCGGCCGGGGGAAACCGGCCGCGCTCTACCGGGCGGGGCCGGCGAACGCCCTGCATCCTCCCCTGCTGCGACCGGAAGGGCGGCACACGACATGACCGCGTCCGACATGACCCCGACCAGGACAGTCACCAAGCAGGCTGCCACCGGCGCCCTGACCGGACTGGCGCTCGGCGACGCCCTGGGCTTCCCCACCGAGTTCAACGATGTGCCGGCGATCCTCGCCAAGTGCGGGCCCTGGCGGGAGATGTCCCTGCCGAAGCCTGCGATCGTCACCGACGACACCCAGATGACCCTCGCCCTCGCACGCGGCATACGCACCGCGATGGGCCGCGGTCTCCTCACCCCGCTGCGCCTGACCCGGCCGGTGCGGGAGGAGTTCGTGAACTGGTACCACTCCCCGGAGAACAACCGCGCCCCGGGCCGGACATGCCTGGTCGCCTGCCACAAACTCGACAGCGACATGCCCTGGCAGGAGGCCAGCCAGATCGCCTCCAAGGGCTGCGGCGCCAACATGCGTGTGGCGCCGGTCGGACTCGTGCCCGGGCTGAGCGAGGGCCAGCGCGCGGGCGCGGCCCAGCTCCAGGCGGCGCTCACCCACGGCCACCCGACGGCCCTGGCCGCGTCCGACCTCACGGCCCGCGCCGTGTTCCTGCTCGCCCAGGGCACGGAACCGCTCGGTCTCGTCGGCCGGCTGCGTTCGTACGCGTACGAGAACCGCTCCCGCTACCACCACCGCTGGCTCGGCGACCTGTGGACGTACGCGCACGACGCGACGCCCGAGTCCTTCATCGAGCGCGGCTGGGACGAGTGCCTGGCGGTCCTGGAGCGCCTCACCTCCGCGCTGCGCGACGCGAACCCCGAGAACGACCCGTGCCTGGCGACGGGCGACGGCTGGATCGCGGAGGAGGCCCTGGCCACGGCCCTGCTGTGCTTCCTGCACTTCCCCGAGCAGCCTCTCCTGGCCCTCCGGCGTGCCGCCTGCACGAAGGGCGATTCGGACTCGATCGCATGCCTGGCAGGGGCGTTCGCGGGGGCGCACCTGGGTGCGGGGGCGTGGCCGAAGGAGTGGGCGGAGCGGATCGAGTACCGGAGCGAGCTGCTGACGCTGGGGGCGCTCTGGGACGCCTGATCGTTCCGGGACCTGATCGCTCGGAGGAGCCTGATCGTCCTGCGATGCCTGATGGTTCTGGGATCCGATCACTCTGGGATGCTCGGCGCATGACACTGTCCCTCTTCCCCGCAGACCTCGCTCCCGTCGCCGCGGAGCAGCCCGATCAGCTGCTCTTCGCCACGGTCTCCGGCGCCCACCTGTACGGATTCCCGTCGCGTGACTCCGACGTGGACCTGCGCGGCGCCCATCTGCTGCCGGTGGAGCAGCTCGTCGGGCTGCGCGAGCCGGAGGAGACCCGGTCCCGGATGTGGGACAGGGACGGCGTCGAGATGGACCTGGTCACGCACGACCTGCGGAAGTTCGTGCGGCTGATGCTGCGGCGCAACGGCTATGTGCTGGAGCAGCTGCTGTCGCCGCTGGTCGTGCACACGACCGACGGGCACGCGGAACTGGTCTCGCTGGCCCCGGGCGTGCTCACCAGCCATCACGCGCACCACTACCGCGGATTCGCGAACACGCAGTGGCGGCTCCACGAGAAGACCGGCGAGCTGAAACCGCTCCTGTACGCCTTCCGCGCTCTGCTCACCGGTGTCCACCTGATGCGCGCGGGCGAGGTGCAGGCCCATCTGCCCACCCTGCTGGGCGAGGTGCAGGACGCACCGGGCTTTCTGCCCGAACTGATCGAGGCGAAGGCTGCCGCCGAGCACGGCCCGGCGGTGGGCCTGTCCGCGGACGCCGAGGTCGTCCGCGCCGACCTCGAAAGGCTCCACAACGTGCTGGACACCGCGCAGTCGGCCTCGGCCCTTCCGCCGGAACCGAGCGCCTACGACGCCCTGCACGACTTCGTCGTACGAGCGCCCCGGTAGCCGCCGGACCGTGCCCGCGCCGAGCGTGTCCGCACTCGGCGTGCCGGTGCTCAGCGTGTCTGCGCTCGGCGTGCCGACGCGCGCCGGGTGCGGACGAGGAAGTCCTCGACGCGTGCCCGGTCCGGGCTCTCGGGCAGGGGCGTCCGCGTCGCCGCGGCGTCCGCCTCGTCAGCCAGCCGCGTCATCCAGGACTCGACCTGCGCCCACCGGACCTCGCCGCGCTTGACGGCGAGGAGGCGCTCGCGGTCGTCGCCGACGTCGATGACCAGCCTCCCGGTGCGGAGCAGGTCCCGGCAGGTCGCCAGGAGCCGCAGCAGATGCATCACGTGCTTCCAGCGGGGAGCCCCGTGCTGCCGCATGTCCGCATCGAGCTTGCGGCGCTGTCCCGCGGCGTAGCGGACGAAGGTCTCGTGGGCCTGCCGGGACAGAAACGCATCGCGCAGAGTGAGGAGTTCACGGCCGGTGTCGTCGATGTGCTCGACCAGCGGGGAGTGCAGGCACTCCAGGATGTTCGGGTTGGCGCGCAGCGCGAGCCCGCAGAAGCGTTCCAGCTCCCAGGAGAACTGCTCGTCGGCCGGGCCCTCCACATGCGTCGGGGGCTTCTCGAAGTGCCAGTACAGCGGGGTGGGTGCGAGGAAGACACCGCGCAGGTCGGTGTCGCTGCCGTCCGTCGCCAGCCCGAAGGCGCGCGAGCCCATCACGCAGGAGTAGATCGTGTGGTCACGGACGAGCGCCTCGGGAGTCATGCGCGCCACGCTACGTGAGCCGGATCCGGTCCCCGGTGACGGTGATCTGCTTCGCCTCCAGCGGCCGCTCGGCGGGCCCGCGCGCGACGGAGCCGTCGGTGATCCGGAACTTGCTCCCGTGGCAGGGGCAGTCGATCGTGCCGTTCTCGACCTTGTCGACGATGCAGCCCTGGTGGGTGCAGATCGCCGTGAACGCCTTGAAGTCGCCCTGCGTGGGCTGGGTCACCACCACCTTCTGCTCCTTGAAGACCTTCCCGCCGCCGTCCGGGACCTCGGCGGTGGTACCCAGCACCTCGCCCGCGGGCGGCTGAGCGCTGCCGGGCCCCGTCGGTGAGGCGGGTGCCGGGCGCAGCGTCACCTCGTCGCTGCTCTCGTCCCCGTACTTGGTGCAGGCCGGTACCACCAGGAGGGCGGCACCGGTCACCAGAACCGTACGGCGGGTGGTTCCCTCACTGCTCTCGCGGTCACTCATGTCGTCACTCCGAACGTGCGGAAGAACCAGAGGGCCGAGGTCAGCCAGAGCATCGTGAGCGACGCGAAAACCAGCCCGCCGACGACCGGCAGCAGCCACCCCGGCAGTCGCTCCATGCGCAACAGCAGCATCTTTGCGCTGAATGCCCCGAAAAAGAAGCAGCCGAGGAACGAGTGCCAGGCCGCCCGTGCCGTGGCCGTCTGATAGCCGAGCGCATACAGGCAGTGCACGGCCACGGGCACGGCCAGCAGGAACGCCACCCGGCCCGACCAGCGGTGCAGCGTGGGCGTCCAGGGCGCGGCCCGTACGCCCGGCATCTGCCCGTACATCGAGAGCGCGGTGACGAGCTGCACCACCGCGAAGGCCAGCGACACCGTCGCCAGCCAGGACTTCACCGCACTCGGGCTGGTGAAACCGGCCAGGTTGAAGGCCGTGGCGGCCGGGGCGTGCAGCTTGCCGTACGCCCCGAGGGCGACCGCGACGGCCATCGCGACCAGGGCCGGGACGAGGTAACGCATCGCCTCGGAGCCGGTGAGCCCGGGCGAGGGCTCGGGCCCGGACGGGGGCGGGGGCGAGGCCTGGGGCCCGGACGGGGGCGGTGGCGGGGGAGGCGGTGGCGGCGGGAAGTCTCCGCTCCGCGCAGGCGGGTCCACGCTCATGAAGCACCTCGGGACGCTCAGGGGACGACGGGGCGGGCGGTCAGCTGGGTGCCGTCGACGGTGACGGCGCCGGTTTCCGGGTCGATCGGGGGAGCGGCGGCGGGCTTGCCGTCGCGGCTGACGATGCCGACCTGACGGCCGTCCTGCAGGATGATCCAGCCACCCCGCAGCTCGGCGCCGCGCACTTGGGCGGTGGCCCGGTACAGCCCGGACGGCTTGACCGCCTTGTCGGCGGTGAACGGCCAGTTCTGTTCGCCGATCTCGACGGTTCCGGTGACCTTGCCGCCGGTCATGACGGCGTCCAGCTTCGCGCCGCTCTCGCTGCTGGTCAGATGCATGTCTCCGTCCTCCTCCACGGGGCCACGCATCCAGGCCTCACGGGTACGGCCGTCGCAGAAGTACGCGATGGCCTTGTCGCCGCGGACGGAGATGGCCACCGAGGCGGTGTCGTCGTTCGTGCGTCCTGCGAACTCGACCTGCGCCTGCGCCTGGGTCGGCGCCGTCGGGGACGCGGCCGGAGGCGGCGTCGGCGACGGCGAGGGGGGCGCGGGCGGGCTCGGGCTGGGGCTCGGACTGACGGCCGGGCGGTCCCGGTCGCGCGATGAAGGCACGGGCTCACCGGTCGTGGCGTTCAGCGACAGCATGAACAGGCCGAGTACGAGTCCGGCGAACAGCGTGATCAGTGGTCCCGGGTGCTTCATCGGCGCCTTCCGCGGGGACGGCGGGCAAAGGGAACTCCATGCAAACCGACGTCACGTGCCGTGTCCACCGGTCGACGTTCCGTAGTGGTCCAGGTGGCGGCAGCGTCGAGGGTGGGTGACATTGTCCGTAAACCCAACCTTTTCCTACCTGAGAGGCAGGACCATGGCGGGAAGTGATCTCGGCGGTCTTCTGGGCAGTCTGCTCGGCGGCGGCCAGAGCGGTGGCCAGGGCGGCGCCGGAAACATCCTCGGAGCGCTGCTCGGCGCCCTCTCCGGTGGAGGCGGCGCTGGTGGCGGCGCGAGTGCGGCAGGCGGGAGCGACCCGCTCGGCGGACTCCTCGACATGCTCACCAAGTCCGGCCTCGCCGACCAGGCGCAGTCGTGGATCGGCACCGGCCAGAACCAGCCGGTCAGCGGGGGGCAGATCGCCGAGGCGCTGCCGTCCGAGACGCTGGACGAGGTCGCCCAGCAGACGGGCGTGACGCCGCAGCAGGCCGCGGACGAGATCGCGCAGTCCCTGCCCCAGGCCGTCGACAAGCTGACCCCGAACGGGCAGCTGCCCTCCGGCTCGCTGGAGGACATCATCCGGCAGCAGGGGATGTGATCGGCCACCCACAGCCGAACCGCGGCGGCCGCACTTCCTGTCTCGGAGGACGGTCGCCGCGATCGTGTGCCCGGGCATCTGACTACGCTGATCGGAGCACGCGCGGTAACGACAGGTAAGGAGCACGACGTGGCGGTACGAGCCGTCCGGGGAGCCGTCCAGCTGGAACGGGACGATGCCGGGCACATGGACGAGCAGGTCAGCGAGCTGCTCACCGCCATCCTGGAGCGGAACGGGCTCACCGCGGACGATCTGATCAGCGTCTGGTTCACGGCCACGCCGGACCTCCACAGCGACTTCCCGGCCGCGGCGGCGCGAGGCCTCGGGATCGTCGACGTACCGCTGATCTGCGCCCAGGAACTGGACATCACGGGGGCGATGCCGCGAGTGGTGCGGATCCTCGCGCACGTCGAGTCCGACAAGCCCAGGTCCGAGATCGCGCACGTGTACCTCGGCGCCGCGGCCGCCCTCCGCAAGGACATCGCCCAGTGAGAACGGCTCTCGTCGTCGGGACCGGGCTGATCGGCACGTCCGCCGCGCTGGCGCTGGCCGGCCGGGGTGTCACGGTCCACCTCCGGGATTACGACCCGGCGCAGGCCAGGACCGCGGCGGCACTGGGCGCCGGGACCGACGAGGCGCCCGAGGGGCCCATCGACCTCGTGATCGTGGCCGTGCCGCCGGCATTCGTGTCCGCCACGCTCGCGGAGGCGATGCGCGCCGGGACCGCGCGCGCGTACCTCGACGTGGCCAGCGTGAAGGGCGGCCCACGGCGCGAGCTGGAGGCGCTCGGGGTCGACATGTCGGCGTACATCGGTACGCACCCCATGTCCGGCAAGGAGCGCTCGGGCCCGCTGGCCGCGACCGCCGACCTCTTCGAGGGCCGGCCGTGGGTGCTGACACCGACCCGGGACACCGACACGGAGGTGCTCAACCTGGCGCTCGAGCTGGTCGCGCTGTGCCGCGCGGTGCCGGTGGTCATGGACGCCGACGCGCACGACCGTGCGGTCGCGCTCGTCTCCCACACCCCGCAGCTGATCTCGTCCATGGTCGCGGCGCGGCTGGCCGACGCGGACGAGACGGCGGTGCGGCTGTGCGGGCAGGGCATCCGCGACGTCACCCGCATCGCCGCCTCCGATCCCCGGATGTGGGTCGACATCCTCTCCGCCAACCCGGGCCCGGTCGCCGACGTCCTCGCGGGCGTCGCGGCCGACCTCGACGAGACGGTCCGCTCCCTTCGGGCCCTCCAGTCCTCCGACGAGGAAAAGCGCCGCGAGGGCACCGACGGCGTGCAGGACGTCCTCCGCCGCGGCAACGCCGGCCGCGAACGAGTCCCCGGCAAGCACGGTGCCGCCCCGACGACGTACGAGACGGTCGCCGTCCTCATCAGCGACCAGCCCGGCGAGCTCGCCCGGATCTTCGCGGACGCGGGCCGGGCAGGTGTGAACATCGAGGACGTACGCATCGAGCACGCGACGGGCCAGCAGGCGGGCCTGGTCCAGCTCATGGTCGAGCCCGCGGCGGCGGCGGTGCTCTCGGCGTCGCTGCGGGAGCGGGGCTGGGCGCTGCGGCAGTAGCGCGACGCACGTCGATCGCGGTGCCTGCGGATTACGGGCCCGTCCGGCGACTGAGGACGGACGGGCCCGGGTCCACCCTCGGCACCGGCCGTGGCCCGGGGCCCGGAGCACGCGGTCGGGGAGGGCCGGGCGGGGCCGTGCCGACGTGCGGCTCCGTCGCGTGGGCCCCGCGCAGCGGTCCCCGGGGCCGGGATCTGCGAACGGGTGCAAGGGCAACGTTCCGCACTCGGTAACCTTGTGCGGGGCACCTTGGCATTCGGCCTGCCCGTAGACGCGTATCAGGAAGGTCTCCGACACCGTGGAATCCGTGATCGTCGCCATCGACGGCCCCTCCGGCACGGGCAAGTCGAGCACCTCCAAGGCGGTCGCCGCAGAGCTGGGGCTGAGTTACCTCGACACCGGCGCGCAGTACCGGGCGATCACCTGGTGGATGATCAGCAACGGCGTCGACGTCGCCGACCCGCTCGCGATCGCGAGCGCCGCCGCGAAGCCGGTGATCGTGTCCGGCACGGACCCCTCCGCGCCGACGATCACCGTCGACGGGCTGGACGCGTCCGGGCCGATCCGTACGCAGGAGGTGACCTCCAAGGTCAGCGCCGTCAGCGCGGTCCCCGAGGTGCGCGCCCGGATCACCGAGCTGCAGCGCTCCATCGCCGCGGCCGCCGAGAAGGGCATCGTTGTCGAGGGCAGGGACATCGGCACGACCGTTCTCCCCGACGCCGACCTGAAGTTCTTCCTGACGGCTTCCCCGGAGGCCCGCGCCGCCCGCCGCAGCGGCGAGCTGAAGGGCAAGGACGCGGCCGACGTCGCCGCCACCCGTGAAGCGCTCGTCAAGCGGGACCACGCCGACTCCAACCGCAAGACCTCTCCCCTCGCCAAGGCGGCCGACGCCGTCGAGGTCGACACCACCGACCTCACGCTCGCGCAGGTCATCGAGTGCGTCGTCGCTCTGGTTGAGGAGAAGCGGGTCGCGACGTGACCGCACCGTCCGCGAAGGGCGCCGCCGTCGGCCGGCGGATGGGCATCGGCATCATGCACTCGCTGTGGCGGCCGCGGGTCCTGGGCGCCTGGCGGGTTCCGGCCGCCGGTCCGGTGATCCTCGCCGTCAACCACGCG
The DNA here is from genome assembly GCF_040296405.1 of Streptomyces sp. NPDC002133. Taxonomy (NCBI): domain Bacteria; kingdom Bacillati; phylum Actinomycetota; class Actinomycetes; order Kitasatosporales; family Streptomycetaceae; genus Streptomyces; species Streptomyces sp. NPDC002133. Next base: position 28,715 of record NZ_JBEOXF010000041.1, on the reverse strand, counting down.
CACAACATCGACGGGCCGATGGTCATGGGCACCGCCCCCAGGCCGGTGCACTTCCTGATCAAGCAGGAGGCCTTCGTCGGTCCGCTCGACCCGTTCCTCACCGGAATCGGGCAGCTGAAGGTGGACCGTGCGAGCGCCGACCGAACCGCTGTCACGAACGCTCTCGCGGTGCTCGAGAACAGCGGCGTTCTCGGCATCTTCCCCGAGGGCACCCGGGGCGAGGGCGACTTCTCCTCGATCCGCGGCGGCCTCGCCTACTTCGCCCTCCGTTCCGGTGCCCCGATCGTTCCGGTCGCGGTGCTGGGAACCGCGGACAGGGACGGGCGGGAAGATGGGGCGAAGGGCGGACGCTTGATACGGGCGCTGCCGCCGCTGCGCAGCCGCGTCGACGTCGCCTTCGGCGACGCCTTCACCGTGGGCGACGGCAGTGGCCGGCGCACGCGCCAGGCGCTCGACGACGCGACCGTACGCATCCAGGAGCGGCTCACCGCCCACCTGGAAAACGCCAAGCGCCTCACCGGGCGCTGAGCGAGACTTCAGTAGTGAGCCCCGGGCCCACGGCCCGTCCCGGCTCACCGACCACGAATGAACGAGGAACGGACTTCATGAACGACCAGCACGACCACGGGGCACTCGGCGACACCGAGTACGCGGAGTTCATGGAGCTCGCCGCGGAGGAGGGCTTCGACCTCGAGGACGTCGAAGGTGCGATCGAGGAGGCCGGTCACGGCCCCCTGCCCGTCCTCGCCGTCGTCGGCCGCCCGAACGTCGGCAAGTCGACCCTGGTGAACCGCTTCATCGGCCGCCGCGAGGCCGTCGTGGAGGACAAGCCCGGCGTCACCCGCGACCGCGTCACGTACGAGGCCGAGTGGGCCGGCCGCCGCTTCAAGGTCGTCGACACCGGCGGCTGGGAGCAGGACGTCCTCGGCATCGACGCCTCCGTCGCCGCCCAGGCCGAATTCGCGATCGATGCCGCCGACGCGGTCGTCTTCGTCGTGGACGCAACCGTCGGCGCCACCGACACCGACGAGGCCGTCGTCAAGCTGCTCCGCCGCGCCGGCAAGCCCGTCGTCCTCGCCGCCAACAAGGTGGACGGCCCCTCGGCCGAGGCTGACGCCGCGATGCTCTGGTCGCTCGGGCTCGGTCAGCCGTACCCGGTCTCCGCGCTGCACGGCCGCGGCACCGGCGACCTCCTCGACGAGGTCCTCGAGGCCCTCCCCGACGCTCCCGCCCAGACGTTCGGCACAGCGGTCGGCGGCCCGCGTCGCATCGCCCTCATCGGCCGCCCGAACGTCGGCAAGTCGTCCCTGCTGAACAAGATCGCGGGCGAGGAGCGCGTCGTCGTCAACGAGATGGCGGGCACCACCCGGGACCCGGTCGACGAGCTCGTCGAACTCGGCGGCAAGACCTGGAAGTTCGTGGACACCGCGGGTATCCGCAAGAAGGTCCACCTCCAGGAGGGCGCCGACTACTACGCCTCGCTGCGCACCGCGGCCGCGGTCGAGAAGGCCGAGGTGGCCGTCGTCCTGATCGACACGAGCGACTCGATCTCCGTCCAGGACCAGCGGATCATCACGATGGCGGTCGAGGCGGGCCGTGCGCTCGTCGTCGCGTACAACAAGTGGGACACCCTCGACGAGGAGCGCCGCTACTACCTGGAGCGCGAGATCGAGACCGAGATGCAGCAGGTCGCCTGGGCGCCCCGGGTCAATGTCTCGGCCTCGACCGGCCGGCACATGGACAAGCTGGTCCCGGCGATCGAGACGGCGCTGGAGGGTTGGGAGACCCGCGTCCCGACCGGTCGCCTCAACGCCTTCCTCGGCGAGCTGGTCGCCTCGCACCCGCACCCGATCCGCGGTGGCAAGCAGCCGCGCATCCTGTTCGGTACGCAGGCGGGCACGAAGCCCCCGCGTTTCGTCCTCTTCGCGTCCGGCTTCCTGGAGCACGGCTACCGCCGCTTCGTCGAGCGTCGGCTGCGCGAGGAGTTCGGCTTCGAAGGCACCCCGATCCACATCTCGGTGCGGGTCCGCGAGAAGCGCGGCAAGAAGAAGTAGTCCAGGAGACGACGACTCAGTAGCGCATACGCCGAAGTGGCGCATACGACGAAGTGGCCGGGGCGGCTGCCGCCCCGGCCACTTCGTGGTTCATGTGAAGGGATGCCCGCGTGCCTCACTGCCCGCTGCGGGGCGCCGGTGGCAATGCGAGATGCCCGCCGAATGCCGAGCTGAGTCCAGAGCTGAATCCCGTGTGCCCGCTGTAGCCGGAGCGGCCCCCGTGCAGGCGGAGCCCGAATCCCTTGAAGCCGAGATCCTCCTCGCCGCTCCGGTCGCCGGGGAGCGTCCGGAATGCCGTGCGGTACTCGGAGCACAGCGCGTCGTAGATGGGCGTGGCCGAGGGGATCCGGCTCGGGTACGGCTGGCGGGTGGGCTCGTATGTCTGCACGTATGAGCCAACGACCTTCAGGCTGGTCGGATGCGGGCCGCTCCGGGAATTCGCAGTTCGGCGGGGGTACGCGGGGGCGCACGGCGCCCGTCCGCGTACCCGGCGGGACGGGATCAGGTGCCGGCCAGCGGCATGGCCGCGGCCACCAGCCGCCCGTTGGCCGCAGCCTTCTCCAGCGCGTCGCGCAGCAGGTCCTCGCGGGGCTGCTGGCCGATGGCGCCGGCCGGGGCGGCGAAGACCAGGACCCGGTGGGACTTGTTGGCCGCGCTCCGCCAGCCCTCGGTGACCTGGAGCGGCTGGTGGGCCTGCCACCAGGCGACCGGGTTGCCGCCACCCGTGCCCGGCTGGAGCACGGCGTGCAGCTGGCCCATGGCGAGCAGGACGGACCAGCCCGGCAGCAGCCGGGGCATCTCGTTGACCACCGAAACGGGCAGGAAGCCCTGCTCGATGAGCAGCGGCAGGAAGTCGTCGCCGCCGCCGAACGAGCCGGGACGGGCGATGGGCGCGGTCGGCTCGACGACGAGCGCGGGGTGGAGTTCGTCGTCGATCAGGACGAGACCGCTGGTGACACCGAGCACGGCCTGCCCCGACGAGGTGTTCGCCGCGCTGGGGGCCGCCTGGGCGGCGGGGGCGGCCGGGGCGGCCGGGGCGGGAGCCTCGCCCGTGATCGACCGGACGGCGCCCTTGAGCTGCTCCTCGGCGACCTGGACGACCTGCGAGGGGATGCAGCTGGCGTGGGCGAACGCGAGGACTGCGGTCTCCTCGCCGACGAACAGCACGGTGCTGGTCCGTTCCTGCTCGGAGTCGCCCGGGGTGCGGCAGGAAGTGCAGTCGTAGCTGCCCGGGGCGTTCTCGCCGGCGAGCAGCCGGTCGGCTTCTTCGTCGCCGATCTCGGCGCGTACGTCCTCGCTGACGTCGAGCATGCGCGGCACGGGTGGCTCCTCGGACTCGGTGCTGGGTGGGCAGCCGGGGGTTCCCGGCTCACAAGGAGCACAACGGGCGATCCGTGGCCGGGGTCACGCGGGAAGCGGATGCTGAGAGACACATCGTCAAGTCGACAGGTCGATGTTCGATGTCCCCGTCCCCCGTCCCCCGTCCCCCGTCCCCCGTCCCCCGTCCCTCGCCCCCGGCGCCGCGCCACCGCGACGCACCAGGCGCGACCCAGGGGCATAACTGCCCAACCGGCAAGTACAGTCCACCACTGACCAACATGAAGACCGGGGGACGCGGCAGCGCATGCATATCTCTTTCCTGCTCCATAACGCGTACGGAATCGGAGGGACGATCCGCACGACGTTCAACCTCGCCCAGACGCTGGCCGAGCGGCACGACGTGGAGATCGTCTCGGTCTTCCGGCATCGCGACGAACCGATGCTGGACGCCCCCGCCGACGTCCTCTTGAGGCATCTCGTGGACCTGCGCAAGGGCAGCCCCGGCTACGACGGCGGGCACCCGGACCACACCAGGCCCGCGAAGGTGTTCCCGCGCGGTGACGGCCGCTGGAAGCAGTACAGCCGCCTCACCGACGCGCGTATCGCCGGCCATCTGAAGTCCCTCGAGGCCGATGTCGTCGTCGGTACCCGCCCCGGGCTGAACGTCCACATCGCCCGTCAGGCCCGCCGCGGCCCCGTCCGCGTCGGCCAGGAGCACCTCACCCTGGAGAGCCACGGATACCGGCTGCGGCGCGAGATCGGCCACCGGTACGCCCTGCTGGACGCGGTCACGACGGTCACCGAGGCCGACGCCGGGTCCTACCGCTCGCGTCTGAGGCTGCCCGGCGTACGGATCGAGTCCGTGCCGAACTGCGTGCCCGCGCCGACCGTCGCCTCTGCCGACAGCGGCAGCAAGTGGGTCGTCGCGGCCGGCCGACTCACCAAGATCAAGCGGTACGACCTGCTGGTCAAGGCATTCTCGAAGGTCGTCGCCGCCCGCCCCGACTGGCGGCTGCGGATCTACGGCAGCGGCGACGCGACCGGCAACGAGCGGAACGCGTTGCGGGCCCTGATCCAGCAGCGGGAGCTGCACAACCACGTCTTCCTGATGGGCCCCGCCAACCCGCTGGAGGCGGAGTGGGTCAAGGGCTCGATCGCCGCGGTCACATCGAGCGTCGAGTCCTTCGGGATGACGATCGTCGAGGCGATGCGTTGCGGCCTCCCGGTCGTCTCCACCGACTGCCCGCACGGGCCCGGCGAGATCATCGCTGACGGTGTCGACGGCCGGCTCGTGCCGGTCGGCGACGAGGACGCCGTCGCCGACGCACTGCTGTCCCTGATCAACGACGACGAGTTGCGCAGACGCACCGGAGAGGCGGCGCTCAAGGCCTCCGAGCGCTTCGACCCTGCCCGGATCGCGGAACGCCATGAGACGCTCTTCACCGAACTGGTCGCCCGGGGCGGGGGCGGCGGCTCGCGCGGCGCCCTGCGCGACGCCGTGCACCGCACGCGCGGTGCCCTGCTCGACGGGGCCTACGCCCTGCGCTACCAGGCCGCCGACGTGATCCGGAAGGGAAAGACGGGATGACCACGTCCACCGGGCGGCGGACGCCACGTGCCGACTGCATCGCCGACGCAGCGGGGGGCGTCACGTTCGACATAGCGGGGGTCAACGCTCCGGACGCCGCGCTCGTGCTGCGCCGGCGTGGTGGCACGGCCGCCGCCGACACCGTGCGGCTGCCGCTCACCCCGGTCGGCGGGGACCGCTCGCGGGCCGTGCTCCCCAGCACCGTCGACCTGGCCGAGGGCCACTGGGACGCGTACACGGACGACGACGTGGCCATCGAGCCCGGTATCCGCGATGTCCGGGCGCTCGTCGACCGGGTACCGGAGGCCGGGCGGGTCGTCGTGCGCGTACCCCTTCCGACGGCGGACGGGCGGCTCGCTGTCCGCTGCTGGATGCGCGAACCGCACGCCGAGGCCGGGGACATCGGCTTCGAGCAGGGATCCTGCATGATCGAGGGAATGCTGTACGGGGCCGAGTTCGGCCCAGGAGCGGTCGCCGAAGCGCGGCTCGGCGGCAAGGTCCACCAGCTGCCCGTGACGGGCGAGGGAGGCGGGAGCTTCCGCTTCACGCTCCCGTACGCCACCCTCGTCGAGGCCCCTGTCGAGAAGCAGCAGATGTGGACGCTGTGGCTGCGGCCCGCCGAGGGCGCGAAGCCCGTGCGGATCTCGCGCATCCTCGACGACGTGTGGGACCGCAAGAGCATCTTCGTCTACCCCGTGCACGAGGCCGACGACTTCCGGGCAACGCCCTGCTACACGAACGACAACGACCTGTGCGTCCGGCTGACCTCGAAGTGACCTGACGAACGGCTCGAGGAGCCCCGGTGGCCCGAGGAAGACCGGTGGCCCGAGGAGGCCCGCGAGCTTGAGGACAGCCGCTGTCCTCAAGCCCTGACAGACTCGCTTCCATGCTGGAAACCTCGGCACGACTGCTGCGCCTGCTCTCCCTGCTGCAGGCCCACCGTGAATGGTCGGGCGCCGAGCTCGCCGAACGGCTCGGCGTCACCCCGCGCACGGTGCGCCGGGACGTCGACCGGCTCCGTGAGCTCGGATATCCCGTGAACGCCAGCCCCGGTACCGGTGGCGGCTATCAGCTCGGCGCGGGGGCCGAGCTGCCGCCGCTGCTGCTCGACGACGACGAGGCCGTGGCGGTCGCGGTCGGTCTGCGCACCGCCGCCGGCAACGGCATCGAGGGCATCGGCGAGTCCTCCGTACGCGCCCTCGCGAAGCTGGAGCAGGTGCTGCCCAACCGGCTGCGCCGCCGGGTCGGTGCCCTGAACGCCTTCACCGTCCCGCTGCTGCGCCCGCCCCAGGCCCAGGTCGACCCGTCCGTCCTGACCGAGCTGGCCCATGCCTGCCGGGACAGTGAGCGGCTGCGCTTCGCCTACGAGGACCACAACGGCTCGGCGACCCGGCGCACCGTGGAACCGCACCGGCTGGTGTGCACCGAGCGCCGCTGGTACCTCGTCGCCTGGGACCTGGACCGCTCGGACTGGCGTACGTTCCGGGTCGACCGGATCACCCCGAAGCCGCCGCACGGCCCGCGCTTCGCCCCGCGCACGCCGCCCGCAGAGGATCTCGCCGCCTATGTCTCCAAGGGCGTGTCGACGGCCGCGTACGCGGTGAGTGCGGTGATCAGGCTGCGGGTGCCGGTCGAGCGAGCCGCCGCGGCCGTGTCACCGTCGGCCGGCGTGCTGGAGGCCGAGGGGCCGGAGAGCTGTCTGCTGCACACGGGTGCGGGAAGCCTCGACGTGATGGTCGTTCATGTGGTCCTGATGGGCTTCGACTTCGAGGTCGTCGAGCCGAAGGAACTGACCGAGCACGTCAGGACGGTCCGGGACCGGCTGTCCCGGTCCCTGGGATCTCCCGGCTGACGTCGTCGTGCGGAGCCTCGGGGACGGCCGGCCGCGTGGCGGCCCACTCCGGGTGGTGCAGATCGAACGCGGGGGACTCGGACCGGATCCGGGGGAGGGCGGCGAAGTTGTGGCGGGGCGGCGGACAGGAGGTCGCCCACTCCAGCGACCGGCCGAACCCCCACGGATCGTCGACCTCCACCTTCTTCGCGTACTTGGCCGTCTTCCAGACGTTGTAGAGGAACGGCAGCGTGGACATGCCGAGCAGGAAGGCGCCGATGGTGGAGACCGTGTTGAGCACCGTGAAGCCGTCGGCGGCCAGATAGTCCGCGTAGCGCCGCGGCATGCCCTCCGCGCCCAGCCAGTGCTGCACGAGGAAGGTGACCTGGAAGCCGATGAAGAGCGTCCAGAAATGGATCCTGCCGAGCCGCTCGTCGAGCATCCTCCCGGTGAACTTGGGCCACCAGAAGTAGAAGCCCGCGAACATCGCGAAGACGACCGTGCCGAAGACCGTGTAGTGGAAGTGGGCGACGACGAAGTACGAGTCGGTCACCTGGAAGTCCATCGGTGGCGAGGCGAGGATGACGCCGGTCAGGCCGCCGAGCAGGAACGACACCAGGAAGCCGACCGACCACAGCATCGGGGTCTCGAAGGACAGCGATCCCCTCAGCATCGTGCCGGTCCAGTTGAAGAACTTCACGCCGGTCGGCACGGCGATCAGGAAGGACAGCAGCGAGAAGAAGGGCAGCAGCACCGCTCCGGTGGCGAACATATGGTGCGCCCACACCACCACCGAGAGCCCGGTGATGGCCATGGTGGCGCCCACGAGCGTGGCGTAGCCGAAGATCGGCTTCCGCGCGAAGACCGGGATGATCTCCGTGATGATGCCGAAGAACGGCAGGGCGATGATGTAGACCTCGGGATGGCCGAAGAACCAGAAGAGGTGCTGCCACAGCAGCGCACCGCCGTTCTCCGCCTGGAAGACGACGGAGCCGAACCTGCGGTCGGACTCCAGCACCAGCAGTGCCGCCGCCAGCACGGGGAACGCCGCGAGCACCAGGATCGTGGTGAAGAGGACGTTCCAGGTGAAGATCGGCATCCGGAACATCGTCATGCCCGGCGCCCGCATGCCGATGATCGTCGCCAGGAAGTTCACGGACGTGAGGATCGTGCCGAATCCGGAGAACGCGAGCCCCATGATCCACAGGTCGATGCCGACCCCGGGGGAGCGCTCCAGGCTGTTGAGCGGAGCGTAGGCCGTCCAGCCGAAGGCCGCGGGACCGGTGGGCACCAGCAGCGAGCCCAGCACCATCAGCCCGCCGAAGAGGAACAGCCAGTACGAGAACATGTTCAGCCGCGGGAAGGCCACGTCGGGCGCCCCGATCTGCAGCGGCACGAGCTCGTTGGCGAAGCCGGCGAAGGTCGGCGTCGCGAACAGCAGCAGCATGATCGTGCCGTGCAGGGTGAAGGCCTGGTTGAAGACTGGTTCGTCATCAGCTGGAGCCCGGGGCGGGCCAGCTCGGCCCGCATGAGCATCGCCATCAGCCCGGCGGCCAGGAAGAAGACGAACGACGTGATCAGGTAGAGATGCCCGATCTTCTTGTGGTCGGTGGTCGTGAGCCAGTCCACCACCATCCGGCCCCGCCTTCGGAGGGGTGCCTCGGCGGCGGTCGCCGCAGCGGTCTCCGTCCCCATCGTTGCCCCCTCGCGGTCCGCGGTGCGGGCCTCGTCCGGTACTGGTTCGGTCTCGGGCTGGAGCCATGATGCTAGGCACCCGGCACCACCCGACAGGCCGCGGACACGGATCCGGACACCGCGCGATACGCATACGGGTGACCGCTGATTCGTCCCGAAGTAGGGATGGCCTAAGTAATGATGAATTCCCGAATGTCCATGGTGGGGAAAAGGGCATCGGCAGGGGAAAATCAGGAGTCTGGAATGAGGGCGTCCGGTGAAGTTCGGGCAGATCTGTGAATTTCCTGTGCGGGCGACTTCGTTTTTGCTCGTGAATGATCGTGCGCGCGCCAAACGCGTGTCGTGATGCTGTGACACAAGTGTGACCGCTGGGGTACGTGGGGATGCTGATTCGTGTACCCACTCCCGCCTCTGCGGACTTCCGTCACCGTCCGCTGCCACCTACGGTGAGGTCCCATGGCATCGATTCCGACACCTTCCGCAGAGCCCGACGACACCCCCGAAACGTATGTCGGCCTCGACGCCGACAGCGCGGAGCGCCGCGCCCGCAGCCGGGGGTGGAGCACCGTCAGATCGCTGCCGCCCGGCGCCATCATCACCATGGAGTACCTGGTGGGCCGGCTGAACTTCGAGGTCGACGGCGGCAGGGTCGTCCGCTGCTGGAAGGGCTGAGGCCGACGAACGGACTGACGCTGTCTCAGCGGGCGTCCACCACCCACACATGGTGATGGCCCCCGACCTCGGTCGGGGGCCATCACCATGTGTGGGACCGGCCGTTCGTGCCGCCCCCGCTCCCGTCAGCTGCCGCCCGACACCGGACGCGAACGCGGCGGACGGCGGCTGCCGGCCGGGGCGACCGGACTGTTGTGCGGGGTGTGCGCGGCGTGCGGCGTGTGCACGCCGTGCCCGGAGCGCACGACCGCGTGCGGACGCGACTGCGTGAGCTGGGCGGTCGCCGTGGCGGCAGCCGTGGTACCGGCCGGTGCGCCCGCACCCGTCCGGCCCCCTGCGCTGCCCGCGCCCATCGGCCTGCGCGCCGGCTCACCGTCCTCCGATGCCGCACGCTGCGGGTATATGGCGGGTCGCGGGCCGCCCGCGGCGACCGGAAGCGAAGGCACCGGCAGACGGCGCGTCCGCAGCTGGTCGCGCGCCTGGTCGCGCAGCGACAGGATGAAGGCCTCGGCGCGACCGATCACCTGCTCGCACCACGGCAGCGCCAGCAGGATCAACAGGCCGGCCGCCCAGCCCAGCAGGACGTCGCTCAGCCAGTGCGTACCGAGGTAGACGGTGGTGAGTCCGACGCCCAGGGCGACCACGGCGGACAGCGCCGAAAGGTAGCGCCGGGCCCGCGGGGTGGTGGCGAGGTAGGCCAGGATTCCCCAGGTCACCACGGCATTGGCGGTGTGGCCCGAAGGAAATATATCCCCGCCGGCGAAGAGCTCGGGGGAGCCGATCCGGGTCGCGTAGTGGGGGCCGAGCCGCCCGAGGCCGAGCTTGACCGAGCCCACCGTCAGGTTCAGCAGCAGCAGGGAGGCGCCGAGCACCAGCAGCGGTCGCAGGGTGTGCTGCCGCCAGGAGCGCCAGCCCAGCCAGGCCGCCACCATCACCGCGGTGGGGCCGCGCTGTCCGAGCACCACGAAGTAGTCCAGAAACGCGTGCAGCTCCGGCCACTGCTGATACGGCCGGAAGAGCATGACCTTCCAGTCGAGGGTCACCAGCCAGGACGAGACGAGCACGGCGACGACGATGGCGAGATAGAACGCCAACGTCCCGCCGAAGAGGGCGAGACGAGTGCGGCTCATCCGCGGGATCTCTATCTTCGGCGGCTCCGGCTCCCGGTCCAGACGGGCAAAGATGTCGGTACGCACCCAATCGACGTTACAGCGAGTGAGTGTGAGCCCAGGCCGATCCCGGCTGTTCGTGATGACGATGTGATGTGGAGTATGTCTCAGCCGCACATTCATTCCCCGTAGAAGCCGGAAATGGAGGGGGCTTGCGCCCTATTGCGGAGCTGGTCTTCTCCGTAAGTGTGTTTGTACACGGAGAAAGCAGTTCACGCGATTGCCGCACGGAATTCCGGGGCCGTTCGGAGTGCGGCGGGTATCTCCGGCGTGGCGCGCCCGGCGTGGCGTACGCCACACCCCGTGGTTCGTCGAGGTGAGAGGTGCACCACACCCACCGGCGCCCCGGACTCGCGTACGCTGACTGATCACTCGCGCGCCGATGCCGGGCCACCCAGTGGGCCACGCCCCCGGCCGGCCCACCGACGCGAGAGACCCACGGGAGGTACGTGCATGTACGGGACGACCACGGCCGGAGCACGCGTGCGTGCCACCGGCGGCGGTGCCAACCGCTGGGTCGTCCTTCTCGCCCTCTGCGTCAGCCTGCTTCTGGTCGCGCTCGACGCGACTGTGCTCCATGTCGCCGTGCCGGCCGTCACCGAGGACCTCCGCCCGACCGGGGTGGAGCTCCTCTGGATCGTCGACGCGTACCCGCTGGTGTGCGCCTCGCTGCTGATCCTCTTCGGCACGCTCGGCGACCGCGTCGGCCGCCGCCGCATACTGCTGCTCGGGTACGCGCTCTTCGGCGTGGCCTCCGCCGTCGCCGCCCTCGCCACCAGCCCCGAGGTGCTCATCGCGGCCCGCGCGCTGCTCGGTGTCGGCGGCGCGATGATCATGCCCGCGACGCTGTCGATCCTCCGCGCGGTCTTCCCCGACCGGCGCGAGCGGGCCACCGCCATCGGCATCTGGACCGCGGTCGCCGCCGTCGGCGCCGCCACCGGACCGGTGCTCGGCGGCTTCCTCCTCCAGCACTACTGGTGGGGCTCGGTCTTTCTCGTCAACATCCCGCTGATGGCGATGATCCTGCCGGTCGGCCGCTGGCTGCTGCCCGAGTCCAGGGGCAGCGGCAACGGCCCCTGGGACGTCGTCGGCGCGCTGATGGCCGCGGCGGGTGTGCTCGCCGTGGTCCTCGGCGTGAAGCGCCTCGGTGTCGGCCACGGCCTGCTGGACCTCCGCACCGCGGGCCCGCTGCTCGCCGGAGCCCTGCTTCTCGTCCTCTTCGTGCGCCGCCAGCGGCGCCGCGTGCATCCCCTCATCGACATGCGGATGTTCCATCAGGCGACCTTCTCCACGGCGGTCGGCTGCATCGTGCTGGCCATGCTCGCCCTGGTCGGCCTGGAGCTGATCGCCGTTCAGTACCTCCAACTGGTCCTCGGGATGAGCCCGTTGGAGACCGGGCTGAGACTGCTGCCGCTCACCTTCGCCGCCATGGCGGCCGGCGCGACCGGCTCGTACACCCTGCGCCGCGTCGGCCCGCGCCGGATGGTCGGATGGGGCTTCGTGCTGACCGCGGGAGCCGTGCTGCTGCTGACACTGATGGGGCATCACGACCGGCCGCTGCTGCTCACCGCCGGGTTCGTGCTCCTCGGCTTCGGGCTGCAGACCACGCTCTTCGCGGCCTACGAGTCGATGCTCAGCGAGGCCCCCGCAGCGCAGGCGGGCGGCGCCGCGGCCATCGGCGAGACGTCCTACCAGCTCGGTGCCGGAATGGGCATCGCCCTCCTCGGCAGTGTCATGAACGCCGCGTACGCCCCCGGACTGACCGCTGCCTCCGAGGTGCCCGGCGCCGCCCGTACCGCCGCCGCCAACTCGCTCGGCGAGGCCTACCAGGTGGCGGCGGCGCTGGGCGGCCCGGCAGGGGACGCGCTGCGGATCGCCGCGCGGTCCTCGTTCGTCCACGGTCTGCACGTCACGCTGCTGGTGAGCGCCGGGCTGCTGCTGCTCGGGGCGGTCGCGGCGCTGCGGCTGCCCAAGGTGATGGAGTGCGCGGCCCCGTCGGCGAAGCTGCCCGAGCAGGTGCCGCACGATTCGCCCGCGGTGCCGGCGGGGCACGAGCTGCCGGAGCAGGCGCCTCGCGAGCCGTACGACTCGCGTGAGTCGTGCGAGCCGCATGAGCTCGTCGAGCGCCACGACCCGCTGGCGGTCCCGGCGCGCCGCGCACCCGCGGAGGCGGCGGGCGCGATCGGCCCTGGACGCACGGCACACTGAGCCGTAACGTCAGCGCCGAGCATTAACTATCACTGCTAGGTTCTGCCAGCGCCGTGCGAGCCGCCGGAGGCACCCTCATGTCCGCACCCTCGAAGCTGCCGCCCTTCGACCCCGCCGACCCGCTCGGCATCGACGATCTCCTGGAGCCGGAGGATCTCGCGATCCGCGACACCGTCCGCTCCTGGGCCGCCGACCGCGTGCTGCCCCACATCGCCGACTGGTACGAGCGCGGCGAACTCCCCGGGATCCGCGAACTCGCCCGCGAACTCGGCTCGATCGGCGCGCTCGGCATGTCGCTGACCGGTTACGGCTGCGCGGGGGCCACCGCCGTCCAGTACGGACTGGCCTGTCTCGAGCTGGAGGCCGCCGACTCCGGCATCCGCTCACTCGTCTCCGTGCAGGGCTCGCTCGCCATGTACGCGATCTGGAAGTACGGCTCCGAGGAGCAGAAGCAGCGCTGGCTGCCCTCCATGGCGGCGGGCGAGACCATCGGCTGCTTCGGGCTCACCGAGCCCGACCACGGCTCGGATCCGGCCGGAATGCGTACGTACGCCAAGCGCGACGGCGACGACTGGGTGCTGACGGGCCGCAAGATGTGGATCACCAATGGCTCGGTCGCCGGGGTGGCGGTCGTCTGGGCGCAGACCGACGACGGCATCCGCGGTTTCGTCGTGCCGACGGATGCGCCCGGCTTCTCGGCCCCCGAGATCATGCACAAATGGTCGCTGCGAGCGTCGGTGACCAGCGAACTCGTCCTCGACGAGGTGAGGTTGCCCGCCGGTGCCGTACTCCCGGAGGTCACCGGGCTGAAGGGCCCGCTCAGCTGTCTGTCGCACGCGCGCTACGGCATTGTCTGGGGCGCGATGGGCGCGGCACGGTCCAGCTTCGAGGCGGCGCTCGACTACGCGAAGACGCGCGAGCAGTTCGGCAAGCCCATCGGCGGCTTCCAGCTCACCCAGGCCAAGCTCGCCGACATGGCGCTCGAACTGCACAAGGGGATCCTGCTCGCCCACCACCTCGGGCGGCGGATGGACGCGGGAACGCTCCGCCCCGAGCAGGTCAGCTTCGGAAAGCTGAACAACGTACGGGAAGCGATCGAGATCTGCCGCACCTCGCGCACGATCCTCGGCGCGAACGGGATCTCGCTCGAGTACCCCGTGATGCGGCATGCGACCAACCTCGAGTCGGTGCTCACCTACGAGGGCACCGTCGAGATGCACCAGCTGGTGCTGGGCAAGGCGCTCACCGGGCTCGATGCCTTCCGGTAGACCGGGAGGCGCAAGAAGGTACCGGGAGGTACGGGCGAGCGCCCTGCTCAGCTCTGGTTGTAGAAGCCGTCGCCGGCCCGGCCCGACGACTCCCCACTGACGATCTCCGTGTCGGCGGGGGTCAGCAGGAAGACCCGCGTCGCCACGCGCTCGATCGAACCGCGCAGACCGAAGGTCAGGCCGGCCGCGAAGTCCACGACGCGCTTGGCGTCGGTGGGCTCCATCGACGTGAGGTTGACGATGACCGGGACACCGTCGCGGAAGAGCTCCCCGATGGGGCGTGCGTCACGGAAGCCGTCCGGCGTGACGGTCGCGATCCGGCGGCCCTGATCCTGCGCCGACTCGGAGGCCACCCGGACCCGCGGGTCGGTCACCCACTGGTCGGCGGCTTCCGCACCCTCGGTGTACTCGTCGTCGTAGTACCGCTCGTCGTTGTCCTCGACGAGTCCCAGCCATGCACTCGCCTTGCGCACCGATGCCATGGACGCCTCCTTTCACCGCGGTCATTTGTGGTTCCGCATCCCTATGGTCGTCCATGATGCGGATCGCGCGCCAAGTGGATAGTCGCCGCGCAGGGGATTCGTGACGTACCTGGTGCAGAAGATGTGGCGATTCGTCAAGATTCCTGCTGCGTACGGGGCCTGAGAGGGGCTCATAAGCCTCATATCTGAGCAAAATATAAATGTCGGGCCGGATGGGTGACGCCGGGGGCGTACGGGTGAACGCAGTGGCCGGTACGATGCGGCCCGCGCACTCGGACGACTCTCGGGGGGAATGTCGTGTTCGGAATCGTCAGGCCCTGCACCCATCGGCTCACCGACGACCTGAAGACGGAGTGGATGGCCCATCTCTGCGGGCTGTGTCTGGCACTTCGCGCGGACCACGGCCAGCTCGCCAGGGTCGTCACGAACTACGACGGGCTCATCGTCTCGGTTCTGACGGAGGCTCAGACCGTGCGCACCGCTGAGCTGCGTCGCACGGCGGGGCCCTGTCCGCTGCGTGCCATGCGCACCGCACCGGTCGCACGGGGCGAGGGTGCCAGGCTGGCTGCCGCGGTCTCGCTGGTGCTGGCGTCGGCGAAGGTACGGGACCACGTCGCCGACCGGGACGGGGTGTTGGCGCGCAGGCCGGTGGCCGCGGCAGCCCGCATGGTGGCGCTGAGCTGGGACCGCGCGGGCGCACGGACCGGGCGCGAGCTGGGTTTCGACACCGACGTGCTGGTCGACGCCGTGGACCGGCAGACCGGGATCGAGGCGCTGGCCGGCCCGGGAACGCCGCTGCTGGCAGTGACCGAGCCGACCGAGACGGCGACCGCGGCCGCGTTCGCCCACACCGCCGTGCTCGCCGGGCGGCCGCAGAACGTGGCGCCGCTGGCCGAGGCGGGTCGGCTGTTCGGCAGGCTCGCGCATCTGCTGGATGCCGTCGAGGACAGGGAAGCTGACGCCGCGTCGGGTGCCTGGAACCCGCTCACCGTGACCGGCACCTCGCTCGCCGAGGCGCGGCGGCTCGCGGACGACGCGCTGCACGGCATCAGGCTCGCCCTGCGCGACGCGGAGTTCGTCGACGACAAACTGCTGCATGTGCTGCTCGCGCACGAGCTGCGGCGGTCGGTCGACCGGGCCTTCGGCACGACGACCTGCTCCCACCAGGGAAACGGACAGCAGCCGCCGCAGGGAAACCCCTACGCAGGTGCCGGCACCCCGGGCGGCGGCCCGTACGGGTCGAACAATCCGTACGGCGGCGGCTCGGGCATTCCCGGCGGCGCCGGTGGTCCCGGCGGCCCCGGCGGGCTGCCGCCCCAGTTCGGCGCCGGTGATGCGCACCGTCCGAAGCCGCGCGGCTTCTGGGCGGGTTGCGGGGCCTTCATCGGCCTGTGCTGCACGTGCAAGATGTGCTGCGCGGAGGAGTACGAGGGTCCGTGGTCCCGCAAGAAGCGGGAGGGCTGCTGCCACAAGTGCGACTGTGACTGCAGCTGCGACTGCTGCTGCCCCTGCGACGGCTGCTAGCGGCTCGCGGCGGGCCTCGGCCACGCCGGACCTCCGTGGACGTGACCGGTACCGCCCGGTCGACCCAGGTGCCCGTCCTCACGTGCCGGGCGGGCTTGGTGCGGGGCCGGTACCGCGGAATGGGTCGGGACATCCGTGTCGGAGGCCGAGGGCCTGTCCATCCGGCAGACGGTCATCGAGACCACCGCGCGGCAGTCCTTCCATCGGTACGCCTGCGGGCGTCGCCGCGGCCCTCGACGAGTACGTACGGACGGAGGCGGCCGACGGCTTCATCCTCGTCCCGCACCTCACCCCCGGCGGCCTCGACGACTTCGTCGACCAGGTCGTGCCGCTCCTCCAGGAACGCGGAGCCTTCCGCACGCGCTGCACCGGTACGACCCTGCGGTCGCATCTGGGGCTCGCCGAGCCGGTGTGGAAGGGCTGACCGGCATGAGCGCCGATCCGCAGCAGGACCGGAAGCACTGGCACGAGGAGCGCGTCGCCACCATCTCGGGACCGTACGGACCGCTCTCCCCGCGCGGCACCCTCCCCCTGTCTTCGGCGTGAGGTGCCCCCAGGCTTTCCGACGTCCCGGAAGGTCGAATTCCGGCCGTCCCCGGAGAGCGGCGCGAGGACGGCGACGAGGTGGTGCCGACCGCCATCGGCGAGGACGGACAGCCCCTGACCGGCCAGGCCAGGCCAGGCCAGGCCCGGCGTGGACCATGCTCCGGTGCACGCGTCGCGAGTCGCGCACGGCAAGCGCCGACTGGTCGTCCTGCACGGCGAAGGGCTCTTCGCGGTAGGGGACTTCGACCCGGACTCTCCGGCGCGCAGGACGTTCCACGGCATCGAGACGTCGCCGTACCACCCGCGCTGGACGATGCCGGGCACCTTCCGTCCGTACGGTGAACAGCGCACCGTGCGGGTGGAGTTGGCCGACGGACGGCAGCGCGGGCCGGGCCTGTCCGGCGAGATCGTCTTCGAACTCGGCTGCGTGGCGCACAGCCTCCGGGCCGCCGTCGCGTCCGACGGCTCGCTGTGGGCCGTCTTCGCCGACGCCACCAGCGGGGCCAGCAGTTACCGCTTTCGCTTCCTGCGCCCCGAGGCGCCTGCCGACGACAGCTCGGTGACCGTCGATCTCAACCCGGCGACACTTCCGCCGTGCGCCCTCGCCGATTGCTTCACCTGTCCCTTCCCGCCCCCCGGCAACACACTTCCCGCGGAAGTCACCGCCGGCGACCGGAACCTGCTCGCCCGCTGATCCGTCTCAGGTGACAGCAGCACTCCCAGCCCCGGCCGGAGCACCCACGGCCCGGGGCATGTGGGCATGGAGCGGCGCAGGCGGCCGAAAGGCGCCCTTGCGCGGGTTGTTGACGCCCCGAATACTCCCGAGAAGCGCTTGTCAGGGCCACGGCGGATCCGGAATCCGGACATTCGCCGGCGTCTGCTGACTGCGCCTCACGGGCCCGTCACCCCACAGCCGGGCCCCCGATTCCCCTCGGGAGGAACGAGAAGTGAGGATCAAGCGCACCACCCCCCGTAGCGGCGTCGCGAGACGAACCCGTCTGCTCGCCGTCACCACCGGCCTCGTCGCCGCCGCAGCGCTGGCCGTCCCCACCGCCAGTGCCGACGAGGCTCCCCGCACCTTCAGCGCGACGCAGCTCTCCGCCGCGAGCGACGCCGTGCTCGACGCCGATGTGGCCGGTACCGCCTGGCACATCGACAAGGCGACCAACACGCTGGTCGTCACGGTGGACTCCACCGTCTCCAAGGCCGAGATCGCCGAGATCAAGCGGGAGGCGGGCACCAACGCCGCCGCGCTCCGCATCGAGCGCACCTCCGGCACGTTCTCCAAACTGATCTCCGGCGGTGACGCCATCTATGCGAGTAGCTGGCGCTGCTCCCTCGGCTTCAACGTCCGTGACAGCGCCGGTACGTCGTACTTCCTGACCGCCGGTCACTGCACCGACGGCGCGGGCACCTGGTACGCCAACTCCGCCCGCACCACCGTCCTCGGACCGACCGCGGGCTCCAGCTTCCCGGTCAACGACTACGGCATCGTCCGCTACACCAACACGTCGATCGCCAAGCCTGGCACCGTCGGCAGTGTCGACATCACCAGTGCGGCCAACGCCACCGTCGGTATGTCCGTGACCCGGCGCGGCTCCACGACGGGTACCCACAGCGGGACCGTCACCGGCCTCAACGCCACGGTCAACTACGGCGGCGGTGACATCGTCTACGGCATGATCCGGACCAACGTGTGCGCCGAGCCCGGTGACAGTGGCGGCCCGCTCTACTCCGGCAGCCGGGCCATCGGCCTGACCTCCGGCGGAAGCGGTAACTGCAGCTCCGGCGGCACGACCTTCTTCCAGCCGGTCACCGAGGCCCTCAGCGCCTACGGCGTCAGCGTCTACTGATCCGAGCGCCACTGATCCGAGCGCCCATCGATCCGAGCGCCCATCGATCCGAGCGCACGGTGATTCGAACGCACGGTGATCCGAACGCACAGAGCCCCCGCCCGGACCTTGGGCGGGGGCTCGAACGTATTGCACACTTTTGAGAGGATGGCAGAGCGGTCGGCCACAGAGGGATCGGGGGGCGGATGAAGCGCATCGGGGTGACCGGCCACAGGATCATTCCGCCCGAGGCCATGGCCCATGTCCTGGCCGTCATGAAAGCGACGCTGTGCGGCCACGAGGGCGCCATGGTCGCCCTCTCCAGCCTCGCCGAAGGCGCCGACCAGCTCTTCGCCGACATCGCTCTGGACTGTGGCGCCGAGCTGACCGTGGTGATCCCGAGCGGTGACTACGAGGAGGGGTTCGCCGAACCCGAGGCACTGGCCTGCTACCTCCGGCTCAAGGGCCGCGCCACCCAGGAGGTCCGGATGGCCTACTCGCACTCCACGGACGAGGCCTATTACGCGGCCGGTGCCTATATCGCCGACAACTGCGACCGGCTGCTCGCGGTCTGGGACGGCCGCCCCGCCCGCGGGCTCGGCGGTACCGGCGACATCGTCCGGTACGCGCGCGAGCGGGGCAAGCCTGTCACGGTGATCTGGCGGGACGGCGTCGAGCGCAGCTGAGACGACGTCAACTCCTGTGTCGCACCAGCCAGTCCGTGTGCTGCGGTGAGACGATCCGCTCGGTCTCGTAGACGGCCGACGGCCACTGCTGCTCGTTCACCGAGGTCTCCATGGCGATATGGATCGCGGCCAGGTCCTCCTCCACGAGTGAGTGGGCCGCGATCAGCGGCTGGTGCCGGCGGATCTCGCTCCACGCCAGACACGCCGCCGCGGCCGCCGACAGCAGCCCGAGCGGCTCGGTCGAGTCCGTCACGGTGAAGGTGCGCAGGATGCCGAAGAACAGGGCCAGCAGCGTGAGCAGGGCGATGGTGACCTGCCACAGCACGGTGGCGCGCCGGGAGACCTCCGCGCGCCGGTGGTACCAGTTTCGCTGCTCGATCAGCCGGTCGCGTACGTACGTCTCCTTGCGCACGGTGAAGGCCTTCTCCCGCAGCAGCCGCATCGGTGTGGTGATGAGCTCCGAACCCGCGGCGCTCTCCCCGTTCTCCCGCGGGTCCACCCAGCCCACCTTCCGCAGCTCCTGCAGGCCCTCCTCCAGCCGGGTGGTGAACAGCCGATCTGGTTCGGGGGAGTTGGTGTCGAAGGGTGCTCCGTGGACCGCGTACCGCCAGCACAGGGAGCGGATGAACTCCGCTGCGGAGCGGTTGAGTTGCCAATGCGACTTTGCTCGGTGCCGGGACGTGCGGAAGCCGACGACGAGGACGCCCGCATACGCCAACGCGCTGACTGCGCCCATGAGTTGGAAGGAGTCGCCGATCGCCCCCCGCCACGGCAGTGCTGCCAGCGCGGCACCGAGGACGAGGAGGAGCAGCTGCAGCCGGGTGCCGTTGACGGCCTCCCGTTGCCGTGTGATGGCCGTCTCGTCCGTGCGGTGGAAGAGAACCGGCAGATCAGCGTTTCGAAGGACCATGCTTTGCAGATGGCCATCTTTACCGGCCATGTGCACCCCCCTCGGCGGATTTGGCTTCACTCGATCGATGGAATGGCTTGTTCCGTACGGGGTGGGGAATACTCGCGCAACGCTTCTGTCTCAGCTCAACGTGCCGAGTTGCTGTGGGTGGCCATGAGAGTAAAGTCGTGCCGCCAGCACTGCAATGGTGCGGTTCCTTGTTCGCACAACATCACCTAGGACGGCCGTCGTGACCTTCCAGACCTCAGCCACCTTCGCCGCCGCGAAGAAGAATCGTGTGCCTGTCACCGAGATCGACGTGCGCGGCGCCGATGCCGCCAGGAAGCTGGGCCGCGTGCGTCCCGCTGCCGTCGACCGTTCCGCCCGGGTGTCGAGTTTCAACTCGGCCCTCTAGTCGGGCGTCAGGCCGTGCGGCCTGACCCTAGACTGGTGGAATGACAGGACCCCTGGTCCCATTCCGTGAGATCGTCCTGAAGGTGCACAGCAGGTGCGATCTCGCATGCGACCACTGCTATATCTACGAACACGCAGATCAGAGCTGGCGAACCCGCCCGAAAACTATCTCTGACGAAGCGATTCTCCAGACGGCCCGGCGACTGGCCGAGCACGCAAGGGACCATGCACTGCCCTCCGTGTCAGTGATCCTGCACGGAGGGGAGCCATTGCTGGCGGGCCCCGCCCGGTTACGACGGATCTGCGAGGAGCTCACGCAAGCCCTCGACGGCGTCGCCGCGCTCGACCTGCGGATCCACACGAACGGTCTGCAACTCAGCCCCCGCTATCTCGACCTCTTCGACGAGTTCGACGTCAAGGTGGGCATCTCCCTCGACGGTGACAAGGCGGCCAACGACCGCCACCGCCGCTTCGCGGACGGCCGCAGCAGCCACCCCCTCGTCATCCGGGCCGTGGAACTGCTCGCCCAGGACCGCTACCGCCATCTCAACCTCGGCCTCCTCTGCACGATCGACGTGGCGAACGACCCCGTCGCCATCCTCGACGCGCTGATGGAGCTCGACCCCCCGCGCATCGACTTCCTGTTGCCGCACGCCACCTGGGACGAACCGCCCCCGAGACCCGACGGCTCGCCCACGGCGTACGCCGCCTGGATCCTCACCGTCTTCGATCGCTGGGACCGGCAGGGCCGCCGCGTTCCGGTGCGGCTCTTCGAGTCGGTCCTGTCCACGCTCTCCGGCGGCCCCAGCCTCACCGAGTCGCTGGGCCTCGCCCCCACCGATCTCGTCGTCGTCGAGACCGACGGCACTCTCGAGCAGGTCGACTCCCTCAAGAGCGCCTACGAGGGCGCCGCGGCCACCGGCTTCGACGTCTTCACGCACTCCTTCGACGAGGTCGCGGCCCATCCCGGCGTGCGTGCCCGCCAACTGGGCCTCGCCGGCGTCAGCGAGACCTGCCGCAAGTGCCCTGTCGTACGTTCGTGCGGAGGTGGCCTCTACACCCACCGGTACCGCACCGGCACCGACTTCGACAACACCTCCGTGTACTGCACCGATCTGGAGGCCCTGGTCCGCGGCATCGAGCTGCGCACCTCCGCCGCCTCCGTGTCGGCCGCGGTGGCCGACGACGCGGCTCTCGGCACCGAACAGCACGAGCTGACCTGGCTGCTGCTCGCCGGCCTCAACAGCGAGCTCGCCGGGCGGGGCGGCGAGGACTGGGATCGCGCCTGGGAGCTCACGGCCGCCGTCGAGCGCGCCGACGGCGGCGGCCTCGACGACGTGATGGCCCATCCGTACACGCGCAGCTGGCTGCTCGACGCCCTGGACGCCCTGCAGGAGGAACGGCCGGGCGCCACCGCCGCTCCGGCCGCCCGGCTGTCCGCGTCCGTCGCCGTCGCCGTCGTACGGGGCGGGCCCGATCTGTCCGTGCACGTGCCGTACGAGAACGGTGCGCTGCTGCTGCCGGCCCTCGGCGAGCTGCGGTTCACCGACGTCGCGGAGCGCGGCACCGCCGAGGTGCGCCCCGTCGAGAAGGGCTTGCTGGTGCGGGCGGGTGGCGTCGAGCGGCGCATCGACCGGCTCGACGAACCCGCCGCCGACTGGCGGCCCGTGCGCCGGCTCGGCCGGGACGGGGCGCCGGATCTCGCGATCGACGACCTCGACCCGTACCGGAACTGCTTCGGCGTACCGGTCCTGCCACGGCTCGGCCTCGACGAGGCGGCCGACTGGACGCGACGGCTGGCCGACGCCTGGAGCCTGCTGCGGGAGCGGGTGCCGCAGCAGGCCGTGGCCGCCGCCGGATCACTGTCCACGCTGACCCCCCTGGCCCTCTCGGCCGGTGACGGGCCCGCGGTCGGCCGCCACGGGCTCGGCGCGCTCGGCCTGCCCCTGCACGGGGACGCGCGGGAGCTGGCGCTCGCACTGCTGCGCGGCCACCGGCGGGCGCGGCTGAGCGCCCTGCTGGACGTCACCGACCTCCATGCCGGGGACGGTTGGTGGACCCATCCCGCCCCGTGGCAGGAGGCGCCGGTCCCGGTTTCGGAGCTGCTGGCGGGAGCCTATGAGCGGGCGGGGCTCGCCGCCTTCGAGCCGGGCAGCGCCGAGGCGGCCCTGCGGGCCGTCGAGACCCTGGAGCACGCGCCGGAACTGACCCTCGACGGCAAGCGCCTGCTGGCACAGCTGGGGGAAGAGGCCGCCCGTGGCGCCTGAGGGGGACAAGCTCGCGCAAGAGCTCGTGGAACTCGGTCTGTCGGCGGGGGACGTGGTGCTCGTCCACGCCTCGCTCAGCGGTACCGGCCTCGACGCCGCGACGCTGCGCGACGCGCTGCTGGCGGCGGTGGGCGAGGACGGCACGCTGGTCGTGCCCGCCTTCACCACCGACAACTCGGACACGTCCAGCGTCCATCTGCAGCAGGTGGCCGGTATGACACCCACACAGGCGGCGGCCTTCCGGGCCACGATGCCGGCCTTCGACCCCGCCACGACGCCCTCCACGGGTATGGGCCGGTTGGCCGAGTCCGTACGGACCGCTCCGGGCGCCGTCCGCAGCACGCACCCGCAGGTCTCCTTCGCCGCGCTGGGCCGCCGGGCGGAGGAACTGCTCGCCGAACACCCCCTGAACTCGCATTACGGGGAGGATTCCCCGATGGGAGCCCTTTATCGGGCGGGAGCGCGGGTGCTGTTGATCAATGTGGGCTTCGCGGTCTGCACCGCCTTTCATCTCGCCGAATATCGCATCGGTGCACCGGCGCGGCGCTATCGCTGTGTGGTGCGTGGGGCGGACGGTCCGGAATGGACGGAATACGAGGACGTCACGCTGGACGACAGCGATTTCGGCGTCATCGGAGACGCCTTCGAGGCCATCGATGAGAATCGTGGTCAGAAGGGGCAACTGGGGAGAACGATCGCAAGGTTGTTCTCGATCAGGGATGCGGTGGACCATGCCGTGGCGTGGATGACCGAAAAGCGGCCCTGATTGACTGACCGATGGGGGGATGGAGCCGGTCTGCTCCGGAATGATTAATTCGCTCGTACTTCATCATCCGTGAGTGCGGGTGTTCACACAGGACCAGGACGGGGGTCGTGTGCAAGCGTCATCGCAACAACGGGCGGCGGACCATCGGCCGTACTTCTTCTTGAGCTATGCGCACACGCCGAGGTACGGAGCCGGAGGCCCCGACCCCGATATGTGGGTCGAGCGGCTGTTCCGCGATCTGTGCGGCCACGTGATGGCCATGACCGATCTGCCGGCCGGTGCTCCGGCCGGTTTCATGGACCGGGAGATACGCTCGGGCGAGGGCTGGTCGGAGCGGCTCGGCGAAGTGCTCGCCACCTGCCGCGTCTTCGTACCGCTGTTCTCGCCGCGCTACTTCGCCAGCGAGATGTGCGGGAAGGAGTGGTACGCGTTCGCCCAGCGGGCCATCTACCACCAGGCCAAGAACAACCGGCCGGCCGAGGCCATCGTGCCCGCCCTGTGGGTGCCGATGCCCCCCGAACAACTCCCGGGCCCTGCCGAGCGGTTGCAGTTCAACCACCGCGCCTTCGGGGACCGGTACGTCACCGACGGCCTCTACGGGCTCATCAAACTCCGCATATTCGCCGAGGAGTACGAGCGCGCGGTCTACGAACTCGCCAAGCGCATCGTCAGCGTCGCCGACACCGCCGGGGTCGGGCCCAGCAGGCCCCTCGACTACCGGCAGGCACCCAGCGCCTTCGGCACACCCGACCCGGCCGATTCCCGCAGCAGCGGCCCCCGGCCCATCCAGGTCACGGTCGCCGCTCCCACCCGGCACGAACTGCCCGAGGGCCGCGACCCCGCCTACTACGGCGACATGCCGCAGGACTGGAACCCGTACCACCCGGAAGCGGCCCGGCCCCTCGGCTACGTCGCACAGGACCTGGTCCGCTCCCTCAACTACCAGGCCACCGTGACCTCCTTCGACCTCGACGCCTCACCCGGCGACGCCAAGCAGCCGCCGGTGCAGCCCGAGTTGCTCCTCATCGACCGCTGGGCCCTGGAGGACGAGGAGAGAAGGACACGGCTCGCCGCCTTCGACGCCGAGCACCGCCCCTGGGTCAGTGTGGTCGTCCCCTGGAACCGCGACGACCACCAGAGCCGGGCCGCCGACAGCGAACTCACCGCCAAACTCGAGGCGACCCTGCCCACCAAACTGAGCCAGGGCCGGGCCGCCTGCCGGGCCGCAGCCCGCGGCGTACCCAGCATGGAGGCCTTCGGCCAGATCCTCCCCCAGGTGGTGGAGGCCGCCGCCCAGCAGTACCTGAGACACGCCCAGGTCTACCCACCCGCCGGCGGCAGCCACACCGAACGCCCCCGGCTGCGCGGCCCGATGGCCGCCGAGTACGCCACCACGCACTTCATCCACGACATGCTCGACCAGGCGCCCGATGCGGAGGACACGGATGACAGCCAGTCGTGACGGACGCATCGTCACCTTCTACAGCTACAAGGGAGGCACCGGCCGGACGATGGCCATGGCCAACACGGCCTGGATACTCGCCGCGAACGGCAGGCGGGTCCTCGCCGTCGACTGGGACCTCGAGGCCCCCGGTCTGCACCGCTTCTTCCACCCCTTCCTCGACCCCTCGACGCTCGGGGCCACCACCGGTGTGATCGACCTGATCACCGAATACGCCTGGGCCGCCACCAGTCCGGTGCAGCGCCCCGACGACTGGCACCGCGACTACGCGCGCATCCAGCCGCACGCCGTCTCCCTCACGCCCGAGGCCCTGGGCTGGGAGTTCCCCGAGGGCGGCACCCTCGACTTCGTCTCCGCGGGCAAGCAGAACCGCGAGTACTCGGCGACCGTCTCCACCTTCGACTGGGACAATTTCTACGACCGCCTCGGCGGCGGGCACTTCTTCGACGCGCTGCGCGACGACATGAAGGCCAACTACGACTACGTCCTCATCGACAGTCGCACCGGCCTCAGCGACATCGCCGACATCTGCACCGTCCATCTGCCCGACGTCCTTGTCGACTGCTTCACCCTCAGCGACCAGTCCATCGACGGCGCGGCGGCCGTCGCCCGCCAGATCGACGAGCGCTACAGCGGCCGCGGCATCCGGATCTTCCCCGTGCCGATGCGTATCGACGAGGGTGAGAAGGAGAAGGCCGACGCCGGACGGGCACTGGCCCGGCTGAAGTTCGACCGCTTCCCGACCGGCCTCGCCGGCGACGAACTCACCTCCTACTGGGGCGCGGTGGAGATCCCGTACCGCCCCTACTACGCATACGAGGAGACCCTGGCCACCTTCGGCGACGAGACCGGGCTCACCAACTCCCTGCTCTCCGCCTTCGAGCGGCTCACGACCGTCATCACCGACGGGGAGGTCACCTCCATGCCCGCGGTGGGCGAGGAGGTCAGGCTGCGGATCAGGGACGCCTTCACCCGCCGCCGGCCCGCCCTGCCTGCCGACCTCTTCCTCAGCTACGTGGCCGAGAACCGGATGTGGGCCGACTGGATCGAGTCCGTCCTCACCCGCGCCGGCTTCCGCGTCGTCCCGCGCGACGTCTCCGCCGAGCCGCCGCAGGAGGGCACGGCCGCGCACGCCGCCGAGACCGCCGCCCGCACCGTCGTGCTGCTCTCCAGCGCCTACCTCAAGTCCTCACGTGCCATGGAGGTGTGGGAGCGCGCCGCATCCGAGGACCCCGGCGGCGGCCGACGCCATCTGCTGCCGCTGCGCGTCGGCGACGTACGCCTCACCACCCCCTACATCGACCGCAACCCCGTCGACCTCTTCCGCCTCGACGAGGTGCACGCCACCACCGCTCTGCTGCGCGCCCTCGACCGGCCCGTGCAGCTCTCCGACGGCGTCCCGCCGGGACCCCGTTTCCCCGGCACCGTCCCCAAGATCTGGAACGCACCGCCCCGCAACCCCGGCTTCACCGGACGCTCCGTCGTCCTGGAGCGGATGCGCGACCAGCTCGGCGGCGGAATGGCGGTCGTCCTGCCGCAGCCCCAGACGCTGTACGGTCTCGGCGGTGTCGGAAAGACCCAGGTGGCGCTGGAGTACGTGCACCGCTTCATGGCCGACTACGACCTGGTGTGGTGGATCTCGTCCGAGCAGCCCGACGACGTCGTCGCCGGTCTCGCCGAACTCGCCACCCGGCTGGGCGCCCAGGGCGGCGAGGACATGGCAGCCGCCTCCCAGGAGGCCGTCGACCTGCTGCGGCGCGGCGTACCGACCTCGCGCTGGCTGCTGGTCTTCGACAACGCCGACGACCCCGAGCTGCTGAAGAAGTTCTTCCCGAGCGGCGGACACATCCTGGTCACCTCCAGGAACCAGACCTGGTCCCAGTACGGCGACGCGCTGCCCGTCGACGTCTTCCTGCGCGAGGAGTCCGTCGAGCACCTGCAGCGCCGCGCCCCCGGGCTGACGCTCGACGACGCCGATCAGGTCGCCGGCGCCGTCGGAGACCTGCCGCTCGCCGTCGAGCAGGCCGCCGCGTGGATCGCCGAGACCGCGACGCCCGTCGCCGCGTATCTGGAGCAGCTGGCCCAGCAGGCCCCGAGCGTCCTCGCGCTCAACCAGCCCGTGGGCTATCCCGAGCCGGTCGCCGCGACCTGGAACGTCTCCATCGAGCGGCTCAAGGAACGCTCACCCGCGGCCGTGCGGCTGCTCCAGCTCTGTGCGTTCTTCGCACCCGAGCCGATCTCCGCGAACCTCCTCTACAGCAAGGAGATGATCGAAGCCCTCAAGCCGTACGACTCCTCCCTCCAGGAGAAGCTCGTGCTGGGCCGGGTCATCCGGGAGATCGGCCGGTTCGCCCTCGCCAAGGTCGACCAGGTCTCCAACTCCATCCAGGTGCACCGGCTGGTCCAGGCCGTCATCCGGGCCCAGCTCAGCGAGGAGGAGCAGATGGACGCGCGGCACGCCGTCCACCGGGTCCTCGCCGGGGCACGCCCCGACGACGACGAGCCGATCGACAACCCCGAGACCTGGCCGCGGTTCAACACCATCTGGCCGCACCTCGGCCCCTCGGAGGCCCGCTTCTGCAAGGAGCCGGAGACCAGGCGGCTGCTCATCGACCGCGTGCGTTATCTGTGGAAGCGCGGCGACTGGCAGACCGCGGGGGTGCTCGCCGAGGAACTGCGCGACTCCTGGCGCGACATGCTCGGGAACGACGACCTGCAGTATCTGTACCTGCGCTTCCACCTCTCCAACATCCTGCGCTCCCAGGGGCGTTACGTGGAGGCGCGGGAGCTGGACGAGGTGACCCTGGAGCGGCAGCAGGCCGTCCTCGGCCCGTCCCATCCGCACACGTACATGACCACCAGTGGCCTCGCGATGGACCTCGGCACGCTCGGCCAGTACGGCAAGGCGATGGAACTGGCCACCGAGGCCCACGAGGGCTTCAGCCAGATCTTCCACGAGTCCCACCCGCGCACCCTGGCCGCCGCCAACAACCTCGCGCTGAACCTGCGCATGGTCGGCCAGTACGCGCGCGCCCGCGAGATCGACCAGGACGTCTTCGACCGGCGCACCGAGGTGCTCGGCCCCGAGCACCCGTACACCCTCTCCTCGGCCACCTCGCTCGCCCGCGACCTGCGGGAGGTCGGCCGGTACGAGGACTCGGTGGCGCTGCTCTCGCGTACCTACGACGTCTACAAGGAGACGCTCGGCCGGGCCTTCCCCGGCACGCTGGCGGCGGCGAAGAGCCTTGCCGTGTCACTGCGCAAGGCCGGCAGGGCGGAGGACGCACGCCGGCTCACCACCGCGACGCGCAACCGTTACCGCGCCAAGTACACCTACGCCCACCCGGACTCGCTGGCCTGCGATCTGAACCTGGCGGCCGACCTGTTCGCGGCCGGGGAGCCCGTCGCCGCGAGGGATCTGGCACAGGAGGTCGTCGACCAGTACATGGAGGTGCCGGGCGAGAAACACCCGTACACCCTCGCCGCGATCAACAACCTCGGCATCTACCACTGGGGCTGCGGTGCCCCCGATCTCGCGGAGGAGCTGCTGCAGCCCACCATCAGGAGGATGACGGACATCCTCGGCAGTGCCCATCCGCACACCCTGTTCTGCACGGTCAATCTCGCCAACGCCCGTGCGGACATGGGTGAACTGGAGGCGGCACTGGACACCGAGCGGCGCGCGGTCAGGAAACTCCGCGAGGTGCTGGGCGCCCATCACCCGGAGACCCTCGCCGTCGCCTCCAACATGTGCGTCACGCTCGGCGCGCTGGGCCGCAAGGACGAGGCGGCGGCGCTGCGCACGGAGACCGTCGAGGAGCTGGGGCGGCTGCTGGGCGACGACCATGTGATGACGAGGATCGCGCGGGACGAGCGCAGGATCCACCGGGACCTGGAGCCACTGGCGGTGTGAGGTGAGGCGGCGCCGGTTCTCCCCCCGCCGAAGGCAGGAGGGGTAAAGGCCCCCGCCCGCCCCGGCGGCACAGTTGCCGGGCAAGCAGGCCCCGACGGGTAACCGGGCCGGCCAGCGGCGGGCGGGGAT